>CAZWXI010000198.1:0-1524 GCA_964637845.1 uncultured Hyphomicrobiales bacterium | reverse complement strand
GCTAATGCAACTGGCGGCTCAGAAAGAGTCGCCAGTTGTTTTTATTTGGGGGGTATTTGAGTTCTATTATGGTACCAGCTTCATCAAATCTTCAAATGTTTCTCGTCTTCTAATTAATTTTGCTTCTTGCTTAGTAATAAGCACTTCCGCGGGACGGAGTCTATTGTTATAATTTGAAGACATAGCATATCCATATGCCCCCGCATCTCTAATAATCATCAAATCACCCGATTGAACATTCGGTAAAAACACGTGTTTAGCGAAAACGTCAGAATTTTCGCATATTTGACCACAAAGATTAACGTAGCTTTCGGGTTTGTCTTTACCATAAATATATGTCCTGTGGTAAGCGCCATATAAAGCGGGGCGAATTAAAGTTGACATCCCTGCATCAACGCCTACAAAGTTTTTGTACGAATTTTTAGTTCCGGTAACTTCAGTTATCAACCAACCTGCATCAGCCACTAAAAATCTTCCTGGTTCAAGGAATAAATAAGGTTCTCCAAAACCAAATTTTGTACATTTTTCGATAAATATTTCTGTAACAAGTCGAGCAGTTTTATCAACATCGAGGGGTACTTCATCATCTTCATATGGTATGCCAAAACCACCGCCGATATCAACGTATTGAGGAACAGTACCGATTTTATCGAAAATTTCTTTTGAAATAAGCATCAGTTTTTCAACTGTTTGGGCAAAATAATATGGTTCGAGGTTGTTCGAGCCGGTCATCATGTGAATTCCAAAATTGTTCACCCCGGCACCTTTGGCTGTGAGGTAAGCTCGATGGGCATTTTCGTATGGTACCCCGAACTTCGCATCAGTTCCTGCGGTTGTAATCCCTTCGTGTCCGCCTTTGCCGATACCTGGGTTGATGCGAAATGAAATTAATTTGGGCTTCTTTATTTGGATAAGCCTCTCAAAAGAAGTCTCATCGTCGAGATTAATTGTTAGCTCATATGCAGATATTGATTTAAAATCATCGTAACTTTCGTAGTTTCCGGTGTATATAATGTCAGAATCATCAAATCCGGCTTTTTTAGCAAGCAAGACTTCATTTGGCGATGAGCAATCAACTCCCCCGCCAATTTTACGGAAAATCTCCAAAACATAGGGATTGCTATTCGCTTTTACAGAAAAATGGATTTTGGTTTTTTCGTAATATTTCTTAAAGGTTTTGTTTAAGCGGCTAAAGTTCTCGATGATACGAGTTTCATCGTAAACATAAACCGGAGTACCGAATTCATCGGCTAATTTGCGGATATTGCATCCATTTATTTCAGTCATTTATTATCCGTTTTTATTAATTTAACTAAAAAATTCTGAATGTAGCTTTATAACTGCATCTTCGACGTCTCGCTCTTCTACTATTACGCTCAAATTAACTTCGGAAGCACCAAAGCTAATCATAGAAATATTTATTCCCGTCAAAGCTCCGAAAAATCTTGCCGCAATACCCGAAGCATTGCGAATTCCCTCACCAACTGCCGATATAATTGCCATGTGGGAATAAATATCAACCTT
>CAZWXI010000197.1:0-1536 GCA_964637845.1 uncultured Hyphomicrobiales bacterium | reverse complement strand
CCGTTTTTTCGTCATTTCAATACATTTTTCTCAGACGCAAAATCACTATCACAAAATTAATAAAAATTTTTGAATATGCAAGAAAAATTTTGAATAATGCAAAAAAAAAATCATTCAAAGCCATTCTGAGCCAGCGGCGAAGAATCAAATCTCCCGGATACTTCCCTGAGTTCAGTATGACGAGGAACAAAATAGGGCGAACTCTAAGCTCGCCCGTGAAGTAGCTCTTGTTTCGTGTGCCTCACTGCAGTAAACCGAGTTCTTTGCCTGTGATTTCGAATACTTCGAGAATTTTGTCAAGATGCACCTTTTCGTGCGACGACATATAGCTTGTACGCATCATACTCATGTTCGGTGGCACTCCCGGTGGTATGAAAGCGTTAACAAATACTCCGCGGTCGAACAGTTTCCGCCAAGTGAGAAATGCGGCTTCGACTTCGCCCACAACAACCGGTACGATTGCAGTTTGGCTTTCAATAACGTGGTAACCGCTTGAAGCAAACCCACGCCTCATATAGTCAGCATTGGCAATCAACTTATCAACTAATTCGGGGTGACGCTCAAGAATATCCAGAGCGGCTAAAGTAGCGGCACACGAAGCAGGCGTCGGACTGGCACTAAATATAATTGCAGGCGAATGATGCTTAAGATAATTGATTACTCTCTCGGGTCCCGCAACAAATCCGCCTAAAGATGCAAATGTCTTGGAAAACGTTCCCATGACCATGTCTGTTTCTTCGATACAATCAAAGTGACTTGCAGTGCCGCGTCCACCCTTGCCGATTACACCTACCGCGTGAGCATCATCGACGAGCACTCTTGCGCCGTATTTACGAGATACACGAATTAATTCGGGCAAATTGACGATTTCTCCAGTTACAGAAAAAACACCATCGGAGACAACGAATTTTCCTGCCCGCTCGGGTATTGTTTTCAAAACCGCTTCGAGGTCTTCCATATCATTATGCTTATATCGTTTGAACTCAGCAAAACCCCCTTTTGCCAACATTGCACCGTTTACGATACAAGCGTGGTTTTCTTTGTCGCTTATGACGCAATCACCCTTCATTGCTAAGGTTGAAATTACTCCAAGTGCAGTTTGGTAGCCAGTGCTAAACAATAAAACAGACTCAAGCCCGAGGAATTTTGCTAACCTCTCTTCCAACTCGATATGCAAATCAAGCGTCCCCGTTAAATATCGAGAACCTGAGCATCCCGTACCATACTTTTCAATAGCTTTGACAGCGGCTTCTTTTACCTCGGGATGAGCAGTCAAACCCAAATAATTGTTAGAACCTGCCATAAGCATGCTTTTACCTTCCACTTGCACAACAGGACCTTCGTTTTCCTCGATTGGGTGAAAATAAGGATATAATCCTGCGGCTTTGACCTCATCGGCTCGCGTAAAACTGAAACATTTTTCGAATAAATCCACTTCTTTTACTCCATTCATCATTTATTTATAAAACTCTCGGCATTGCCCTCAATCATTGGAGGCTCCCAAAGATACCGCTTTAAATCAATTTTGTCGTCATC
>CAZWXI010000196.1:573-1573 GCA_964637845.1 uncultured Hyphomicrobiales bacterium | reverse complement strand
ATAATTCATTCGCACGAGTGTTCTATTTTTATTGTTCATTAAATGAGGAGGCAAAGTGAGTATTCGTCAGCTAAAAAATGAGAACTCGATTAATGATCTCCCAATGTTTCTCATACCAAATCAAACTCCAACAAAACAACGATTTTCTGTAGTTTCTATGTTTTCCGGTTGTGGAGGGATGGATTTGGGATTTACAGGAGGGTTTTCTGTTTTTGGAAGAGAATACCCATCTTTGCCTTTTGATATAGTTTGGGCTAATGAAATAAATGAGGCCGCTTGTAGAACATACAGAAGAAATATTGACAAGAATATAATTTGTGGAAATATTTGGGATGTTATGGATAGTATTCCCAAAAATGTCGATGTACTAATTGGAGGTTTTCCTTGCCAAGACATATCCATTAATAATGGCAAGGGTAAAGGGGTTAATGGAAAACGCAGTGGTCTCTATAGAGCCATGATTGAAGCAATAAAAAAAGCAAAACCAAAGGTATTTGTTGCAGAGAATGTAAAGGGATTATTAATGCGTCATAATAAAGAATCATTGCAGCAAGTCTTGGCGGATTTTAACTCTTTAGGATATGAAATTTCTTATGATTTATATCATGCGGCTGATTATGGAGTTCCTCAAAGTAGAGAGCGTGTTTTTATAGTCGGAACCAAATCGAAAAATGGTAAGTTTGTGCCTCCGAAACCAGAAAGAAGCAAGGAAAATTGGATGACATCACGTGAAGCTATTGGTGATCTCGAAGAGGTTGAGGTTGATCCAGAAATAAATCATATATGGAGCTTTGCTAATCGGAGTCCTGAACAGGGTAACAGGCAACTCGATGCAAACAAACCTGCCTATACCATTCGCGCCGAGTGCCATGTAAACATTCAATTTCATTATTCTCTTCCCAGACGCATTTCAATGCGCGAAGCAGCGCGCATACAGTCCTTTCCAGATGATTTTGTTTTCGAGGCTAAGTTAAGGGAAACAGAACGACAAGTAGGAAAT
>CAZWXI010000196.1:0-461 GCA_964637845.1 uncultured Hyphomicrobiales bacterium | reverse complement strand
ACGCTGTACTCAACCATCTCACTAATGGGCAATAAATATGACGCAGGATGAGTTCGAAAAGATATTAGATAAAGTAACTAGCGTGCTTAACAGTGACCTTCAGAGTGGTCAAGTATATAAAGTAGCAAAAGATTTTGAGAATCGAGTACGAGAGGTTCTAGTAAAATTTGTCAAGGACAAAGGAATAGTTGTAGATTTCAATCCTCATCCTCATGTTTTTCCAGATATTGCTTTGGGGGAATTCGGAATTGAGGTGAAGTTCACATTGCACGATACTTGGCGAAGTGTTGCTAATAGTGTTGTCGAATCAACTAGAAGCGCTAACATAGTACATATTTATATTGTCTATGGGAAAATGGGTGGCGAACCAGAGGTCAAGTGGGCAAAGTACGATGATAGCGTCATACATGTTAGAACTACCCATGTGCCCCGATTTGAAGTGGAAATCAACCCAAAGAGAA
>CAZWXI010000195.1:0-1579 GCA_964637845.1 uncultured Hyphomicrobiales bacterium | reverse complement strand
TAGCCATCGAAATCCCCTGTTGTGACTGGTTTTGGCATTTTACCAGAACAAGCTGGTGGAGCAACTATTTTGCAGATGATCCCGTGGGTTTTCAACGGCTGTTAAGACTGTGTTGCGCCCTGGTCCCAGCCGGATTCGCCTGTACTCGCTTGCTGTTCGTCGCCCCGTACTTTCGCGCTATCCCACCTTGGCGGGACCGCCTCCTCCAGAGGCACTGTTACCAGAGCCCAGTTGCGATAACGCTATGCCCTTCGCCTCCATCAGGCTGGGCAAGGGACTAACTTTTGACAGAACTACCGGCGCCAAAAGCGCATCCATTAGACATCGTGCCCGGCACACAACAAGGCGGCGGTTCACTTGACGCCGAGAACGTCTGCGGCGCTGACTCGGCAAGGTTTGGTGGCGGCGCAAGTGACCTTGGTCGTTGGCGGTCAAAAACTGTTATCCGAGTGCTCGCAGGTTTAAATAATATTTATTGTCATTTGCAATATGAAGAATATTTCTATCGGTTAATTTTTTAATGTCTCGTCTCGCTGTTTGGGTTGATACTTTGTTGTAGAGGACAGAAAATGGAGATTTTTCTTGTAAATCTTTTAAGGTAAATCCAATAGAGTTATCCAAAAGCAATAAAAGCAACTCAAACTGGCGTTTTGTAATTCGTTTATGTTTTTTTTCAAATACATAATAATCTCTGAGGGTAAATTTTCTTATAAAAGAGATAATAGATTCTTTAATACCTTGTAAACTTTCAATTGATCCTTTCAGCATAAATTCTAGGAATGGCGTAACGTCCTTCTTGAGTTTAATGCTTTTTGAGAATGAAATGTAGTAATCGTCAACATTTCTATAATAGTAATTTGATAGCTCTCGTGGTACGTATTTAACATTTGATGCTTGGAGCAACAAGGCTTCTATTATTCTTGAAGTTCTACCGTTGCCATCACCAAATGGATGAATAAGGCAAAAATGATAATGGGCTAAGGCTGAGCGTATAAATGGATTAATTTTTTTAATTTCATCGCTATTTATCCAGACCACAAACTCAGTCATTAGGTTTTTAATATCTGCCAATATCTTTGGTGGTGTATATTTGCCACCGTGAGCCATATCTCCAACATAAACAATTTCATTGCGATATTGTCCTGGTATATTGTTTTCGTGCGGAACATTATTGGTTATAATTTTATGTAATTCTTTAATTATTTCTTCTGTCAATATAAATGGTTCTCCTGAGTGATCAATTCCAGTTAACCAGTTATATGCATTTATTAAGTTTTTAATTTCTTGTTTGTCTTTCTGGGTATAGCTTACAATGTCTTCACCTTCTGCAATTCTTTTGACATCTTCTCCAATGATTGGATTTCCCTCAATCATAGCTGTTCCAGATATTGAGCTATACATAATGTCGGGCTCTAATCGCGAAGATAGTTCAGGTAATATCGGCAGGTCGACAACTGTTTCATTGAGTACCACAGCGCGGACAAGTAAGTTATTGATTAGGGCCTCATCGTAAATATCACAAAAGTAAAATTTGCCAGACTTAAAAGTCATTATTTCTTTCATTTTGACCCTCGCGTGA
>CAZWXI010000194.1:0-1601 GCA_964637845.1 uncultured Hyphomicrobiales bacterium | reverse complement strand
TATATGTATAATTATAATTAACAAATATAAGCAATCTATCTTTAATTACTAATACTGTTCTTTTTAATTTTATATGAGGTAACGCAATGAAAACTTTTTTCTTTCTTTTCACCATGATGCTTTTCAGCATCAATCTATATTCGGCACCACCGGATAGTTGTTTGAAGTACTACTTTACTTCCTTTGATTCCGACTTTACTCATAATGTTTAGAAATGCGATACAAAGATACAATAATAAAATTGTTCATACGTAGCAAAATTTTAGTAGGGAAACATCCTATAAATTGTTCATTTTAATTTTATATGAGGTAACGCAATGAAAACTTTGTTCTTTCTTTTCGCTATGATGCTTTTCAGCATCAATCTATATTCGGCACCACCGGATAGCTGTTTGAAGTACTACTTTGAAATAGATGATACAACTTTCTTTAATCCAGATTCAGTTATGGTTGACAGTTGTGATGGTTCACCAACTTTTGGGGTATATTACGGTAAAAAGTATTTTCTTTTAGAAATGCAATACAAAGATACAATAATAAAATTGTTCATACGTAGCAAAATTTTAGTAGGGAAACATCCTATAAATTGTTCTTTTTAATTTTATATGAGGTAACGCAATGAAAGCTTTTTTCTTTCTTTTCGCCATGATGCTTTTCAGCATCAATCTATATTCGGCACCGCCGGATAGTTGTCTTTGGGTACCTGAGCACCCTATTGAGCCTATATTCAGCGATGAAAATTGGTTCAATACAACCCCAACAGTTAAGATTGACACTTGTGGACTATATGATATTAACCCCAATTATTATTGGCATTTTCCCAATAGCCCCGATACTTTAGGTAAATATTATATAGGTTATCCAAATATTGGTTCTTACAAAGATTACTTTGCTCAAAAGCGATTCTATTCTAAAAGTTTATGGAGAATTAAGATGTCATGGTCAGTATTTGATACTACAGGCAAAGATTTAAATACTATGAACTACTTCACCGTTGACGATATTGATTCTATAAATAATCAAGAAATTTTCCAATCTTTCAAACAAGTTAGACAAGCTTTTGGTAATTTTAAATTTTGGTTTAACTTAGACAAGAATATTTCCATTCACGATGCTTGGATTCTTTTTGATAACAGCGGCGATTCTGAATATATAGAAGGTGATTATTTATATATTGGATGCGATAACTTTGTAAATTCAGCCGAATTCGCAGAATTTATAAACACTATTGTTCCCAATGTTGAATGCAAATACAGAACGATATTTAGCCTTCCAACCTCCTCGGTAAATGAAAATCCTAAAACGATGTTTACTATAAAATTATCAGCGGATTACAACTCACTTTCAGTTGAATCAAACGATATTTTACGTAAAATCATCATTTATTCATTTACTAGTAACAAACTTATGGAATTGCAAACAATCACAAACGGTACTAATAATATTCAAATCAGTATTAGTCATTTACTGACAGGAGTTTACTTTATTCAGATTAATAATTCTTTTCATAAGTTTATGGTTGTGAGGTAAATTATGCGAATTTTTGTTCCTTTGATTCCGACTTTACTCATAATGTTTAGAAATGCGATACAAAGATACAA
>CAZWXI010000193.1:0-1604 GCA_964637845.1 uncultured Hyphomicrobiales bacterium | reverse complement strand
AGGAGAGTTATGATCTTTCCAGACTAACAGGTGCAGCCCCGGGATTAGTAGGCCAGGAACGTCAGACGCCGTTCATCAATTTCGTGGATACTCATCCGCAAGGGATAATCCTGATGGACGGGCTTGAAAATGCCCATCCCGACATTATTAATTTTGTCTCCTCAATTTTTGAAACCGGGGAGTTACGTGATTCGCGTGGGAGGGTGTTCCATTTTCGAAATTACCTGTTTATTTTACTCAGCGATATTATTATGCAAAACGAGAAAGAAGACGATAAGGAGGAATTACTAAAACGAATCTTTCCAAAGGAATTGCTAAATCATTTCGATCTGATCGTTCCCTTCAGAAAGTTGTCCGTTGAAGATTACCATATATTGTTCAACCGTAGGATCGAATCGTTAAGAAATATGCTAAGGGAATCGAAAGGTCTTGAGATATTGATTGACGAAGCGACGAGTCTTAATATTGTGATCTCTTTACTGGAGCAATCGGGGTCAGTTCGGAAATTCCTGAGAAAGATGGAACAAGTGGTTGTCGGTCGCATTTTACAGTATTTGGAATTAAATCAAGAGAGAACCATGATTACAATAGCTTGGCATGATAATACAATTTGCATTTTGTAAAAGACAAAGATTATATTACACCTACAAATCGAAGAATTCCAGACATGCGCTTTGTTCTTATAAGCGCTTAGAAGACCATTAATGAGAATTCATTAAACAAATTGCTGGATCCAGATATCATCAACTCCATTTTTAATGAAAAACACCGCCAACCGCGCCAGGTATCGGCTTTACCGATGTACATAAATAATTTTACGCGCTACTGCGTCCACGCCGACCGGTAAGTTCAGGATGGATACGGCGGATAGAGTAACAGCTAGACGGTTGCCAAAGAAAAGCCTCACCGCTCGGTATATTTGGATTTTATCAAGATAGATAAAACCGAGGTGACCACCGCAATATAAGTCCAATCCTCGTCGATGGGACTTTTCAATTCTTACCTACGATTTATCTCTCTGAAACCGCTAATACAATCCCACCTTGATACCATGTAACCTTTTTGGCCAACCTGGAGACTGGCGATTGCAGAAGGCGTAGGTAGGCTGCGACTTCTTTCGCCATTTAGAAGTCATCCGGTTTCGACCACCCCTCAACTCGCTTATGATCAAGATGGCCAATTACAGTCTCTGGTAAAAGGTTTCGTTATAAAGTTCTTGCCACCCTGCTGCTTTGATTGTTCCCCCGATTTGGTATCGTAATCTATAATCATAAAGTTGTCGTAGAGTTAGTAGTAAGGATACGGAAATTATTAGAACAAAACCCTGATTAAGGCTGAGCCAATGCCATTTACTTGTGCCTGTTCAATGACCTTCTCGAACCTAAAAGATTCCACTCAGTGAATTCACACCATTGACAAAGACACTAACCGATTTCAGTGTCTTTATCTGTCGACCTAATGATTAGTTGACCTGCAATCAAAGTGATAAATACTTACTCACACTTAAAAAATCCATTATCACCCACAACAATTACAGGAGCCCTCCCTAATTGTTAAACTTCCCCTCTTGCCATGACACAATTTCCCTTCATCCCTTCATACCA
>CAZWXI010000192.1:0-1628 GCA_964637845.1 uncultured Hyphomicrobiales bacterium | reverse complement strand
GCGACACATCAATTCTTACTCCCTCTCCTTTGGAGAGGGTTGGGGTGAGGTGACTTACGCATTGACCGAATGTGTTGTATATTTTAACACTCCCTGATCCGCTATTATATGAGGGGGAACTATCGCCCTCTAAGTCATTGAAATTAATGTAGATGTAATCTGTGGATGGGTTGGGGAAAATACTTGTTTGGTCATCATCAATTTTAGCTTCTTCAACCGGTGTTACTGAGGGACAATGTAATAGGGCAACTGCACATTTATCATAAATAGACAATTCTTTGGGTGGTGCGTCTGCGTTCATTCTTGAGTTCATAATGGAGTTGCTTGTAATTTCTGGTGAACCATTACACATGTTAGTATTGAAATGATCTAATCCTAATATGTGTCCGATTTCATGCCTAAGAATCGTTAGAATATTTAGAGTTTGATAGGTACTATTCCCACGTAAATAGTAGGTTGAATTCGAATTACAAAGGTTATATTCATAGTAACCATTTATAACTTCCCCTTTGAACTCTTTTGTATTATTCAATCTGATTTCACTTCTATCGCATCTGAATGTACAATTAGTTGATTGATATGTCCATTTTAAATCGGCTTCGCCCGGTGCTTTTTTATTAATCATGTCGTTAGGATTTGTTGTAAACCTAATTTTGATTCTACATCCTTGTGAACAATTTGTGTTTTGTTTTCCGCAAATACAATTCCAATCATATTGAGCTTGCAAAACATCGTTAGCAAAGGTTGAATTATCAAAAACTATTTCATCACCACCGACCATGGTAGGTAATTTAATTGTGCCCGGAGCATCCTTCCAATCAATCTCCAAACAAATAGGCATTTTACCAAAAACTACCTTAGGATTTAAAGTCGTAGGCGAATTTGAACAGACTATCTTTGTTGTTGAGCCATTACATTGATAATATGGGTATTTTATGTTAGGGTCACAGTAAAATGGGGATCCGCAAACTTGGGAGAACAGGTTTATACCTGATAATATAAAAATAATGATTGATATTTTATTCATTTTATATTCCCCCTATGGTTGAAAACTTTTTATTTCATTGATTCGATTATTTATATTGTTGTAAAAAATATTTATATTGGTACTTACACCAAATCCTAACTCATTATCAAAATCTATCAAATTGTTATCAATTATCGGATAAATTCGTCTCCCCGCTATACCTAAAGGAATAATTGTAAAATAATTGGTGGAATCAACATTACACAGATATCTGTAATCACCGAAAATAAAATATTGTTCGCCGGGAGCAACTAAAACTTCAATACCAAAGCGTTCAAACCATTCTTGAGCAATTTCAAATTCAATACATCTATTATTAGTTGTCCCGATACTTAAATCATTTGTACAAACTAAGGGGGCTTTACCTTTAACCAAGCTGTCTATCCGTGCAGTAATCAATGTTCTTGTTCTAGCCCATACTGCACTTGTATCGGTATAATCAAATACGGAAGTTACAGTAACCGAACCGATGAAATATGAAGATAAAAGTGAAACATCCAATACGGGATAAGGTGATTTATATTTAATAAATTCAATAAAATCGCCTACTAAAAACCTTATTGGTGATTTTCTGATAATTGCTTTATTATCATGCTCATAA
>CAZWXI010000191.1:0-1652 GCA_964637845.1 uncultured Hyphomicrobiales bacterium | reverse complement strand
GACACCCCATTAAATGACCAAGTTCATGAGCAAAGGAAAAATTTGACGTTAAACAACTGTAATAAGAACTCACAACACAATATGCTGTATTCGAGTTTGCCATTATTCCTGTAGCTTGACCACAATATGTATCATCGTCAAGGATTAAAACTAAAAAGTCGGCCGCATAATTATCTCTTAAAGTATGGATTTCATCCATAAAACCATCATTAGAATTGAAGAACCTACTCACATCCTGATTCCAATTGCCAGTTTCAGTATAATTTGTCAAAATAGTTCTAGCTAATTCTAATCTTTGGTTCACAAGGCTATTCGCATATGATTGGTTTGTCAATAACACTGCTAATTCAATATCAGCATTAATATTTTCTTCGCCGCCGCGCCGATTCCTTGCAGATGGAGTATAAGCAACTAATACCCTAATATTACATTCATCTGGTATTGAAGCAATTTTTTCTTTGAGCAGATTACGTGAAAACGCATATTTATTGAAGCTCGTGTCAATGACAATATGTGTGGTAGATTCATTTATTTGACTTTTGGTTGGATCAAGCCTAAGCAAAATGTGCTTTCCAGCCTGTAGAGGTCTTAATTCAAATAAATTATCTTTGTAAAAAAATATTCCGCGATATGTACTGCCTTTTTCAAACAAGCTTCCGCAAAATTGCCCCTTTGAATCGTACAGATTAAATAATTTATTTTCTTTCTTCATTCTTGCTTCAAACTTTACTTTATCTGTGAAATTTGCAACAAAAAGAGAATGTAGTATTTTGGAGTTAACATGTACAATTTTGTAGTTTTCAACTGCAGAATCAATAAGAATATTAGAGATTATCTTATCTTCATCAGAATTAAGAACATTTTGTGGTAGATTAATAAATAAACTATCACTACCTGAAAATAGGTTCAAGACCGAAATAAAGAAAAAGATAACTATTAATAATTGATATTTACTTAAAATACAATAGTTTCTCATAACACTGCCCTCAATTCTGTCAATACTTTATTCAAAGAATCTAATTCTTTTAAATACTTATTGCTAAAAAATTTGATACTCTTGGAGTTTTGAGTCGTGATAAGTTCTATTTCGAAAAAACCTTCCGAAGCCCCCAAAGTTCCTTCGTCATCATACATATAAGCAGAATCAAGTTTCATGATGTCATCAATATTGATTAATGCAGTAAAACTATTCCATAGTTCTATATTAATCTCATGAGTTGAATTAATTGTTGGTAAATTTACAAATCCATTTAAAGAGTCCACCATCCATCCATCCTTAGTATATTCAATTTGATTAGGACTAATGAACAATTTTGTATCACAGTATCCCAGACATTCTCCCCTATAAAATCTATGATTTATATATAATATCTCATCTGGACTGTTAGTTTTTGCCGGTTGTTCCTGCTTGCAAGAGAGCATGATTGCGGCAATTATTACCGCACAAAATATAATTGATTGTTTCATTTTTGTATCTCCTTATTTTTTGATAATTTTTTTTATTTCTTCATTTTCTTTTTTGAGTTCGATAATGTACAACGTCAGTTCTTCGATTTTTTTCAACAATCGTGCCTGCATGTCGCCAAGCTCGATACCATTGTTCGATACTTCCGAAGCGCTCGGTATGCCGGGCAAGTGCTTGTTTGTTTTGA
>CAZWXI010000190.1:0-1654 GCA_964637845.1 uncultured Hyphomicrobiales bacterium | reverse complement strand
AACTTATTAGAATACCTCCCATAGTAATAACAAATAAACTTAAATTTTTCATTTTTTTACTCCTTATTTGATTGGATGATATAATTCTTGCCTCATTCCATAATACGCTCTCAGTATATTTACTTGGCTTATAGTAAGATTTTCCCTTTCATTGTAATCCATTTTGAAGAAATCATTTCTGCCATATTAAGAAAAAAATGGGTTTACTTCTGTCAGTTATAATGTTTAAAAAACGAAATTTCACAAATAATAATTGATGCTATATTAAATCATTCATTCACATATCTCAAAATATAGTCATGGATAACGTGACTGACACTTACTAATTTCCAATTAAAATCTCTACGTATTACTGTTAGTCGAAGTCCTCCTTTTTTAAAATTATTATAAACATACATTACTTCATATTTCTTTACAGTTCCAAATCTTCCTCCATCCGTTAAGATTGGGCCTCTCGTTCGTCTAGTATAAGATTCTCTTTGGCATTCCTTGATATTTTTTATGACCTTTAAGTAAAATTCGTTATTGGGTTCAATATGTTTAGTATAAGTCTCATCATAAAATTTGGAATTTTGAATATACACAAATATACTGTCAGGTTCAGAATGTATTTTATCAAGTAATTGAAAAAGTTCACCGCTTGGATTGGATACAAAAGGTTCGCTAATAACAAGTATAGTGCCGCAAGAATTCAGTAATAACAGAAATAAGAGGTAATAATTTTTCATTTTATCTATTCCTATCTGGTTTTATATCTTTCTTGTCGCATTCCATAATACGCTCTCAGTATATTTACTTGGCTTATAGTAAGATTTTCCCTTTCATTGTAATCCATTTTGAAGAAATCATTCCTACCAAATTTTAAGAAATCCTTGTGGTGTCCGAATTCATGTGCTACCACTTCCCAAACAGACCATTTAATATCATCATGCTCGTACAAAATACCAAAAATATTGGAATATTTTGCTTTATATGAAAAATCGAAAGTCTGGTTAGTAGTAGGGTCATAGACCTTATCGCCTCTGAAAAGTTCAGTAGATATTCGGATAGTAGCTTTGTTATCGTTTGATTTGTCGGGAGAATGTAGTCCTACCATAAAGTTTCCTTCTACAATACTATTTGAATTAGCAGCAATATTAAAACCTGATTCAATAGAAATATTGTAATTACCTCCGAAGAGGGCATCAAAGTAAGTTGGGTCTGCCGCAAGAATAACATTGAACGCATGACACAGTTCCATAGTAATCATAAACTGTTCTCTGCTATCTATGCTTGGGTCATTAAATTCAATAGGAATTACAAGGTCACCATGGGAAGTTTCAACAGTTAATTGATATACAAATTCTATCTTACCTTTGTCGTTGTGCCGTAGATAATAATAGACCTTCGTCCCATTCTCCCCGCGTCCATCTTCTCCCGTTCTGCCGCCGGTGGTGCCACCGCCATAGCTGTAAACGTGTAAATTCCCGTCGTTGTCAGCGAAGACGTCCCAACCATGTTCACGGAGGGGCAACACTCCCCCGCTTCCGATCTCGTGGCGGGGCGATGGCTCAGGGCGATATGGTGGTGTTTTTTTGAAGGCTACGCGCTATCCTTTTCTTGCAAAAATAAGGGGAAAATATAAAAAACACGTTCTCTTGCTCCCTCTCCTTTG
>CAZWXI010000189.1:0-1699 GCA_964637845.1 uncultured Hyphomicrobiales bacterium | reverse complement strand
TCAAAACAAACAAGCACTTGCCCGGCATACCGAGCGCTTCGGAAGTATCGAACAACGGCATCGAGCTTGGCGATATGCAGGCACGACTGTTGAAAAAAATCGAAGAACTGACGCTGTACATTATCGAACTCAAAAAAGAAAATGAAGAAATTAAAAAAATTATCAAAAAATAAGGAGATATAAAAAATGAAAAAATCAATTATATTTTGTGCGGTAATAATCGCCGCCATCATGCTCTCTTGCAAGCAAGAACACGCAACGCAATTTAATAAAGACGAAAAAGTTTTGATAATTAGTCATGGTAGATATCATGGAGAATGTATTGGTTATTGCGAAAGGATTTTAGAAGTTAAAAGTGATTCTACAAAGATAATCATGAAGGGTTGGGATACGAAAAGTATACCCATAGCTGATACAGTTTATAACAACTTTAGTACCTCAAAAGTGATTTGGGATTCGCTAAAAGCTAGTTTTTCATTAAACAAATTTATGCAATTAGATAGCGTTGATTATCCATTAGGAAGTGTAGACCAGGGTCATACATGGATACATGTTAAAACTAATTTAAGAGAACGAATATTTGCTTTTGACGAGTCTGATTCAATCGAAACAATAATCAAACTCAACTCTATGCTTTGGGATTTAAGAGCCTCTTATGGCATAGATATGATTGTTTTTGATTAAAATTCGGAGGATATTGAAATGAAAATTCCATATGTAAATTGCATTACTGCAGTAGTATTATTCATAGTATCTTTAAATGTATCACTTAGTAATCACCCGGATAGCTTTTTTTCGACAAGTTCGTTGCTAGAAATTGACAAAAGTGATTCATCTAAGATAAACAATTTAATAAATTTATCTACAACTAAAGATTTTCGTATCGTAAAGATAAACAATTATCAACTCAATAAACCCCTTTATTTTGACTTATTAGATAATGACAATTTTGTTGGAATAATTATTCATCTTAGAGAAAATTTATATAGAGTTATCTCTGATGATAATACAATATTTGGTTCTCTAATAATCAAATCAGGTAAAATCCGTGGTTTTATACAGTTTAAGGAGGAGAAATATGAAATAAAACCACTAGATTCACTAAATCATATTATTATTCTTATTGATCAATCATCAATCCCCCCTGAGATATGCCATTTTCACAGTGACAGTGCAATAATTGATGACATCAATCAACGCAAATTGGCAATAGAGTCAATCAATGCAGAATGTAATATTAGAATCTTAGTAAGTTACACCCCTTCAGCTTTGAATTTCATCGGCAACGAAGAGGATATTAATGATGAAATTCAATTGGCAGTCTTGCTTACAAATGAATCTTATATGAATAGTGGTATAAATCAAAGAATAGAGCTCGTAAGGACGTGCTTAACAAATTACGATGAATCATTTCAATACCAAAATGCACAATTGAGATATGGCGGAACTGCTTTATTACCCTTAGACTTACTTAGATTACAAGATGATCAAGATGGATTTATGGATGAATTACATCAGCTTAGAGATATTTACTCTGCTGACATTGTCGTTCTCATTGTACATGGGTACAACTTTTGTGGAGTTGCGCGTGATATAATGAGCCTCGAAAACGCCGCATTCTGCTTAGTCAATGCAGCTGGTACATGTTTAACGTCAAATTTTTCCTTTGCTCATGAACTTGGTCATTTAATGGGGTGTC
>CAZWXI010000188.1:0-1731 GCA_964637845.1 uncultured Hyphomicrobiales bacterium | reverse complement strand
GGCTTGGGGCAGACCTACTGATATGAGCGAAGGAGGATTAATCGTGGATTACGTTCAAAAGGATACAGTATTAAGATATTATTACAATAGTTGCCACGAAAATCCTACAATGATGGGCGGTATTGATATTGCAATAGATATTGCCGATGGCAGCCGAGAAAGCAAAGGCAGCTCCGGCAATAAGACAGGCATTGGAGGTTCAATGGCAAGATTTACAATCTACGATAATTATCTTTATGCAGTTGACTACAGTGATATGCAAGTATTTGATATTACTCAACCAAACAATCCTAAAGCATGGTCGAAAGTTAATATCGGTTGGGAAATTGAAACGATTTATCCGTTCAAGAACAAACTATTTGTTGGCTCAACGACGGGTATGTATATTTATGATGTGACAAAGCCATGGAACCCAACATACGTCAGCGAATTCAGACATATTCGCGCATGCGATCCCGTAGTAGCCAATGATGATTACGCTTATGTAACCTTGCGTTCAGGTAATCGATGCGTCGGAACTTCTAATCAATTAGATATAATTGACATAAGAGATATTTTCAATCCAAAACTGGTGAAAACATATCCGATGCAAGAACCCGCAGGATTGGGTTTAGACGGTACTACACTATTTATATGTGATGGGCCAGCGGGGTTGAAGGTATTTGATGTCGCAGATGCTACAGATATAAAATTGCTTGATTGGCAGAGTGATATCAAAACTTATGACGTTATACCTCTCGGTAAATCACTACTTATGATAGGTAGCGATGGATTGTTCCAATATGACTATACTGACCCGACAAATCTGAAACTATTGAGCAAAATTCCAATAGTTAAGTAATAGCTTTTATCAATTATATGCCGAAAACAACACGTTTTCGGCTTTTTTATTATTTTTAAATATGAGAATTTATAAAGTAAAATCTGTTCGCAAAAAAAACCGTTACACAAATAATTGTGTGATAGAATTTTATGATTCAACCGATAAGTTTGAATTACACGTTGATATTGTAGTATCGAACAGAATAGCAAAAGAGCTCGAGTTGAATTCAGAGAAAATTGAAGATTTGAAAAGCACACAAGAACTACTCATGGCAAAACAGCAATGCTACAGATATGCTACAATGAAACCTCGTACTATGAAGCAAATTATCGAATTTATGAGAAATAAATCAATAAATAAAAGTTATGAAACCGAAGTTACGGATTTTTTGGAACAATTTGGATTGATTGATGAATACAGGTTTGCCATCAGCTATATCAACTCGGCTTTGCTCAGAAAAAAAATCGGTATAAGCAAGCTGAGAACTGAACTTTATGCAAAAGGTGTATCAAAAGATATCGCAACCAAAGCTATAAGTGAAGCATATCCAAAAGATAACATTATGGAAATCGCTGAACATGCCGCTTTAAAAAAATTGAAGATGTTGCAGAATAAACCTTTGGAAAAACAAAAATCTTCACTACGGAACCATTTACTATATTTAGGCTTCGACAGCGATACAGTAAAAGAAACGTTAAGACGTTTCTTACAAACTGAAATCTGAATTTCGAAAAGAGTTTTCATAAAACAGAAAATTCAAGCATAATATTATGGCACAAAATATAAATTTTAAAGAGATTATCAAAGCTTTTGATAAGTCGGGACTTTACGCCATAATCATGAAATACAATAAACTCTCCGGCGAAGCAACCGTAATTGCCGAATCCGAAAATATTTTAAAGCCTTAT
>CAZWXI010000187.1:0-1786 GCA_964637845.1 uncultured Hyphomicrobiales bacterium | reverse complement strand
TTTTAAGCAATGAGAATTATAGACATAATCTTCGTCGCTCCCGAGATACGATGAAAACATGGGAGAACATTGACTATAATTTGCAATATACCGAATGCCATGACTTAGCAATTGATAGTTCTAACAATGTTTATCGCCTTGATAGTTGGGTATTCAGACTGAAAGACGGAGAAACAAATTGGACATCTTATTGGTCAGGTCTCCTGAATGTATCCGGTGGATATTTTCAGGTCAACTCCAAATCAGAGATTTTGAAAGGCAATTTATATTATAAAGATGGAAAATGGATAAACCTTAAAAATTTGTGGACAGAATGTAGAGTTCAACTTCCGCAGAATCAAATGAGGATATTTCCGAATGACAGAATAACACTTCGATTTTCAAGTTGTGGATTAGTTCACACCCAATTTCCTTTCGATAAATACGAAGAGTTAATAGCTCATGATTCAATTTTAATATTTACAATTTATAATTGGATTGAGAAAAATCAGCATAGATACTTAGCAAGTGGACTAGTAGAGATAGGTAATAATAAACGAAATTTTTATATTTTAGAATCACATGATAATTGCGAAACATGGGAAATATTAGAGAATGCTTATTTACCTCATAACGGCAGATATTCAGATGGTTGTTTTAGATTTAACAAATATGATGAATTCCTATATATAGGAGATTCAGGTAAGGTTCATTTATCAACCGATAAAGGAAAAAGTTGGAAATTAGTTCACGATGAATCATTGAGTCCTTACTTTAAGAACAGAGAAAATAGCTCATATATTAATACAACATACAACTCAACTACTGGAGCAGGATTTGCATTATATAACGGTTATGAATTAATGCTAATAACACGTGACCATGGACGAACCTGGACAACCTATACAAATGAAGCCCCGATTGACCCGATTTATGAATTTATATATTCAGCCTTTAGATATTCAACATCAACAAGAAACCCAGAAATACTTACGGACAACACAACTGGATATTTCTATGCCCCAACTTGGGGTGGCATCTACCGCTCTACGGATTCTTTGCGGTCATTTCACAACATCAGCCGTGGTTTACTCGAACCGTCAGTAATTACAGAATTGCAACTCGGACACGACGGCAGACTTTATGCAATGAACTACATGGGTTTATGGCGAACAAAAGAGAAAGTAGTAAGTTCCGTTGAAAATACAGACGAGCCTATTCTATCCCAAAAAAATGGTTTATTTATTTTCCCCAATCCCGCAAATGAATATATCGAAATAGTCATTGATGATAATTCCCCCTCTTTTAAGAGGGGGTTAGGGGGTGTTAAGATATATAATACTCTTGGGCAATGCGTAAGTCACCTCACCCCGGCCCTCTCCAAAGGAGAGGGAGTAAGAATTGATGTGTCGCATCTGCCTCCGGGTGTGTATTTTGTGCGGATTGGCAATCGGGCGGAGAAGTTTGTGAAGTGGTGAGGTGTTGTCCCGTTATTCTGAGCGAAGCGAAGGAGCCGATTAAAATATACAACACTCTTGGGCAATGTGTAAGTCACCTCACCCCGGCCCTCTCCAAAGGAGAGGGAGCGAAACATGCTGTCTTTCCAAACGAAGAGAAATAATCAAATTTTTCCGATTTCTCTTGCATCATTCAAAAATTTTTATTAATTTTGTGACGAGTGATTTTACACTTTTATAGAATGTGCTGAAATGACGAAAGAAGGCAACATAGCAGACCGGACAAAGTACATGCAAGTGGAGCTATGGAGCTATGGAGCTATGGAGCTATGGAGCTATGGAGCTATGGA
>CAZWXI010000186.1:0-1806 GCA_964637845.1 uncultured Hyphomicrobiales bacterium | reverse complement strand
GATTATTGATTAAATCCGATAAATTTTTAAAATAATAATATAAATAAGAATTGCCAAGTTTCGGCTTGGCAGTTCTACTTTTTTATATGAGGTCCTTTATGAAAATATTTTTATTAATTTGCGCATTTCTCATTAATTACTCATCTGTAAAATCTAATAATATATGGTTCAATGTGCTTGAAGGTGCTCCAAGTACACCTGTTAAGATAATTTGTAATGATTCCTTAAATTGTATATATTTCGGCATTTTAGGTAATTATGGAAGAATTTATTATACCTCAGATAGTGGATTTAATTGGGATTTAATATTTGACAATGTGGGTTCGGGTGATTTAATAGAACCACAAAATATAGCATATCCTCATTATAATGTCATATTTTTACTTAGTTATAGAGATAATCTTGTCATAAAATTCAACAATGAAGGTAAAGCATTGGATTCATTCTATTTAGATGCAACTTATTTTCACAGATGGAGACAAGTTCGAGAAAGAGAAATAATGATGGTTGATACACTTACGGGATTAGCTAACATTGGCAGCAGAATTTATTGGACAAAAGATGGTTGGAAAAATTATAAAATATTTGATGTAGGTGACACCTTTAGTGGTACAACGTCTTGTTATATAAAGGATTCCAATAATTTCAGTTTCTATCATAAAAACCGACACTATTATTATACTACTGATGGTGGTACATCATTTGAGAAAGTTCCAATTGATACGACAGTAATTGTTTGGGATATTTATTTTCTTGATGATGATATAAGTTATATGATAGCACATAGATCCAATGAACAACTCAGAAAATTTACAAATACAGTAATTTTTAAAACTCAAGATAAAGGCAGAACTTGGGATATTATTCTTGATACAATAATTGACCCTTGGATAGTCCCTAGTGCTTTCCAAATTCATATGCTTAATGAAAATGTTGGTACATTAGTTGGTGGTCATGGTTTATATGCAATGACCGAAGACGGTTGGAAAACCTTCACAAGAATAAATCTGCCGAATCCTAAGGTATCGCCATATTCATCTATTACCTATTCAGGTAGCAGACCAATATTAGCGAGAGGGGGCAATGCCATTGTACGTGGCGACATATTTACATTAATAGATACAGTATATACGAATATGGGGGTGCCTGATTTAATTTCGCCTGCAGACCAGAGTAAGGGTTTGTTTATTGATGTGAGCTTCCGTTGGAGAAAAGTAGCGGACATTGGTAAATACGTGTTCCAACTTGCCAAAGATGAAAAGTTCACTCAAATGCTCCGAGATGACACGCTCGAGGTTGGCTCAATGGTAGCATTCTTAACCAAAGATGTAGCTGGTTTGGACAACTGTAGCGATTATTACTGGCGAGTCGCCTCCATGAAGGGACAGACAATAAAATGGTCACCGACATATACCTTTCGCACCCGCTTGGAGCAAGGAGTACAAATCACACCCGAAGATAATTCCATAGGTGTGACATCTGATACAACGCTCAAGTGGCATCCGTTGAACAATGCCGAGCGTTATCATTTACAATTATCGTTAGACAGGCAATACAATGACCTGATATTTTCGCAGGATACACTAAGAAGCACTCAATATCGAGCGGAAAATTTACCTGACGATAGAACAATCTACTGGCGAGTACGTGGTTATTGTTTTGCCGGATTTGGCCAGTGGTCTCCAACTTGGTATTTCACCACAATGAACAAAGTAAGCGTAGCTGAGGCATATTATATCCCCTCCATCCATCCCAACCCCGCCACGGATTACGTTTACATTAATTTAAATGACTTAGAGGGCGACA
>CAZWXI010000185.1:0-1929 GCA_964637845.1 uncultured Hyphomicrobiales bacterium | reverse complement strand
TTCCGGTTCTTCCGATTCTGCAGTCATCAGCCAATTAACCATAGCTGCCAAATCTTCATCTAAACCCTTAAAAGCGACAGGATGCTTTTTGTTGTTTAAGTTCTCATTTTTTTTCAAATATGCAATCCAAAAAGCGGCATCATGCCCTTCATGAAGTCTCGATAAGTCAACATTCTTATCAGACTTTTTGCGTGCTTCAACGCCTTTTGAGTCAATAGAATGGCAAGTAGTGCATTTTGCATCTTCGAAAATTTGTTTAGGATCTTTACCTTCATTTGTATTTGCAGTTCCGATATTTATAAAACTAATGCTTAGTCCTGCAAATACTAATGTAGCAATGATTTTCTTTAACATTTTTAAATCTCCCTTTATATAATTTTAAATATTACTGTGCATTTATATAACGAAATTAAGAAAAATTTGTAACATAATCAAACTTCAATTCTTAATACATTTGTTGTTCGATTGAATTCGAAAACTCGAAATTTAATCAAATCGGGTACAGTATCCGAAGTCGGATTGTCAATCAGATCTCCTGTGTCTGTGTTGAATGTAGCATTATGTAAAATGCATCTCAACTTGCCTTCGGGGGTTGAGGGTAGTGCTAAAGGACCGGACTGATGCCGACACAACGCTTCTAATACTATGAAATGGTCAATTGAAGCACGTTTCAAAAACAGTTTTAGTGGCGAACCGTCTTTTCGGCGTATTTCAATTATGTCCATTGCACCAACTGGTGCTAATTGCGGATATTTTGACATATCAAGGTCAATTGTTTCAGGGTCGGGTGCGGGTAAAATTTCGTCACGTTCGCAGGAAGTGATTACGCTTCCAAAAGCACTTGCAAAAACTCCAATTCCTATTACTGTTCCGGCTTTCTTGAGAAAATCTCTTCTTTGATTGCTATTTTCCATTGTTATTCTCCTACTAAACTTCTAATAAAATATGTGAATTTGGAAAGCCCATTGGGCACTTGTACCTCGCACATCCGCACGGTCGTAAATTCTATACTCGGGGATTAAATCTATAAATGGTAATGGGTATATGCGTGCCCCGAAAACGTATTGTTTGGCTTTCCATGTTTGCCCGGTTGTCAATATATCGGTTTGCCCGATTTCATATCTTCCGTAAACATAAATCGGTTCTATGATTTGGTATGTAAGTTCGAACAGATAATTGTTTACCTCCATGATACTCTGCTTAGTGGAAGTAATATATTCCGCGATTAATGCAATCCTGTCTGCCAATCCGAATCCTAAGTAAGCAGATGATATTGTGTAATAGTTATTACCGAAATAAATTCCGTCGTCTGTCTTCAATGAACTGTTGAAAAAATGGCTTATGCCTGCAAATCCCTGCAAACCGTAATCAAGTTTAGGGTGGACAGACAGATTCATAACAGATGACATAGTATTTTTATTCACAAGTGGTACACCATCAGCAAGCAGTTTAGCCATGTTCTTTGACTCATACATTCCGAATGATGCGTTTAGCCAAGATATCCCGTCATAATTGATTTCAAAGCCTAATTCGGCATAATCTGTAGGGATTAAAGGCATGCTACGACCAAGTCCGGCTACTTGTCTGACAAGTACAGTGTGATCGTCATAATCCACACTGATAGGGGGATTGATAAGTCCCACTCTCAACGATGGTAATTCTTGCCAGGGTTGAATTGTGACTCCTACATAATATGCCTGTTGCCCGGGATAACGCATATCATTATGTATATCGTAAGAGAAATTATACATACCGTCTATTCTGAGCCAATCGGTTGCTTGAACTTGAACATACGGCATTAGTTGCATAAGCATGGTTTTGCGTTCGATAGTCGGACGAACAACTTCTCCGTCAACGCGTACTTCTTCTTTACGCGAAGTCTGAGCCCAACGAGCATTTTGCAAACGTGCGTCAAATCCCAAATTCACC
>CAZWXI010000184.1:0-2000 GCA_964637845.1 uncultured Hyphomicrobiales bacterium | reverse complement strand
CGGCGACAATGACACCGACACATTCCTGTAAACCCCAGATTTCAACTCGGCGACAATCGCATCGGAAATGAATTTAGCTTTTGCCAACAACCTATCGCCGCGGCGCCTTAGTCTGCTTACCCAACCGACAGCTGGAGCATAATCTTTCGGATGACCTTTGACAATCGGCGATTCAACACTCGGGTCGGCTTCTGCCATAGTATTGTATTTGCGGGAAATCGTTTCTAACAATTCCGTACCGAAATACTTCGTTCTACCTAATGAATCCGTGTGAGCACCACTTCTGAATATTTCAATCCACATGAAGAACCTTATTTTATTTGAACAAGTTAATTACGCTTCGAAAATAAAAGTGGCAGAAGACCATATCAAATCAATACTTATTTATTATTTTGCAAAATTAATTTTTACTTTTTAAAAATTTATTGTAACATTTTTCCATATAATGTTATATATATTTAATTGTTTGTTAATTTCTGGGAAAAAAAATGAAAAATTGTAACAGATTAAAAGTAAATTGGCTGCTTATTGCCTTAATTGGACTATTCTGCGGAACCAACTCGGCACTCGTCGAATCAAATGCTCAAGACTTATTCGGCAAACTACACAGCCCGAATACAAATTTCGTAAGCAATGCAAAAGCAAACGCAAGCGGGAAGCTATTTGCCGCAGTTTGGGGAGCCGGATTATTTACCTCTATAAATAACGGCGTTGCATGGACTGCAAGTAATACGGGCCTGACCTGTTTTTATATCAATTCTATAGAATTTAGCAGGACGAATGAAGTATATTTAGCAACAACCCAAGGGATATTCAAATCCACCGATAACGGTAATACATGGAATCCCGCAAATAACGGTCTTGGGCATTTACATGTAAAAGCAATTAAATCAGGTCCGAACTGGCACCTCTTCGCAGGTACCTACGGTGGCGGCATTTATATATCCAAAAATAACGGTCAAAGCTGGACACGCTCAATTCACGGCTTACATTATATGGATATTACATCGATTGATGTTACCACCCAAAACTACATAGTGGCAGGCACTTACGGCGGCGGCATCTATGTATCACGAGACAGCGGCGAGACATGGATGCGTCAAAACAGCGGACTTAACAACTTATTCATCAACGACATCAAACGCTCACCTTTAGGCTTTGTATATGCCGCTACAAACGGACGCGGAATATACGAATCCGTAAACGGTGGGCTGACTTGGGCGGAACTTGATACCTTCATGTTGAGACCTATAACCTTAGATAGAGAACCTTTGCCGGACTTCAATGCAACAAGCTTGACCTTTAATAAAAACAACGAAATTGTCTATGGTACGCGTTACGGGGGCGTTTTTGCAAACGATAATGCCGAACGCCTCACTTGGGTACCGGGTTCGAATACTCGCGGACATGGAGTAACAGCTATTACGACAGGCAAAGATAAGATTTTATTTGCCTATTTATCAAGCCGTAACCCTGTATATTCTCTCGGAATAGGCGATGTTTTCGAAGACGACCGTAATTACGTAAATGCAGTAAAAGCATCTCGAATTTTTTATGCCAAAAAAGGAAGAATACTCAAAATCATCGAATCCGGAGAAGTGTGGCAATCTCTTGATTTGGGAACAAACTGGAGTTTAGTCTCAAACATCAACCAAATCGTAAAATCTTTTGCCATGGATTCTGTCGGAAATTTCTTGGCAGGAACCGAAAAGGGGCTTTACATTTCAGACAATTCAGCATCTGCATGGACAAGAATAAGATTCGCCGATACCATCGTACACTCTCTACAAGTCACACCCAATAATCACTTTTTCGTAGGCGTACAATACTATTATACCCCCGAACCCCCCGGTGAACCTGTGGACAAACGTCACGTTTTTGCAACAGTCAACAATGGCGTAGAGTGGTTGGATGTAACACCAAATTTCCTCCCCAGTTCAGACCCCCCGTACAGTTTAGCAGTTACAAACACGAACGTTATATATGTATCAGCAGGTACG
>CAZWXI010000183.1:0-2003 GCA_964637845.1 uncultured Hyphomicrobiales bacterium | reverse complement strand
TCTGCTTGCACAAGAAGAATTTTCTCAAACGATACAGCAACAATAATTGAATAAAAATAAAAAAATGTATATTAATAAAAAATCTCAAGGAAAAGTGAAGTTATTATGTGTATGGTTTTTGTGTTTATTGGTGGTTATTATGTTGATTTTACTATCACATGGGACAACGCCACCAACAATTGTTCCTAATATAACAACTCCAATTCTTCCTTCACTTCCAAATCATTTAAAAACTCAATTTAATGCTACTGTTAACATCTCAACTACAGAAGCGGGAGTAAGTTGCCACGGAAATGTGAGTTGGTTTATTGATGAAATTAAATTTGCAAATGAAACAATAAATTGTGTTTGTAACGCATTATGCTCAACAACGAGAGGACTTTCTGCACGTATTCTTGGAGAAGATGTTAGCGTAAATATAACGCCATATGTAAAAAATGATTTTGGAACGCTCTGGGGAAACTCATCAAAAAACACAATAGAAGTTAAATTTTTGGTGAATGAACATACAATTTTACCACGTTCTTATATAGAACAAGATTCTGAAGATACATACACGTGTGAAGGAAATATGCACGATTGTCATAAAACAGTAGATGAAAATTGGGAAACAGGTGGAGTTTGTGAAAAGGACGCAATTTGTTTGGTATTTGAAAACTATACAATTCCCGCTGATTTATCTGGAGCAAACGTCACTTATAAACAGGCACATTCTATTGAATCAAATATAACGTGTTATAATTCAACTGGTGAGTGGTCGTTAGTCGCTGGAGAAATACCCGATAGCATTTCCGATTATTCTTTAATGGTGCCCTTAGCATGTCTTTTAAATTCAACACTTCAATTAAAAACAACACTTGTAAGTGCATTTTGGATAGCAAGTAGTTTTTATGAAGGAAAAGTGACTTGGTTTAAACCACAATATAGTTGTTCAGATGTTGAAAATACTGGATGTATAATAATTAATGCAAGCGATATAACCCTTAATTGTCAAAATGTGATTGTAGCAGGGACAAACACATCATCCTCAAAAGGACTTTTTATAGATAATGCAAAAAATTTAGATATAAAAAACTGTATTTTTGAGAGCGAATACTTTGGAGTAGAGATAATTAATATGACAAATTCAACTTTTGAGAACATCATATCAAGAGGAAATAAAGCAAACAACTTTAATATCGGTAGTGTTCAACTTAAAGAGCCAAAAAATAATACATTTATAAACATAACAAGTCACTCTGCAGTTGGACTTCCTGGGGCATATGGGATGTCTTTCATCTATGGAGTAGATAATACTATAAAAAATTCATTAATTATAAACAACGTTCGTGGATTATTTGCAGATGAAACATACAATTTGAAAGTTATTGATTCTATAATAATAAATAATACTATCGCAGATGTTCGTTTTTTCGCGGGGGCGAGTATTGAGTTCTTTAACGTTACACATAATTTATCAAAAATTACTTTTGGTGATTGTATACCAGAATACGGATATAAATGCAATCTTACGTCTAAGTGGTATTTAGACATCAATGTAAAAGATGCGTTAGGACAACCATTGCAGGATGCTATTGTAAATATCACAGATAAATATAGTAAGCAAACCTCTTATCTTTCTACTGATACATTAGGAAATATTCATAGACAAAATATAACCGAATATACTGCAAATTCTACTACAATAATTTATTTCTCAAACCACACAATTACTTATAAAAAACCTTGTTATTTACCAGATAGTCAATCAGTCAACCTTACTACAAACAAACAAATCAACTTACAAGAACCTACAACTTATAATTTAGATTTCACCATCACAGAATTTTGCAGATGGGATTATAGTAAAGGCGTTGGTGTTGGTTATTCTTTAAAAATCTCACCCGTAGGAACACTTGCGATTTACTCTCCCGCAACAATAACTGCAGATAAAATTATTATTGATGGTGGAGGAAAATTAATAGTAAACAGCGGAGGAAAGTTAAATATAATATAATTTAGAT
>CAZWXI010000182.1:0-2018 GCA_964637845.1 uncultured Hyphomicrobiales bacterium | reverse complement strand
TTACCCCTTTATTATTGTATGTAAAATGCTGTTGTTCAATCGAAAAGCTGCTTTCGATCAGTCGCTGAACTATATATTGTTCGATCAATACATGACAGCTGGATCCGGGCAAACGAGGTCCACATTCAAGTTGGTACATAACATCTTTTTCAATCTCTGAGATACGATCACCGACTTCAACCGCTTTTATTTTTTCCTCTGCCCTGTTTGAATAGCAGGCACTCGCCGAAATAAGTAAACCGATTAGGCAGAGAAGTATAACTATGCGAAATCTTTGGGGCGGATAATGTTCTCTGATTTCCATTTTTCTATCAACTTTATTGACGTTTCGGCAATCGATAAATTTCGTAATTTTTTATTTTTCCGAATTTGAATATCATTTTGATCCAAAAAAAGACCGTAATTGGCTTTCATCGGTTGAAAAATTTTTTCTTCTGCATGGGTCACATAGTGGATTAACCTGCCGACCATGGTCTCCAGTGGCAAAGTTAATGGCGATTCTCCTTTAATTAGTCTTGCAGCATTTATCCCGGCAAGTAATCCTGTTGCGATGTTTCCTGCATATCCCTCAACCCCAATGATTTGACCGGCAAAGAATAAATTGGGTCTCTTCCTGGTTTGTAGTGTAGGCAATAAGATTTCTGGGGAAAAAATATAGGTATTTCGATGCATTTGTCCGTAGCGGACGAATTCCGCATTCTCCAATCCAGGGATGAGTCGAAATACTCTGTCTTGTTCTTTATAAGTCAAGTTCGTTTGGAATCCCACCATATTGTACAGTGTTCCCGCCAGGTTATCCTTTCGCAGTTGCACCACTGCGTAAGGGCGTTTGTTGGTATGCGGATCGATTAATCCCGTCGGACGTAAAGGTCCATAGGCAATTGCGTCAATTCCTCTCTCGGCTAATATTTCGATAGGTAAACATCCTTCAAAGTAACTCCCCCTCCCGGCGGTTACTCCTTTCTCGATTTGTGTCTCGAATGGTTTTAAGTTCACCCGTTCAGCATTGACCAGCTCATTAACGAAGGAATAGTATTCCTCTCGCGTCATCGGACAGTTGATGTAATCACCACTATCCTTCTCTCGATATCTGCTTGCACGAAATGTTTTATCCAGATTTATCGTATCATAGACAACGATGGGCGAGACTGCATCATAGAAGAAAAGATTGGATTTACCGGTAAAAGAGGAAATTTGGGATGCCAGAGCCCTCGAAGTGAGAGGACCGCTCGCGATAATACAGCATTGTTCGGGTATTAACGAGCATTCTGAGCGGATGATTACGATATTGCTATGATTACATAGAGTAGTAGTCACAGACTCGGAGAATCTCTCTCGATCAACAGCAAGCGCGGTGCCTGCTGGGAGGGCGTTAGAGTCTGCGCATTGTATCAGTAAAGAATCTAATCTCCTTAACTCCTCCAGTAATAATCCATTCGCCCGGTCAAGGTTATTCGATCCAAGAGAGTTCGAGCAAACCAGCTCAGCCAGGTTTCCGCTTACGTGTGCACCGGTCTGAACATCTGGCCGCATCTCGTAAAGTTTGACCCTCACTCCAGATTGAGCCGCTTGCCAGGCAGCCTCGCTGCCGGCTAACCCACCACCGATTATGACCAATTCGTTATCCTTGTTCATTGTAGGTAGTATAATTGATATCGCTTTATTGTTCAAATTTGATTTGAAGGAGAATAAGATGTTTCATTTACCTCAAGGTGCAGAGCTTCTCATCATTTTACTGATCGTAGTTTTACTGTTTGGCGTTGGTAGAATAAGCAAGGTCGCTGGAGAATTCGGTAAGGGTATCCGCGCCTTTAAAGATGGTTTGCAGGGTGATGCTGACCAGCAAGATAAACCAAAAGAAGAAAATAAAAATGATGAAGCAAAATAATCGGTTCATCAGGGGGAGAAAGTAAACCAGGTATCACAATTACTGCTCAAATAAAGTAGTATGATTTGAACCGTTAATTCGTTTATATTGGATATAAATGGTAATAATAATTTTATGACATAGTTCACTT
>CAZWXI010000181.1:0-2022 GCA_964637845.1 uncultured Hyphomicrobiales bacterium | reverse complement strand
TGGCGATGTCAACTTGACCAGCCCCGTAACAATAGTAAGATAAGATACAAGCGACCCCCGCGCGATTAGCGGGGGTCGATTTTTTTTAAGTGTTGTGTACTTGTGGGATAATTTAATTTAATTAATTATTTTAAAAAATTTACAAAGGTATTATAATGAAAACTTTATTTTTATTTCTGCTTACTATGGGTGTGGCTACAATGACTTATAGTCAACCTTGTCCACCACTAAGCGAAACAGCAGGTTGTGATAAGTTTGATATTATTGAAATTTTCGATGTACCTACACCTGAATGTCAAATGGAAGTTCATTTTAGGGAATATCGTTGCCCTGATGGCTCAATATCTATTGAAATCGTTGATATATTGTGGTCTCACGGTATTTGTAACGGTATGAGAGAGTTAAATGTTTTTCATTGGAGTTTAAGTACATTTGACGAGTTTGTGACGATGTTAATAATTGAACAGCTTTGGCAAAACTTACCCTCTGACCCGTGCGATGGTGAGCCTTTGCAAATCAGGTTTTACAAAGCAAATTGTGGAATTTGGGTAGGTTGTAAATACACTATAGACCCTGAAACTCGAGCATGTGACCCCGGATATGAGCCACCCTATCCTGATTTTACTGAAAATAATATCCCAAAAGTTAAGGCATATAAATGGCAACCTTGTGGAGAAACATGCTGTAAAAGAACTTACGAGGTATGTGTAGAAAACGGACATTTAACCGCGAAATATCTTGGTGCTGAACCATTATGGGCTGATTGTACCGGACAAGCGGTTTATTCTCCGAGAAGATGTCTAACCGGATGTGAATAAAATATAAGGTGATTTATGAAAATGATAAATTTTATCTTTTTATTAATCTTACTTTCGCTATGTGCTAAAGCTAATTCTTGGAATTTAATATATAATGATGAAATTCCGAATTTTGAGAATAGAGATTCATTGAGCAACATTTTAAAAGTATGCGCATCAAAAACCGGCAAAGTTTATTTTGTGGCCTCTACATCACATAGTTTTGATTATTACATTTATAAACTCGAAAATGGCATAATTAAAAGAATATCATCGGCTGAAAATTATCCGATCCCAATGCGTTCTCGTATTTGGGATTTGGCAATTGATAAAGATGACAATCTCTTAGCGGCAACTGAATTTGGTCTCTTAAAATGGGACGGTTCTGCTTGGAGTAGGTACATCATAGATGATGAACTCTCTCAGACAAGGGTCATTATGAAAATTATCGAATATAATAATAAATTATATTTGGGAGCTAATAGTTTTCATATAAGTTACACCGATTCAACACATTATATAAAGATTGAAATTGATAGGCAACGGGTTGAAGTCCTTACTTTTGAAAACGATATTCTTAATTTAAAGCATCAGTTCGAATTACCCAAGAATTCTTATAAATTCATAAGCGATTTTTGTGTAGAGTCTGATAATAGCTTTTGGTTCGCGTGTTCCGATAGAATTGATGGTGGTATAATCAACATCAGAGATGGGTCTTATATTGAAGTTGACATTTTCAAACATCTTGATTATTCAAAAGTCATAAATGCTCGCAATATATTGTATCATAACAATAAATTATATATAGGCGTAAACCAAAACAAACATAAAAATTCAAATAAAAGCACTGCCTGTATATTAGTTTACGATATAGCTATTGAAGGCGTTGAACCTATATATTTAACCGCTAATGAAGATAAAAATAGACCTATATACTTTACGGCTATTAAAGATTATGAAAACAAAATAATAGTCAGTGATTTATCTTGGGGTGTATTCCTATTGAGGAATAGTCATAATGGCAAAGATGTAATAGATTATCAAAGTTTTATTGACCATCCATTGCTTACTGATTTTTTCAAACAATTCTTAACTAGTGCTTATGATTTCGATTACGTTAACGGGACTTTGTACATCGCAACTAGTGTGGGTTTAGTTTACGGAAAATACGATTTACCGGACACAACAGCGAACAGCATTGAACACTCATCGCTTAACGGAAGAG
>CAZWXI010000180.1:0-2038 GCA_964637845.1 uncultured Hyphomicrobiales bacterium | reverse complement strand
AAAGAGCAGTTATCCAAACCACCAATCAAGAAACGGTTTCAGAAGCCATTAAAACAATTCGTGATTTGGGTTATGGAGTAACTACCGTAAAGAAATCGTTTCCTGTTTTGCAAATGACTTGCGCTTCCTGTGCTGTGAGTGTGGAAAGTATGCTCAAAGCCCAACAAGGAGTAGTTAATGCAAGCGTAAATTATGCGAATGCAAAGGTTTCCATTGAATTTATTCCCGGAATTGTTCAAACTGAAAGTTTACGCAGTGCGGTTCAAAGTATTGGCTACGATATATTGATTGACGAATCAGCTTCAAATGATGAAACCGTAGAGAATATTCAAAAAGAAAAGTTTACCAAATTAAAGAAGAAGACTTATTGGGCATTGGCTCTTTCCGTTCCGGTGGTCGTAATTGGAATGTTTTTTATGAATATGCCTTATGCCAACGAAATAATGTGGGTATTTAGTACACCAGTTATTTTGTGGTTGGGACGAGATTTTTACATCAATGCGTGGAAACAAGCCAAACATCGTTCTGCTAATATGGACACTTTAGTGGCATTGAGTACAGGCGTTGCTTATATTTTCAGTGTATTTAACACCCTATTCCCCTACTTTTGGCACGAAAGGGGCTTGCACGCTCACGTTTATTTTGAAGCGGCTGCGGTTATAATTGCTTTTATTTTGTTGGGTAAACTTTTGGAAGAAAAAGCCAAAGGCAACACTTCATCTGCCATTAAAAAACTGATGGGTTTACAGCCCAAAACTGTGACCATTGTTCACGAAGGCGGACATCAAATGCAAATCCCTATAGAACAGGTCGCTTTAGGTAACACACTTGTGGTAAAGCCCGGTGAAAAAATAGCCGTGGACGGAACGGTGGTAAATGGAAATTCCTATGTGGACGAAAGTATGTTGAGCGGTGAACCTATTCCTGTATTGAAAAACGAAAACGACAAGGTATTTGCAGGAACGATTAACCAAAAAGGCAGTTTCCAATTCAGAGCAGATAAAGTTGGCCGCGAAACAATGCTTGCTCAAATCATCAAAATGGTGCAAGATGCCCAAGGTAGCAAAGCTCCAGTTCAAAAGTTAGTTGACAAGATTGCCGGAATCTTTGTGCCAATAGTCATTTTGATTGCGATTGCTGCATTTATTACTTGGAATGTATTTGGCGGAGACAATGCCTTTACGCAAGGCTTATTGGCATTGATAACCGTGTTAGTAATTGCTTGTCCTTGTGCCTTGGGTCTGGCAACTCCAACGGCAATAATGGTAGGCGTTGGAAAAGGAGCTGAAAAAGGAATCCTCATCAAAGATGCCGAAAGTTTGGAATTGGCTAAAAAAGTAAATGCAGTAATACTTGATAAAACAGGAACTATTACAGAAGGGCGACCAGTCGTAACGAATGATTTTTGGGCAGATGATACCACTGAACTGAAACAAATTCTTTACACTATTGAGAAACAATCTGAACACCCCTTGGCAGAAGCCGTGGTTTCGCATTTGAAACAACAGAACACTTTATCCATTTCCGATTTTGAAAGCATAACAGGTAAAGGGGCAAAAGCTCAAGCCAATGGCAAAAGCTATTTTATTGGAAACAGAAGACTCATTGAAGAAAACAAAATCTCCATTGAAAAATCAATTTCAGAAAAAGCGAATCAATGGGGTAACGAAGCGAAAACAGTAATTTGGTTTGCTAATTCACAAAAAGTAGTAGCAGTATTAGCCATAGCCGATCAAGTAAAACCTACTTCACAAAAAGCCATTCAAGAACTTCAAGCAGCAGGTATTGAAGTGTATATGCTTACCGGAGACAATCAAACTACTGCCAAAGCAGTTTCTGAAAAAGTAGGGATTAAACATTTCAAAGCTGAAGTGTTACCTGAACAAAAAGCAGATTATGTAAAGGAATTGCAAGCTAAAGGCAAAGTAGTGGCAATGGTTGGCGATGGTATCAACGACAGCACCGCTCTAGCACAAGCGGATGTAAGTATTGCAATGGGTAAAGGTAGCGATATTGCAATGGATGTAGCAAAAATGAC
>CAZWXI010000179.1:0-2050 GCA_964637845.1 uncultured Hyphomicrobiales bacterium | reverse complement strand
GCAAAGTGTATCGCCTATGAGCACTTTATCGAAATCGTGTCCCTGTGCTGTTAAATCAAGAGCCATTACATCGCCGCGAAAATTGTAGGAATATTTGATATCGCAATCGAAATCCAGTTCAATTTTGCCAAGAATAGGGCTGAAATCTCCTTTCGGGTTGATGCAAATTTGTATACGAATTGAGTCTCTGCCTTTTATTTCATAAGGTAATTGAGACACTGTGTGTAGTTGGACTCGTGGATCGGATGACAATTTGACTGAAGTAAGCGTAATCGCGTCAATTCCGTCATTTTTGATGTAGTGGTCGAAGCAAGTTGAGTCATTCCAGTCGGTACCTGTCAAGATAAGTAAATCGGGATGAGTAATTTTTATGGCATTATGAATTTTCGTATATGTCCCTCGATTGCCACTTTTATCGTAATAATCTATCACAAACCTGCCATTCAGATAAATATCCACAGGTTTTGCAGTAAATTTAATTTCACGGGAATTTGGTAGTATTGGTTCAATAGACCAATTAAAATTATTACTTAGGTTGCGGTTGACAATCGCATAATAAATACCAAAACTTTTGTCGCTGATTTCATCGGTAATTGTACCCTGTAATTCGTAGCATCTCTCAGTCACCTTGTGTGCAGGCATGACCTTGTCTTCGGCAAAAGGATTTTCCAATGATGAACCAAGCACCATGGCGTATGAATCGAATCGTCCGATACCATAAATAATACCTGAAAATCTTCCTGTTTCGGATTCAATTATATGTTGCCCCGGAGGAATTTCGAGACGTGCCCAGTGCATATCCGTTCCGGGTATGAACTGGTTGCGAATGTTGGAAATACCTTCTACGAGTCTGTTGTTGATTTTCAGCGATTCTAATGCTACGTTTTGTGCGACCAGCGTTACATAATGGCTTACATATTTAACTCCGTCTGCGGTACGAAATACTTCACCCGGTGTGGCAAAATTTATACGTGATATATATTGCTCAACAGGAGGCAGGATTACCATCGAAGGGTCGTAAAAAATAGTTTCGAGCGAATCATTGGCGCGGTACATGAACTGGGCCAATTGAACGGGGGCAGATGCAACCCATAGAGCAGGTCGGTTCAATCCTTCGAAAATAGCCCAATTTTGATTAGCAGGGAACTTAAGTTCCATTGGACCTAAATCGGTAAAAATATCAAATTTGACATTATTCGAGCGAGTAACAGCTTTAAAATAGTCGCCTTTATTCGGATTCGTACCGAAAGGTACTGAAATAAATGTACGCCCCCACGACGGTACTGGCATCAACATTTCGCATATATGGTCCTTGGAATCGGGCGGTTGTTCCGTAAATCCCTGCAAGAGCGCAGTTCGCACATGCCCCGACAATACTCCGACGGGTTTATCGGATTTGATGTAAGTACCCGTTAAGTCTCCTTGCCCTCTTTGATATTGCCAAGATTGCACTAAAAAACATTCGCCCTTGTTCAACACAATAGTATAAGCAGAATCAATCTGATTGAGTTTGCGTGTCATTGATTTGGGGTAATATGTAATAGTAGTATTATCATAAGCACTCATGATGAGAAATTGAGATGAGCGGGGTGTGAAATCCTTAATTGAGTCAAGTGTTTTTTTATTGTAATGGTCATTTGGTACAGAAACAACGACATATTCACTGCCCCAGTTAGAAATCGGAATTACCGAGTAACTGTCCGATGAGTGCTTAACGCTCGAAAAAGCATAAATCGTAATTGGCACCTCTGATGTCACTTCGATAAGATTTTTTGAAACTACTTCAGAATGAAAATTTTCCATAAACCTTGGTACAAGCAGGCTCACGACTTCATTTTTCGGTATAAAAACTTCAATCGGTGATTGCAGTCCGTACTTGACTTTGATGCGTGTTTCATATTCTGAAGTGATGAAGATAAATTGTTCGATTTCTTTGCCGGGTTCTGCTGTGTTAGATTCATTCTCCATAAACCCAACCATGAAATGAAGCCCCTCGTATGATGATAGTTTTGGCTGACCAAATACTTTTAGCTGCAAGAATAAGACCGCA
>CAZWXI010000178.1:0-2058 GCA_964637845.1 uncultured Hyphomicrobiales bacterium | reverse complement strand
CGCATAAATCATCGGATTTTTGCTTTACGTCAGTGGTATTGGCTTCGAAAATTAATTTTCCTGCACAAAATACCCAACAACTAAACCAATAGTATAGAGTACACCAAAAAGCAAGTGTAATTGGGCGCTTTTGACATCAGACATCATTAGCTCTTGTGCATTATTTGGATTTGCATTAGCTATCATTTTAATGTTATCCAAGGCTGGTTTGGCGCTGACAAGAACAACTAAAGTCCACAATGGAATCATACCGAATATCACCATTATGACGACTGAAATATAAGCAGCAGCGACAATAGCAATATATTCGACTTTTGTTGCCTTTGCACCGAGAAGCACTGCCGTTGTTGTAATTCTGGCTTCTTTGTCGTGCTTGATGTCTCGTAGATTGTTTGCAATTAGAATAGATGCCACAAGACATCCGACAGGAATACTTATCAAGAACAAGTTGTAATCAATTACTCCCGTCAAAGCGAAATTCGCACCGATAACCATTAAAGGACCAAACATAAGATAAACGAATAAGTCACCCAGTGCAATATACTTGTAGCCGAATGGTATTCCCGTATAAAACATTCCGCCCAGCAAACCTATGATACCTAAAACAAGCATAGGAACACCATGGTAAGCTACTAATATAAGACCTAATGCAAATCCCAAAGTAAAGGAAATATATCCACCCATAAGAACCGTTTTGGGCTTCATAAGACCGTCAACGAGTATTCTGCTGGAGCCAAAAGTTTCGGGTCTGTCAACACCTTTTTTGTAATCAAAATATTCGCCGACTAAATTAGTGCCTGTATGGAATAAAATTCCCGCAACAATGATAACAGGAACAAGTTCCCAATGAATGATTCCCATGTTATTGAACAAAGACCAAGCTATTGCCACTATAATCGGAACGATTGTAGCTGGATATGCAAAGGGACGAACCGCTTGTACCCACAAGCTCATTTGAGTCCTTTCTGTAGCCATTGAAACAGATGCCATTTATATACCTCAAATTATATCGTAAAATAGTATTGATAAACGTATGAATAAATATTTTATTAATTATTTGATTAATAATTTTCCCAATTCGGGAGCCTGCCGGGTGTTCGAGAAGCATTCAATCTATCTCCATCGCTTTCAATTACAACCAACCTTGCTACTTTGATTATTTTAAGTTCATTGATTACTTCCGTCAATCCCTTCGATGCAATAGAGTGCCTTTCTTAGTTTATCTCCGTAGGCATCGACCTGTCCACCATAGAAACTATGTACCTTAAGCAAGCGTAACATAAAATTCATTCGGATTATGAGGATTTACGGCTATATCAGAAACACATCCTGAAGAAAGTAAGAGAAGATACAAGCAAAGGTTGGTCAGACCATAAAAATAGAAGATGTTAATTTGTCGCGTCAGCCGGCTGATTGTAAACATTAGTTGAAAGAATCAGAGTTAACCAATACAATAGTAAAATCAAACAATTTCACCATTATTTCCTTAAAACTTGAAAAGCCACAAGTATTAAAATTTATACAAATTGCTGGAATATGAAAAATTATCTCAGTATGGTCATTTTTCTGATTAAATAAAGATTTGGTCCGGATAGCTTGTAGATGTAATTGCCCATTGGAAGATATGCTAAATTATAAGTAATCTCGTAAAGCCCCGGCTCAAGAAATTCGTTAAAGACTATTGAAATTTGATTGCCTATAAGGTTTGTTAATGTCAATGAATGATATCCTTTTTCAATGACCGAAAATCTGAAAGTCGTTCGTTCATCTGCCGGATTTGGATAATTTTGGAACAATCTAAACTGCCCCGTGTTTGCAATAAGCCGTAAGCCCCCCTCAATACATAAAGAATCTAGGGTAAAACTCCCTGAAACTTCTTCTATGCTGATTTCATCATTACTTATAGCGCGAGAATTCAGTATATATATAGCTGTTTCGGTAGTATCGCCTAACGTGACTAAAAGCGGAAGATAAATTGCAATATCTCCGTATTGCGGATTCTCAGGTAATTGAATTTCAACTACCCTGTAAATGTCATCTAATTTACCTTTGTCAGAA
>CAZWXI010000177.1:0-2093 GCA_964637845.1 uncultured Hyphomicrobiales bacterium | reverse complement strand
TGCTGTAGACCACCTCAGGAAAATGAACTTTTGTCGGTGACGTACTTATAATGTGCGTCACCGACTTCTACTTATTGATAGCAAAATTGATATCTAGAAGTAGGTTACAAATTATTATACAAAAGACTTTCTAAAATTAGGAAGTTTTTTGTTTTTATAAATAATGTTATAATAAAATTATATATTAATTAATTTTAAATATGCGACCACAAAATCTTAAAACAAAAATATTCCTTGATAGTGGTAACCCGATAGAAACTCGAGAAGCATTGAAACTTTTGGGCTTTCTTGATGGTCAAACTACCAATCCTAGTCTTATTGCTAAGAATCCCGAATTGCAAGCCAAAATAAAAGAAAGGGGAAAGCTTAGTAACATTGATATCAATAATTTTTATAAAAGTATTGTTGAAGAAATTGCTGTAATGATTCCTGATGGATCTATTTCTATAGAAGTCTATGCCGACAAAGAAACAAGTAAGGAAGAGATGTTAGTACAGGCAAGACTTATGAATAGTTGGATTTCTAATTCGCATATTAAATTGCCAATTACAGAGGCTGGTTTGCAAACTGAACGTGAGTTGTTACAAGAAAATATAAAAGTAAATATGACACTTTGTTTTTCAGAAGAACAAGCTGCCGCAGTTTATAATATGAGTAGAGGTTCAAGTAAAGGCGATGTTTTTGTTTCACCCTTTATTGGGCGTCTTGATGATAAACAAGAAAATGGTATGAGTTTAATTAAAAATATACAAGATTGTTATAAAAAAGGGGATGGTCATGTAGAAATTTTGGCAGCCAGTATTCGTAGCTATGAACATTTTAAATTTTGTTTGGCTTTGGGAGTAGATATTATTACAGCACCACTAAAAGTTTTGGAAGAATGGTGGAAGCGTGATTTGGAATTACCAGAAGAAGGTTTTGTTTATGAAAGAGGAAATTTAAAAGATATTGAATACAAAAATGTGTCTTTGGATAAGAAATTTGAAGAGTATAATCTGCAACATGATCTTACAGATGCGGGGTTGGAAAAATTTGCAAGTGATTGGAATAATTTGACGCAGACAAATTAGATAACAACGCAGATTTGCGCGGATAAAAGATCTGTTTATAAGCAATCTTTTATTTTTTGAGCTAAATATTGACAAAAAAATAATAATTAGGTATAATCATAGCCGTCTATTACAAGTAGTTTTATGCGGATGTCGTATAATGGTTCATTATCTCGGCCTTCCAAGCCGATGACGCCGGTTCGATTCCGGTCATCCGCTCTCGGTAAAATTTTATTTTTCCAAAAGATTTTACAATCTAATATCGCGGGATAGAGCAGTCAGGCAGCTCGTCGGGCTCATAACCCGAAGGTCGCCGGTTCAAATCCGGCCCCCGCAACTAGGCTCCGTCGGCCGAAGGCCGACTGCGCCTAGCAGGCAGCATAGTACGATATTGATGAGAGCTGTCTGCTAGGATGTCAATTATCCTCAGTGTGGATAGTGTACGCTTCATGGAGCTTGAAAGTATATGTTGTATTTTGTATACTTATTGCACTGCAATGATGGTGAGTTTTGTACAGGGCTTGCTAATGGCAGTCTGAAAAATAGGATACAAGAACACGAAAGAGGTGAATGTAGAAGTACAGCGTATCGGTTTACCCATTAGACTGCGCTGGTTTTCCACATTTACCAATCAATAAAAAGCCGCGAAATTCGAGAAATATCTTAAATCCCATTCTGGCCGGAGATTTCGAGAGCGATTTCTTGTGTGACATCTGTGTCATAATGAAAAAGTTTATGCGGCGCAATCATGATTTTTCGCACAGCAAAAAATCTGATGAAGACGCGGTAGTAGTTCAGTTGGCTAGAAACGCCCGGCCGGGAGGTTGCCAGTTTGAATCTGGTCTGCCGCTCAGTCTGGAAAACAATAAAACATAATATAGCCAATGCGGTAGTAGTTCAGTTGGCTAGAAACGCCCGGCCGGGAGGTTGCCAGTTTGAATCTGGTCTGCCGCTCAGTCTGGAAAACAATAAAACATAATATAGCCAATGCGGTAGTAGTTCAGTTGGCTAGAACGCTTCCTTGCCAAGGAAGAGGTCGCCAGT
>CAZWXI010000176.1:0-2213 GCA_964637845.1 uncultured Hyphomicrobiales bacterium | reverse complement strand
CATCTTCAACATCATTAATCATGAAAGCAAAGGCTACAGCCAGCCAATTTGCTAAAAGAATTCCGATCAGTTTCCATCCAAATGAACCATTGCTTGCAGCAGTTGCACCTAACAAGGTAGTTACAATGACAAATGCCAGATACTCCTTGAACCTTGTTAATCGGATGCTGCCGTTTATTGTGCGTTTGATTCGCACAGATGCCTCTTAGAAGTCGAAATACTTTTTCGAGATAAAGATTACTTTGATTAATTCATACATACAATTTCATGTGTCGTACCGTTTCCGGATCTCAATAGTTTCTTGATGATCAAGCTATACATGGAAATCTCCATTACCGGGTAGATGTCACGGAACTGGCTGAATTTTGTTGTGGGTGTTGAGTGTCTTTCTTTTTCATGAATATCCGAAATTTACGAAATTATTATAGCATATTTTATTTGAATCTTGTCAAAAGAGAGGAATTTCCCGGGCAGAAAATATCTGGCTAATTCACATTTTTTATGATAGACGCTAGTAATATCAAACCGAGGAGATTTATTTGCAACGCAAAAATTAATTGGTTTATCCCAAGTAATCATACAAAAAAACGTGTTGCATTTGGTAGATGGAACTGGTAGATAACACGGTTTTTTTTTGTGAGAAAACATTATTGCATTCCAAGACTTTTGAAAATAACGATGTTACTTATCAATAAGGTTGGGAGGTCCAGGTGCTGCAATTTTAATTGTCTTGACTTCGCCGATTACTAATCCCTATGGTCCATCTTTGCGATCACAATCAACACAATTATCAATCCTATAAAAAACAAGACAAACATTATTATGGCAAGCACTGATTTCATCTCTTAAGTGTCCTGGTTCGCAAGGCGTTGTAAGACATCGGAATCAGCCCTTGAACAGATAAATCTCAAAGAAAAGGTTTACCCTTTTGGGAAAATTTGCTAATAGCCATATAAGCTTGCCGTGTCGAACAGCCGCAGAAAATGCGAACCTCAGCAGCACACAAGATCTATACATCACCTCGGTAATCAATCACTGTAAAAGACAAGACCTAACGTGCCCGGCCCGGCGTGAACGCCAATCACAGGGCCCATTTCAGAGGTGAACAATTCAACACAATTGAACTTTGAACGAATTTTTTGTTCTAGTTCTTTGGCTTCATCAGGAATATTACCGTGAAGAATTGCAACATGAACCTCGCTGCTACCAACTTTCGATTCCATAAGATCCAGCAATCGAGCAATTGAGCGTTTTCGAGTGCGTTGTTTCTCTAATGGTTCAATTCTCCCATCTTTTATATAGAGAATTGGTTTTATGCTCAATGCAGAACCAAGGAACGCCGTTGCTCCACCGATACGCCCACCTTTGTGAAGATATTCTAAGGTATCAACCGTAAAAATGACATTGATTCTATGTTTAATATTTTCTACCAGGCGCATTATCGCCTGCGCATCTTGCCCTTGTGCTGCGGCCTGTGCGGCAGCTATCGCCATCATACCCAGCCCCAAAGAAACCGATTCGGAGTCAATGATATGGACTGGTACTTTGGAGAACTGTTCATTTGCCATCTCGGCGGATTGAAGAGTCGCACTCATATGATGAGAAATCACGACGGTGACAATTTCATCCACTTCATCCGCTAGTTTGGTATACAGGTTAATAAAATCTGAGGCCGTGGGTTGCGCTGTAGTGGGCAGTTTTTTACTGGCGCGCATCATTCGATAAAATTCAGATGCTTCTAAGTCAACGCCTGCTCGATAAGTCTGATCATTGATATTCACGTAGACCGGGGCAACGTAGATGCCGAGTTCTTCCCCTTGACCGGGGGTTAAAGAACAAGCTCCATCTGTTACGATTGCCACTTTTTGCTTTTTCATGTTATTTCTCTCCTTTTTCAATTAATTGTGATTTCTTTTTTGTTAGAGAAACTGTGCCAGTTCTCTCCATGAATAACGGTTGCGCTGATACGTTCATCGATTTCCCGTGGTAAAGCCTCTGTTCCAGGCAAATCATAATGGATGGGAAGTATATAGGGCGCGGCATATTCTTTGGCCATTTGAATTACAGTTGATTTGTAGCGTTTTGATCCGAATTGGGTCTTACGCCAGGGTAGACACAAGATGTCGGGATGAATTTTCAGTGGCGCTTCGTGGGCGTCGCCAATATGTAAAAGGTCGGCTTCATCCTGAATCAGAAATGAAAGCGGAGTGCCA
>CAZWXI010000175.1:0-2244 GCA_964637845.1 uncultured Hyphomicrobiales bacterium | reverse complement strand
CAACTCCTGTATTGTCGGGGTCAAGCCAATCACGAAGACGAGTTTGAGGGGTGCCACCACCTTCCCAGGATATTGAAAGTCTGCCATAGTAATCTCTTTGATCCGGAAAATCGCAAGATGCACACCCACCATGCAACTGCCCAATGATTCTACGATTATTATCGAAAAGTGGTGAACCCGAAGAACCGCGTTCAGTAGTACCGACATCCCACACAACTCTCCAGTAATTAGTATTTTGATGTTCTTGGCTACAAAATGAATTCAATGGTAAACCTGTGATAACTGGTGCATTATAATCTATTGTAAAATTGTCAAATTTAAGACTGCTAAAAAACCATTCATACAGTCTTGAAAATATAGCATTATTTATTGATTGAGTAAATTTTGAAAAAAATCTTTTGAATACATCCTCAGCAGGAGCTTTCTGCCATCCAAATATATCTGTCAGTACTTTATCCTGCCGGGCGACCTCTGTATGAATAAAACGATTTGCACCGCACCAAGACACTTGTTATAAATGATTCTACTATTGTATATGGCTTATATCCTCTATTTGAGCCAGGTTGTGGTATCTCCTTACATGTTTCTACTATTCCTTTAAAATCTATTTTTTCAAGCATCTTTTTCAATAATATCATGCCTCCCCATGGGGTAATTTCTTTATCCGTAAATTGTATTTTTAGCTCTTGCATCGTGTAAGATTTTCTTCCTTTAAAAAATTGCAATTTAACATATTTTATTCATTGATTTATATCGAGTTTACTTTTTTTTTATCCTATTGCTACGCTTTAGAAAATAAGTTCTATCGCGGATTTTGGGATTATTTATTACCCTTTAATTTGTTTATTACCATTCAATCTTAGTTTTAGACAACCAAGTCATAATCTTTTGTTTTTCATCATCTGAGAAATCATTACCACGCAAAAATATTGTCTTGAGAAGGCCATTTAAATTTTCTATGCTCTACGGAAGTTTACTTAATTTATTATAACCTAAATCTAGTGTTGTCAAATTCTTCAAATCACCAATACTTTCTGGTAAGCTAATCAGTTGATTAAAATTCAAGTAAAGTCCTCTCAAATTACTCAAATTACCGATACTACTAGGTAAGTTTCTTAGTTGGTTATTAGACAAGTTCAGTACAATCAAATTGTTTAAATTGCCAATACTTCCTGGTAAGTTTCTTAATTGGTTATTATAACCCCATAGATAATTTAAATTTTCCAAATCACCAAAACTTTCTGGTAAACTGTAAATATTATTATATGCAAATTCAAGTTTTCTCAATTCTTTCAAATTACCTAAACTCTCTGGTAAGTATGTAAGATGGTTACTAGCCAAGTAAAAACTTCTCAAATTACTCAAATTGCCAATACTATCTGGTAATTCTGTTAATTGATTTTCACTTAACTCCAATTCTTCCAAATTAGTTAATCTAGCTATACTTGATGGTATAGCTATTAGATTATTTTCACATAAAAGTAATGACTCCAATCTTGTTAGATTGCCGATACTTGATGGAATCGTAATTATTCGATTTTTACTCAAGGACAAAATTCTTAGATCGATAATTTATCAATATTACTACTTAAAAAATATAATTGATTACCTGTTAAATCTAAATATTTTAGATTTTTTAAATTATACAAACATTCTGGAATTTGTCCAAAAAATTTATATCCTAGATACAAATTAGTAGTTCCTGTATAGTACAGTCTTCCTGCTATATAGCAATTGTCATCATTGTCATTGCTACTTGAAGGTTCAGTCGAACAAGCAAGAAATATTTTTGTTAAGATTATTGCTATCAAAATAATGATTATTTTCATAAAATGCCTCTTTTGTTAATCATTATTTTTAATATTTTTAATAAGCAAACACACTTTTTTACTAATAAATACTCTTAATTTAGCTACCCAGTTTTATTCTTATGAATTTGTACCCATATTTGATAGTGTAATGAATAATTTATTCAACTAATTCTTAATGAACATTTTCCGTTCATTGCATATCACTAAATAATAAACACCGATAGGTAACATAGACACATCAATTTGCATTTCTGAGCCTTTCATCTCGCCTGAATAAACTATTTGACCATATAAGTTAAAGATAGAGAATTTTTCATATAACCATCCGTCTGGAAATGAAATATTAAGATGTGTTTCCGTTGGATTGGGAGAAAGATTTAATAAATTCACCCACTCATTACTATAGACGTTTATACTTACTACTTTAAAATTA
>CAZWXI010000174.1:0-2260 GCA_964637845.1 uncultured Hyphomicrobiales bacterium | reverse complement strand
GCTCTAAGTCATTGAAATTGATATAGATGTAATCTGTGGCGGGATTGGGGTGGATTATGCTTGAATTATTCAAAAATTCAGTGAAGTTATCGGCATCTGCTGTTAATGGATTTCCGTCTAAATAACTTTTTACTAATTTCCTAAACTTTGCTTTCCATTCTTCAACAGTGATATTTTTGCCAAATCCAAATTCATCATAATCATCAAGCAATATTCCATCTTTGATTTCATACATAAGAAAATACTTTGAATCTAAATTCCAAGGGCGCAATGAATAAAATCTTTTTGATTTATCCTCCAACAAACATATACCTTCATATCTGAGAAAAACAATGTACTCTTTATCTTTGTCAATCCACTGACTGCCGTCACTTTTAATAAATAAATAATTTGGACCATTCCACCAACTGAAAATATAATCAAATTGAATAATTTCACCTTTTTTTACTATTGTACTTTCAGGTTTTTGATATACAAACTCAGTACTTGAAGCAGGCAATTCGATATTTTTGGAACTTGGCATTACATTTCCCTTGAGCTTGTCTAATATTCTAGCTGTAACGATTCCACCGTAATTCTCATCATAATCAGAATATCTTCTAATTGTATCAATTGCTTTGATATGCAAAATATATGAGGATCCAAAAATACTGCTTTCTATTAGTTTATAGGGCGATTTTTCGTCTATATATCTATCAATTTCCAAACGAAAATTAGAATAAATATAATTGGAATCTTGGTATGCGCTATTTTTATAAAAAAGCAAGGCATCGTAATCATCTAAAATATAATAATTACTTAAAAATGAATAATATCTCGAACCGAATCCCAGCGAATAAACGTAGTCGCGATATACATAGGAACCTAATTTTCTCAGACTGTCATAAAGAATATAAGCATTAATAACTTCCAAACTCATGTCTGTTCTTAGTTCAGGATGTTTTAATATCGGCACAGTATAAAAAGACAATAAAGTATGGTTCTCCCTGCATGGCGGACGCTGGGCAAATGTTAAGAATGTATTTAAAAATACAATACTTATAATAAAAAACATAATCCTTTTCATAGTTTTACCCTTTAAATTATCATTATTTGCTTAAAATAAAATTTGAAAAACTTATCTGTTCATTTTCTTCATAAATAGTAATTATATATACCCCTGAGATGAAATTCTGTAAATCTATTTCAAAATAATTTTGTTGAACAAAAATATTTCGTAAATCATAGACTCCTACTAATTGTCCATTAGTTGAAAATATTTCAATTTTTCGAGGATTTTTTATTGTAGTCCATATTATTTGTAACTTATTATTTGAAACATATGTAAGGTACTCAAATGGAGTAATTATTTTATCAACAGAAGTAGGATTACAATATTTATTAATTATCATACATTTGTCGTCATCTGACATAAATGTACTTTTTAAACTGTTATGTTGTGCATCATAGATGCCGTCATATTTGCAATCTTCAAATTCCGGATAAGTACCATAAGGTTTGCCTAATCCTAAAAATGAACCAAGTTCATAATTCAGAATATCTAAAAGATTGAATGCCTTTAATGAAACGGACTGGGCAAGTGTGGCATCGGTGTAAAAATATTCATCAATTACAAAAAATTGACTATATACACCGTCCTCATTATATGATTTTCTCGTATATTTTTCTGTATCATTCAAGTATAAAAACAGATTTTCGCAATTAAGTGAGCAGTCAGAATTTATTATTCCATCCGCTTGTCTTTTAAAAACTTTAATTGAGCTTGAGGAAGGCTGAGAGAAAGGGTCCTGAAAATCTAAATCGTTTGATGAAAATTTTACTTTAACAGTACACAGGCATGAATCATTTTCTTTATTACATAAGCAGTTGATTCTTTTCTGTGCCTGTTGCAATTGAGAAAGCATGTCTGATTTCCTGTAAACAGGTCTGGGAGTGTAACATCTGTTTTCCGTACAGCCTTCGACACTAATTATTTCAGGTCCTGAATCCACAAAAGTCAGACATATAGGCAAATTAATTCTTACAGGTTTTTTAAAATCATCTTGCGTCCAAGGGTCTGTATTAGAATTCGGTTCTGAACTACATACAACAATTATTTTTCCTTCGCCGTTACAAAAATAATACAGGTATGGTTTGGGCAGGCAAACCAATGGCTTGTTACATTCTTCTAGCGGTTTATTAGATGGCTCTTGGCTTAAAAGTATATTTGAAAAATTCAAACATATCAGTATTGTAAAGAAAATTGACATTTTCATAATAT
>CAZWXI010000173.1:0-2346 GCA_964637845.1 uncultured Hyphomicrobiales bacterium | reverse complement strand
TAACAGTATCGCCAATTACCCAAAAATCATGATTATATCCACCATTAGGCGAGATATGATTGGCGTAAATATAGTTAAAGGGAATTTGCAAAAGAATTAGTAACGAGAGATTAATTAATAAAGTTTTCATTTTTGCCTCCATTATATAATTATTGACCTGTTAAAGTAACTTCCAATTCAAGAATTGATTTATTTGTACTGATTAAAATTGTTTTGGGTTTGTAGAGTTGACCGGCTCCCCACAAGCTGAAGCGTGTTTTGGGCTCAGTAAAATCACCAACTGTCCATGTCTTATCTTTTTTCGCCCAGAATTTCCACCACGAAATATCCTGCCATCCAGAAATAAATTTGACCAAAATCTGTCCTAATTCCCATTCAGCTACCAGAGTGTTTAAAAGAGTATTCAGCATTTCAGTTGTTAGTTCTGAATATTTTTTGTATGCCTCTGTATTATTATATGTCAATGTTATATGATGTCCCGCAGCAAATAAATCATCGGTATTTAAGCGATTCACATAACACAGCATTTTTGTATCATTCCAGAGTATATTCCAAGCATCACACATAAATAAATGCTCGGAATATTCATTAGGATAAGGATATTGAACACCACTCGTTGAATTTATTTGATTTAAATTAGTAATATTGTTTTGAAAGCCAACACAAGCCCAAACATGCGAATAGAAAGAATCAAAGCAGTATTGAAAAAATGGGTTCCATTTTTTATATAATATAGAAATCTTTTTTGATTTAGCAACCAAAGCTGGATTCTCGGTACTCATCAGAAAACCAATTTTGTTAAAATTTTTATAGCTTAATGGCTCATTATTAATACTACGGATATTCGCAAAATTTAAATTAACTTTGAAATTGGACATATGCGGTATATCGCATAAATTGTCAGCATTTCTATTGTCAGACAATTGCAACAATAATCTAGTGTCCCCATATATAAAGTCACTGTTGCGAGGCATTTGTTCTGGATTAAACACATATTTTGTCAGCGGTTTACCATCGAGTCGCAGTCCACTTGTCCCTGTACCTCTCCAGTCCTCGCAATAGAATGTTTCGTTGTTAATAGTTGAAGGATTAATCTGTTTGTTGAAACGAAAATATACTTGCGAGGTTTGCGGAATTATCTCGGGGTCCAAGTACTCATAAGTACCTAATCCTGCGAAATTCATTGCAGCAGTTTCATAAAGAGCTATAGTTTGACCGGACGAAGATATAATGTTATCTAAAGGAATAAATTTCTGCGATACCGGGGCTACGATAGTATTGTTTTCTATAACTTTTGGCAACCAAAATTCGAAGCCTATAACTCTGAATTTAGCGCCAAACCTATGTTGAACATGATGATTGTTGTGCATACTTACTAAAAGCACATGATTTCTTTCGGTTCCATCAACTACTCTTGGGTCAATAACGGGTAGATATGTTAAATCATAATCATCGGGGTCCCCAGGAATGGGTTCACTCCAATAGCCCAACTCATAACTGTTATCAGAAAGATAAGGGAATATATCTAATTCTTCGCCGCAATCACAATCATAAGTTTCCTGAATTTTCCAGTATTTATTTCCACTTGTGATATGCGAGTATTCCCAAGTTTTAGGCTCACCTTGCCCGGACCTTGGAGTTTTGTAAGTTTGAGACGTTGTATTATATACTTTTATGCCAAATGGTGTGGCTGGAAAGCTAAAAGCATCATTGCCGGTAAGAGCTTTATCAACTTTTAATATGAAAGATTTTCGCCGCAATCTAATATCTAAAAACACTTTGCATTGGTTATTTCTATATTCAGAAGCCTGAGCTAAGTTCATATTATAGACATAGCGTCCATTTTCTTGCACAAACTCAGGAATAATACTGTTTTCCCTAAATCTTTTTCTTTCAAGATAAAAACAATCGTCTTTAAATTCAAATTCAAATTCGAGTTCATTAATTTCGAGAGGATAAGGTAAAGTAATACAGACATAACCATTCTTAATGGATTCGTTAGTATTGAGTTGATATTGTACCCCATTAATGAAGACATCTACGATGCTATTAATGTTTGGAACAACTGAGCCTATAACACCGCTCAACGCCCAAAAGTGAAAACAAAAATCAATAGTAGTACATGAGCTTAATGTACCCCAACCTCCACCAAGGTCAATATTTCTACCGCTCGGGTCGAAAATATCTCCCATGATGCTAATTCCGTTTTGGTTGGTTGGTATTCTTATACTATTGCCTACGATTTCCAAGCCTACAAATGATGATGTATCATATTTCCAACCATTAAATGCATAACCTGAATCTGCAATGGGTATGATGTTGATTACATTATCAATTTTTCTAACA
>CAZWXI010000172.1:0-2428 GCA_964637845.1 uncultured Hyphomicrobiales bacterium | reverse complement strand
GACTTTGGCAATGGCACATATACCGTACAACTCATCACCCAGTGGACCAAACTCAACAAGCAGGTTGTGATAATTAAGTGAGGAAGGGTGGCTTGTGCCACCCTTTTTACTTAATGTTATTCCTTATCTAATAGACTGTGCATAAGCTTTTCAGCCGCTTCCGGGATTATAGTGCCGGGACCAAAAATCTCGTCGGCACCGTTTTGATACAAAAATTCGTAATCTTGCGGTGGAATCACACCACCGACACATATTATTATATCCTCACGCCCAAGTTTTTTCAATTCGGATACAAGTTGAGGCAGCAAAGTTTTATGCCCAGCGGCAAGTGAGCTTACTCCAATAATATGAACGTCATTTTCGACAGCTTGTTTTGCAGTTTCAGCGGGTGTTTGGAATAGAGGACCTATATCCACATCAAATCCCATATCTGCAAAAGCCGTTGATATAACTTTTGCACCTCTGTCATGACCGTCTTGTCCCATTTTAGCCACAAGTATTCGCGGCCTACGACCTTCCAACTCTTCAAATTTATCAGTTAAATTTCTGACTTTTTCGATTGCTGTACGTTCTGCATATTCAGAACTGTAAACGCCTGAAATTATACGTGTTTGCGCATTATGTCTGCCAACAACTTTCTCGATTGCATATGAAATTTCTCCTAATGAAGCTCGAAGTTGTGCCGCCTTAATTGATAGCTCAAGTAAGTTTCCATTACCCGTTTCAACAGCTTTTGTAATAGCTTCTAATGCTTGTTGAACATTGTCGTTACTGCGATTGGCTCTTAGTTTTTCTAAACGCTTAATTTGTTGTTCTCTGACTGTGGTATTATCAATGTCAAGGATTTCGAGAGGGTCTTCATTAGCTAAACGATATTTATTCACACCGATTATAGATTCGGCACCTGAATCTATTCTAGCTTGTCGTCTTGCGGCTGCTTCTTCGATTCTCATTTTTGGTATTCCTGATTCGATTGCTTTAGCCATTCCACCAAGATTTTCAATTTCCTGAATATGTTCCCAGCCCTTTTTGACAAGTTCATAGGTCAGCTTCTCGAGATAATACGACCCGCCCCAAGGGTCAATTACTCGGGTTATACCGGTTTCTTCCTGCAAATAAATCTGCGTATTTCTTGCAATTCGTGCAGAAAAATCAGTCGGCAAGGCAATCGCTTCATCAAGAGCATTAGTATGCAATGACTGCGTATGCCCTAAAACAGCTCCCATGGCTTCCATACAGGTTCGCACAACATTATTAAATGGGTCTTGCTCCGTTAAGCTCCAACCCGAAGTTTGACTATGTGTCCGAAGCGCCATAGATTTAGGATTTTTGGGATTGAACTGTTTAATAATTTTTGCCCAAATTAACCTCGCTGCGCGCATTTTGGCAACTTCCATGAAATAATTCATTCCAATTGCCCAGAAAAATGACAAGCGTGGAGCAAATGCATCTATATCTATCCCTGCTTTTAATCCCGTTCTTACGTATTCAAGTCCGTCAGATAATGTGTATCCCATTTCAATGTCTGCAGTTGCGCCTGCTTCCTGCATATGATAACCCGATATGGAAATACTGTTGAATTTAGGCATGTATTTAGATGTAAACTCAAAAATATCAGCAATAATCCGCATTGATGGCCCTGGAGGATAAATATAAGTGTTTCTTACCATATATTCTTTTAATATGTCGTTCTGTATGGTACCAGTGAGTTGTTCATATGTGGCGCCTTGTTCTAATGCGGCGACGATATAAAACGCCATTACGGGTAAGACTGCGCCATTCATTGTCATTGACACTGATACTTTATCTAATGGAATGCCATCGAAGAGGACCTTCATATCCAAAATTGAGTCAATCGCAACACCTGCTTTGCCTACATCACCAACAACGCGCTCATGGTCAGAGTCATAACCCCTATGAGTAGCTAAGTCAAATGCAACAGATAGTCCTTGCTGACCGGCAGCAATATTTCTGCGGTAAAAAGCGTTACTTTCTTCAGCTGTTGAAAACCCTGCGTATTGCCTTATAGTCCAAGGTCTTGTGACATACATTGTGGGATATGGTCCTCGGAGAAATGGAGCAATGCCTGCCGCAAACTTTATATGCTCCAAATTCTCAACATTGTTCTTGGCATAAAGAGGTTCTACTTTTATGTTTTCCATAGTATTTACAGTATTTGTTTCATATTTTTGGGCAACATTGTCTTCAAATTTTTCTTTCCATGTAATAAAATCATTATTAAGCGAAAAATTAAGTTCAGCATGCGTAAAATCAGGTTTTTTCATATTAATTTGCTCCTTTTTTAGGTAATAAATCATATATTTCATGGAGTTTCGTCAATGAATCTAATAGATTAGATTTTATATGAATAAAATCATCAACACCTGCATTTTTGTATTCTTCTATCTCATCTTTGGGATATCCTGCT
>CAZWXI010000171.1:0-2537 GCA_964637845.1 uncultured Hyphomicrobiales bacterium | reverse complement strand
CGTATGGTAAAACAGCAAGATAAACCATTAATTTCATGTATTACTCCATGCTTTAAGATGAAAAAATATCTAAAGCTTTTTTTGGATGAATTGCCAAAACAGACTATCTTTAAGCAGCTACAAGTTGTGTTAGATCATAATGAACCAACTGAAGAAGAACTTGAGTGGGTAAAAGCTTTCCAGGAAAAATATCCTGGGATAATCAAACACATTGTTGTCAATCCGGTTGAGCCAATCGGTACTTCGATGAATCGTTGTATTAGAGAGGCAGATGCGGATTTTGTTGCAATTTGGAACGTTGATGATTTACGAACTCCGGATTCTTTGGAAAAACAAGTAAATGTTCTATTAGAAAACCCCGAATACGGAATCTCACATGGAAATTTTGTAATTGTCAATTCCTTTCCTTGTCAGAAAGGAAAATTTATTGATCACAGTGTATACTCATACAAACCGAAAGAATTTACCAGAAGTATGGTTTTTGGCCCGTTTTTCATGTGGCGCAAAAGTCTTTGTGATGTAGCTGGAATGTTCGACGAACAACTCAAATCTGGAGCAGATTTTGATCTTGCCATTCGTCTTGCAATACATACAAAGGTTGGAGTAGCGCACGGTGTCTTAGGATATTACCTTGATGAGGGCAAAGGTGCTAGTACACGTGGTGATGGCAGGCAACCATTGGAAAGAACCTTAATTGAAACTAGATACGGGATTTTTGATAAACTCGATCCAATTTGGGCAATGAAGCTCAAGGAAAAATCTGAGTACAGTATCCGTCAAATCAGATTTGACGGCATTGACCATGATGTGACAAAATTTGTTCCGGATTACGACAATTTTATAAAAGAGAATTCAAAACCATGAAAATAATAGCTTTATTGCCGTTTAAAAACGAATCTCATGTACTTCCTTCATATCTTTCGTCAGTTGTTCCCGTAACAAATAAAATTATTGCTATTGATGACGGTTCCACAGATGATTCGGCCAAAATTATGAAAGAAGCTGGTGCTGAAGTTCATTTTTGGAACAAGGATAGAATGAAATTTGGCTGGGCCGAACTTGGCATTCGTCAAACCCTTTTGGAATTAGGCAGAGAGGCTGGCGGAACTCATTTTATTGTATTAGATGCAGATGAAACCTTTACTTCGCCATTTTTGAAAGTATATAACAAAGTCTTTCAACAATTAGAACCAGGTCAACGAGTTCTTATGCAATGGTTAGCTATGTGGAAATCTGTTGATCACTATAAAGACGACAGTTCGGTGTGGAGTAACAACTACAAAGACTTTATCTTTAGAGATGATCGCACAAACGATTATCCAAAAATTTGGATGCATACGCCACGGACACCTGGGAAATTTGCAAATCAAAATTATGATTTAACGCTTAATCCAAAATATGGAGCAGTAATGCACTTTCAATTCAGCAATTGGGATATGTTTCAAATAAAACAATGCTGGTGTCGCATGTCTGAATATATCAAAGATCCTCATTTGGTGCAAAGTATCAATACAAAATATAAAATCACACTTGATAGTGATTCAACTGTAACAGCGTTACCAGAAAATTGGAAAACCGGAATTGTATTTCCAAAATTTGACTATTCAGATGATCTTTCTTCTTTTTGGCGACTAAGTGAAATAGAAGCCTGGTTTAAAGTTCATGGAGTATCTTTCTTCAGAGATTTAGAAATTTGGCACGTACCACAAATTTGTAAAATTGCAAAACATTATGACAAGTAGTATTCTTATTACCGGAGCCGCCGGTCTTTTTGGAGCCAACTATTGCAAATATCTCTGTGATAAGGGATATAAGGTTGTTGGTTTAGACAATTTGTCTGGTGGTTATAGAGATTTTGTTGACCCAAGGGTGGAATTTTATCCCTGGGATGTAAAGCATACACAAAGTGTCAATGATATATTTGAACTTCATAAACCTGAATTTGTCGTTCATTTTGCTGCTTATGCGGCATGCGGTCTCTCACCTTTTATCCGCATATTCAATTATGAAAATAATGTTATTGCGTCGGCCAACTTGATTAACGAATCTATCCGACATAATGTAAAAAAGTTTATTTTCACCTCTTCAATGACTGTTTACGGTAACAACAAACCGCCGTTTACAGAAGATATGCCGTACAATCCATCCGATCCTTACGCCATTGCAAAGATGGCAGTAGAGTTAGATTTAAAAGATGCATATGAGCGTCATGGTCTTGATTACGCAATTGTTAGACCTCATAACGTTCATGGTGTCTATCAAAATCTTTGGGACCGGTATCGCAATGTGATTGCAATTTTCATTCGCAAGGCACTCAATAAAGAAGATTTGGTTATTTATGGTGATGGTTCTCAGGTAAGAGCCTTTTCTGATGTAAAATATTACATGGAGCCATTAGAAAAATTAATGTTCGAGCACTCGGCTGAAATCTTCAATGTCGGTGCAGATAAACCCACAACTATATTAGAACTTGCCCACCTGGTAAAAAAAATTGCGGATGAATATGGTTACAGGATCAATATTGTCAATGCTGAGCC
>CAZWXI010000170.1:0-2549 GCA_964637845.1 uncultured Hyphomicrobiales bacterium | reverse complement strand
GAAAATCAACTATCGAAGTCATGCTTGGATAGTATAAATACTCAATTGCCTCTTGAGCACAAATAGTGCCATAATCCATTTGAGCAACTTGACATAGTTTATGATGTCTAGTAATCGCAAGATCAAAATAGCTATTCATTAACTCCCCCATCGTATCCACCGTGTGTTTCAAGATGATTTTCTGTCTTGCTGTATTTCCCATTTTGTTTCTCAACTCTGGGTTAGTCAACAGTTGACTCAAACATGCAACATATTCTCTTATTTCGGCATCATCTCCCGTATGTTTAACTAAAAAACCCACATCGGATGACACTAATTCTCTTTGCCCACCGACATCAGCAGCAACCGTCACCAATCCTAGGGCCATAGCTTCAAAAAGTGAAAGAGCAATACCCTCATAGCTTGAAGGCAGAAAAAAAATGTCAGACGCATTCATCCATACTCTGACCTGATCATTAGGTATTTCCCCAAGCATAACAACATATTCATTCATTTTATTTTGCCTAATAAATAGCGATACATCCTCAAAAAGGGGGCCATTTCCAATAATATACCCCTTAAATTTAAATCCCATTATGTGCAATTGAAGAAGAACTTTTACAAATATGTCAGGCTGCTTCTGGTGAGTCAAGCGTCCATTAAACACGATCACCGGCATATTCTCTTCTATACCATTTTTTTCTCTCCATTCTTTACGGAGAGAAGGATTTGGGGTCCATTCATTCACATCTACATTTACGTAACAAACTTTCACTTTTTGTGGATTCGCTCCCTGTTCTATCATCCAATCTCTCAAGGAATGTGAAGTCACAATTTGCAATGTTAAGAACTTTCTAAATAACATTGAAAAATTTGGATATCCTCCATTCAGCCAGCCGGGGTCCGCAGAGTGTGTATAATCAACAAAAGGCAGAATCGGGAAACGACTAACTAAATAAGGGAGCAGTAAATATGAGAGCAAACTATTACTGATAATAGTTATATCAAAATTTCGAGAACGAATAAGGTATTCCAAAAATCTCGGTGTGTCTTCAGATTTAATAAAGTTTGGAAGGATAAATATATCCGATGTTATTTTTGCAAATTCAGGAAGCCATTCATGCGAAGAGGTCGGTTGCGTACAAACTATCGTAATCTCCCAACCCGATTTCTGTAATTGACGCATCAAATTTAGATTAAATTTATCTGCCCCTCCAACTTTCATCCAGGGTATAAGAAACAGTATCCGACGATGCAATTTGCCTAATACGTTCATCGGAGGACAGTCAAGTCGAATTGGCGTAAAAGCTTCGCGTTCTTGGAGTTTGATTACTGGGAAACCAGTATCCCATAATCGAGGATACTTCTCACGCGCTATGTTTCGAAAGTTTTCTATACCTTTTTGATGATGATCTTCCCAACGATCTGAATGGAATTCTCTCCGCCGATACCATATTAAGAATTCTGGTACAGTACCACCCCACAAATCTTGATTTGCACAACGCAGCCAGAAATCCCAATCTTCTAAACCCGTGGTCATTTGTTCATCAAATCCATTTACCTTTTCAAAAACCTCACGGCGCACCATACTTGTAATAACAACTTGATTTTCCGTAAGGTTTAGCTCATTGCTGTGAAATCCGTTTCTCCATAAATATTGCTGGGCTTCAAAACCCACAATAAATGCACCAACAAAACTGAATTCGGGGTGCGATTCCAAGAACCACCACCACTTTTCAGCAGCGGTTGGTTCCAATAGGTCGTCGCTGTCAAGAAACAGGATGTACCCTGTCCGCGCTTCTCTCACCCCACTATTCCGAGCAGCACTCAACCCAAGATTTTTCGGATGATCAATCACGCGAATGCGCCGGTCTTTTCCCCGATATTCATCAAGTATCCTCAAGGCTTCCGGGTCAGTGCTCCCATCATTTACAATAAGCCATTCAAATTGTTGTAGTGATTGGTTCAGCACACTTTGTGCTGTCTGATGAAATACTTCACCTGTGTTGTAAAAAGGGGTAATGATACTCACTACCGGATTTTCTTGCCCAGACTTGAGTGAGTAATGGTATAGAGGACGCTTTGGGCTCACCGGCGTGTTTTCAAAGTCCGGAGATTGGGGATCAATCATTCTTTACCTTTACCTATCCTTTGCACTCTACCTTATTCACCCTTCGCACCATTTCCAACCTCATCATCCAGCCATCCTGCAAATAACAACGGCCAGTAAATCATGCTCACTAAGTAAACCGCATAATGATAACGAAAATTGGGGGCGAGAGGAATTAATGTGAATAATACCGATTGAATAAGAACCGGAGCAGCCATTAACAAATATTTCCAACATCGAGTTCGTAAAACAATCATAAAGACCACAAAGAGAAAAAGGTAGAGATACAGCGCCGGGCGCCAAATCAGCCAACTTAATTTTGGATTATGAGCTGTGCGAGATACCCAAGCCGAGGTATATTCCCGCAAAGCAGGCAATTTTGAATCAGGCACGATACCAAACGGGTTGGCATCGATCCAATATTCTGCATGAGAGGGATTATATACATCTCCATAAGGGT
>CAZWXI010000169.1:0-2666 GCA_964637845.1 uncultured Hyphomicrobiales bacterium | reverse complement strand
TTCAAACAAATAAGCCGGTGCTCGCAAGAGGCGCCGGCTTTTTTTGTGGAGTTGAACAAAGTTGATGTGTTTCTTGTTTCGATTTAATGTTATATTTTGATTTTTCAAAAATTTAAATTATTTTTATAATTCTTGATATTAAATAATTGCGTGAACTTAAATAATAATTGTCATGGAAATAACTAAAAGAATAGTTGAGTTACGGAAGAAAATGTCGGAATATGGCATAAATGCTTATATAATTCCAAGTACAGACCCGCACATCAGCGAATATGTTCCCGATAGATGGACTTCTCGGGCGTGGATTTCCGGGTTTACAGGCTCGGCAGGTACGATAGTAGTAACTGAAACGATAGCGGGTTTATTTACAGACAGCCGTTATTTTCTGCAAGCAAGCCAAGAGCTTGGAGATAGCGGAATAGAGCTTTTCAAAGTAGGTTTGCCGGGTGTTGATGATTATCCCGATTGGCTGAAGAATAATTTATCCCCGGGTAGTGTGCTTGGGTTTGACGGGATGGTTATTCAAGCCCAATTTGCAAAGGGGATTATTTCGGATTTGAGCCAGAATGGTGTTACAACTGAGTTCAAGCATGATTTGATAGAAATGATTTGGGCGGGACGCCCCGCAATTCCGGATAATGAGATTTTTATCCATGAATTGAAGTATGCAGGTAAAAGCAGAGTGGAGAAAATTAACGATATTCGCTCTAAGATGAAGCATCGCAATATTGACACTCATATAGTTGCCACTTTGGACGACATTTGCTGGATTTTCAATATTCGTGGCAGAGATGTGGCTTTCAATCCTGTTGCGGTTTGTTACGCTATTATAAGTCAAGATACAGTCGAATTGTTTATTTATGAAAGTAAGGTGAATGCCGAAGTGAGAACTGAATTAGAATCCGACGGAGTTATGATTCGGAACTATGATGAGATGATTGCGGCGGTCAAGGAAATCGAGCCCGGTAGCAAGGTATATATAGACCCTGCGAGAGTTAATTACTCGTTGTATAATTCAATTCCCGCTTCGTGCAAGAAAGTTGAAGGTATGAATTTCTCAACTCACATGAAAGCGATTAAGAATGAAACAGAAATTCAGGGCATGAAGAATGCGATGCGTCGAGATGCGGTTGCAATGAGCGAGTTTATTTACTGGTTTGAAAATACTTTAGGCAAGGAAAAAATTACCGAGATTTCGGCGGCAGATAAATTGCGAGAAATCAGAGAAGCAAAGGATTTATTTTTCGGCGAAAGTTTTAATACGATAGCTGGTTATAAGGGCAATGGAGCAATCGTTCATTACGGAGCTACTCCCGGGTCTGATACTGAAATTAGGGCTGAGGGCTTTTTCCTACTTGATTCCGGCGGACAATACCTTGATGGTACTACCGATATTACGCGAGTATTTTGCTTGAGTGAGCCGACACAGCAACAAAAGAGCGATTATACTTTGGTGCTGAAGGGTCATATCAATTTGACGATGGCAAAATACCCCGTAAATACTCGCGGGAGTCAATTAGATGTATTGGCTCGTAAGGCTATGTGGGATTTGGGAATTAATTACGGGCATGGCACGGGTCACGGCGTCGGGTGCTTTATGAATGTTCACGAGGGACCACAGAATATCCGCATGAACGAGAATCCCGCTGTGCTTGAAGTCGGTATGATAACTTCGAATGAGCCGGGAATTTATCGCGAGGGACAATATGGTATAAGAATTGAGAATTTAGTGCTGACAGTACCCGCATTAGAGAGTGAATTTGGAAAGTTCCTGCAGTTCGAAACTTTGACATTATGTCCGATAGATACGCGAGCCGTTGACGTCGCAATGCTTACCGAAGCCGAAAGAAATTGGCTCAACGAGTATCATCAGTTTGTATATGATGAGGTTTCGCCTTTATTGACAGAGGAATTACAGAATTGGCTGAGAAGTAAAACACAGGCAATATAAAAAATGACTGAACCAAAACAGCCTTTTTTCAGGAATAAGCAAGTTGCTGTATGGCTGATTATTTTGTCGGCGACTTTGCTTGTAGTTGCGGCATTGTTAATATATCTTGTGCGGGATACTACCGAGTTCCGCACGGTTGAAGTTCCGATAGAGGAGAGCGAGGAGTTACTTGATTTGACTAAGCCCGAAGGCGGAGCAACTGATTATTTCCAGATTTCTATAATGGATTTTGCGAGGTCCTATACGGGTACACGTGAATCCATTGACGGGAGCATTGAGCCGGTTTTGTTAGAATTAAATAACATTGACCAGGACTTGCTTACGTGTGAATTTACGCTCAATATTGGCGTTGCGAAGAAATTCCGTGGCATTGCTTATATTGACTTGCTTAACCGGCAAATCAATTCTGACGCTATCGGTATTTTGAAATTTTCGGCTCGCAAAGACGGTAGAATCAGCCTTGTGACAGCCGACACAACAAGAACAATTAAGTATAATTTAATACAGGAGAGCAGATGAGAAAATTTCTACATGTATTGTTGATTATGGCTATTCTTATCGTTTCTTGTGAGCAAAAAGCCGACGAACCGCAAGAGTCTTTAAGCGATGAGGATACTACCAGTCGTGAATTTAATGCTATTCAGGACAGCCTTTTGAAAAATTATGCATCGGCAGTGAGGCTAATCAATCAAATCGACGATGAATTATCCCGATT
>CAZWXI010000168.1:0-2680 GCA_964637845.1 uncultured Hyphomicrobiales bacterium | reverse complement strand
TGAAGCTCAATATCCTGTCATCCCCTATTTTGGCATTGGAATTTCTGTGTTGGATTTTGTGAATAAAGCCAGCGAGACTGAAATAGAATGGAAAGACCATGAGCATTCATCATGGATTGTAGGATTATTTCAATATCAGATTCTTATGTCCGCAACGAAAAACTCGGCATTTTTGGAAAAGGATAATCAAGTGAGTTCAACCTTCAAAGGTTACCAAGCCAAAATAGCAAATGCTTCGATAGTACTACCTTTTCTAGGCGAGAACTATTTTGCGGGCACTTCTCTGGCAAATTTAACTATCACCGGATATGAGCAAATTGCATTAGCCGTATTACCTATTAGATTTGGTTATTGGCATGTGATTATAGAAGATGATTTAACCGCTGAACCATTCATAGAAGTGAGTTATTATCCTTCAGTTTACATAAATCTTAATAATAAAATCAATTTTAGGTTAAGTGATATGATGAATGTAAACATAAACTTTGGTTATATAAATTGCTTCGACAATGAGAATTTAGTAGGATTTGAAGATAGGTATGGACTACCTTCGACTTTCAATAATTTTTACATCGGGATAGGACTGAGTTTTTTCGACAGAATTTTCTATCCGAGAGAATTGAGGTATAATAAATGATGAGGTTGGTCCTTATATTTTTTATTCTATTAGTAACAGCATCATGTAATCCATATAGGTTTACACTGCTATACAATTTGGAATACGAACTCATGGAAGGGCAAATATTGTCGCATTTTGATTATTTCGAAAAGCTAAACGACAACTCATTTATTTTAAAACCAGGTGGCATTGCTTCAATCCGAAAGCCCAAGTTGACCAATTTTCAGTTTGAGGCAAATTTGAATTATAGCAGCGAACTGAAGTTGAACATTTGGCTAAGGACGATAACACATGAGTTTAGTAAGGATAATGGTATCAAAATTGAAATTCAAAGTGGTAGGCTAAAAATTTTCGAAAACAGTCGGGAAATTTATTCAGAAAGTTCCAATATTGCCGATAATAAAAGTATTGATAATACACTATATTTTAGGTTGATAAGTGAGGGGAAAAACTTATTTGTGACGATGGATTGCAATCCCCAAATTATAATCAAAACAGAGCTACTCTTGACAGAATACATAATATTTGAAAATTTATCGAACGAAAAAATACTCATGAGCGGAATAAAATTACAGGAAAGTCAGAAAAAAATAAAAAAAAATTAAAGTTACGCGACGCATGTCCGATATATTTGTTAGTAGGATTAATTAACTAATTTCGGCAGGATGCCCAAGATAAGAAATAATTACACGGAGGTTTTTTATGCCAGTAGCTATCTCGGGTGGTTCAAGAATCAGGACCAACATTCCGGCTGAAAATGCTTATAATGCATTATTAGCATCAAATGACAACATTGCTTTACGCCAGTTGAGGTTATCAACTAATAAAAGAATTAATTCGGCATCAGACGATGTTGCAGGTTACATTACATCGCGTGCATTAGCCGCTCGTAATTCTGCTTTGGAATCTGCTTTTAAATCAGTAGGACAAGCTAAGAATGTTACTGCGATTGCTCAAGATGCACTTGATGAAATTCAAGGCTTGATTAATGACATTAAGACATCTGCGGCTTCTGCATCATCAGGCGCCACAGGCACTGACGAAAAAGTAGCTCTTGCAAGAGCGGCATATCGTTTGGCACAACAAATCCAAACGATTACAGATTCGACAGTATTCGGTGGCAGACAATTGTTACAAGGTCAATTTACAGGTGATTGGACAATCGGGTTTTATGCCGATAACACAGCGCTTGAACTTGAAATTGACTTGTCAAGAAACAACACAAATTACAACTTAACGGGAGCTGCGGCTAACGACTTTAACTTAAATGCTACAAGCGAAGCTTTATCTTCCGCCGGGGGCGTAACAAGTAATTTTGCAGGTGTTGCAGGTCTGAGATTAGAAGATTTAAATGAGGTCGCAACAGATGATTTGGGTATCTTCTCTGAAGACAACATCAATGCAACTTTGACAAGTTTATCGCAGGCAATTGATAATGTTAACAAAGTTGCCTCCTACATAGGCGGAGTCGAAGTAAGATTGAATTCTCAGGAGAGATTGTTGAATTCTCAAATTATCAACTATAAGGCAGCGATTTCGTTAATTGAAGACGCCGACGTTGCCGTCGAACAGCTTGAATTAATCAAAGCTCAGTTCGCTCAACAAACTTCTTTGATATCATTGGCACAAGCTAATCAGAATCCACAATCGTTCTTACTGTTATTCAGATAATAATATCGGTCTGACATAAAGACGATTGGCACGAAAATAGCTTCGAAAGACGGGGTTAGCTCCCTGTCTTTCGATGATTTATATATAAAATAGGTGGTTTTTATGTCAACAGAAATGCAAAAAATTGCGGCAAGCAAGGTTTACGGTAGCAAAGATAAGAAGATCCCCCCTTATCTTGAGCAAGAGGTGATGACTTGGAGCAGGGAAAAGCTTATTTTGAAAATGTATGACTTGTTTTTATTGAGCAATAAAAAACAAGATATGAACAAAATGAGCCGAATATTAGTTGAATTGATGGGAGCATTAAATTTCGAATATGAAGAGACTGCAACCAGATTATACAGGTTATACGAATATTGTCAAAGGTGTATTTTTCAGAAGAAGTATGAT
>CAZWXI010000167.1:0-2712 GCA_964637845.1 uncultured Hyphomicrobiales bacterium | reverse complement strand
AGATATTCTTTTGGGCAAGCTTATTAATAATGAATTGCCGATCTTCGGGTGAATATCCCAATCTAAACAGTTCTATCATTGTATCATCGAACCCTCTTGAGGCAAAATAGTTCTTCCCGATTTTACCTTCATATCTTTTTAAAATTTCAGAGTATTCTCGGCAACTTAATTCCAAAACATTAAGCGTTTTGCTACGACGGCTTTCAGTTTCAGAGTCTTCTTGCTGATACTTTGGCAACTCAATATGATATTTAGCCGCAAGCGTCTCGGCGGCTTCGATAAAGCTCATGCCGAATTTTTCTTGCAGAAATGTAAAAACGTTTCCTCCTTTACCACATCCGAAACATTTGTAAATGTTTCTTGAAGAGGAAACGTTGAAAGAAGGAGTTTTTTCATTATGGAAAGGACATAATCCTAAATAATTTTGTCCCCGACGTCGTAAGTTTACAGATTCCCCAATTATGTCAACTATATCGGCGGCATCTTGTATTTTTGATATTAATTCGGGGCTTAATCTCATATCATTCGAATAGTTTCACTTCTGTATGGTCGCTGCAATCATTTAAAAGTTGTAAGATTGTTTTGTTGAGCACGGGATGAATACCTTCGGGCAATATGTCGCTCAGAGGTTGAAGTACAAACCTGCGTTCATGCATCCTCACGTGAGGTATATTAATATTGGGCGTATTAATAATCATATCTCGAAAAAAAATTATATCAACATCAATTTCTCTTTCTTGCCATCTGCTGCGTACTTGTCTGCCAATATAGTACTCAACCGATTTGATAAAACCCAATAATTCATTTACCCCGTGCTGACTATTGCAACAAATACACAAATTCAAAAACCTATTCTGCTCTTTATAACCTTTCGGTTCTGTTTCATATATTGGAGAAACCTTGCTTATGTTGATAATCATTGATGCCTCCAACAATTTCAGTGCACTCAGTAAATTCGATTTCCTGTCACCTAAATTAGAGCCGAGAGATAACACTATCTCGTCAATTCTATACATTTCCAAGCTTTAAGATAAGACTGACGGCAAATTCACGCTTACTCTCTCTCAATGGTTTGTTCTGCTTCGATGCAACCGATTACTCGCCTCATGGGTACGTTTAATTTGCGTACTCTGACCGTGGCTGATATTAAATTTAAGAACTTATCCATCAGCATATTCAATATTTCATTGCATATTGTTTCGACCAAATCGTAATTCTCTGTGCCATTTATTACCTCTGATATGCAGAACATCGCTTCTTCATAATTAAGAGCGTCCTTGACGTCGTCCTTGATAACGGCCGTCGTTGCATCGTAGTATAAATCTAAATCCACTTCATACTTGCCGCCTAATTTCTTCTCTTCGGGTTTAACTCCATGGTATGCGTAATACTCTGCATTGACTATACTGAGCCGTGTGAGTGATGATTTTATCATAAATTTTAAATAAGTTTGTTTAACATACAGCAAAAACAAATATAACTTAATAAAATTTCTTAACTCCAATGATTTTATAAAATATACAATACAAGTCTCCTAAAAATATTGAGTGATAGTAGTCGTAGTACAATAATTATTTAAAATTGTATTCACGTTTTATGATAGTCAAAAAATTTGGTGGTACTTCAGTTAAAGATGCTGCCGCAATCAGGCGAGTAATCGAAATATGCAAACGCGAAGAAGATTCTTCTGTCGTTGTTGTTTCAGCCTTTGCCGGAGTTACTAATACTTTGGTTGAATTATTCGATGCAGCTAAAAATCTTGATTTGGAATTGGTCTCCGACCTCATACGTTATCTTCAAGCAAAGCATACTGCTACTGCCACCGAATTATACTGCTCCCAGTCAACAAAGGATTATATCGGTGATTTATTTTCAAGACTGCGAAACATTGCCGACGCTTTGACAATTCTCCGTGAATTCACTCCTCGTTCGAAAGCAGTATTTCTGGCAACTGGTGAACTCCTGTCATCGCGTATTATTGCCGATGCCTTTACTAATGCTGGTCTTAATACTCAATTTGTTGATTCCACAGGTCTAATAATAACTGAAGAAAAATATCTTGATGCTGAAATAAATACCAAACTAACACGATACGCAATAACTGAAAAATTATCTAACCTCAATAATACGTCAAATAAATTTGCTGTTTGCGGTGGATTTATTTCTTCTACACCAAGCGGACAGATATCAACGCTCGGGAGAGGTGGCTCAGATTATACAGCCGCAATAATTGCCGAAGCTCTCACTGCATCTCGATTAGAAATTTGGACTGATGTTGACGGGATTTTAACCTGCGATCCGCGAACAGTCTCCAATACAAAATTGATTAAGGAAATATCTTACAACGAAGCCGCTGAACTTGCTTTTTACGGGGCAAAAGTGCTTCATCCAAAGACTATATATCCGGCTGTTGAAGCTGAAATTCCCGTTTATGTTCTCAACTCTTTTAATCCGGAAAATACGGGTACAAAAATCGTCTCTAATGCCGAAAGTACCGACATTATCAAAGCTATTGCATTCAGGAAAAATATTACTGTCATCAATGTTTCATCGAATCGTATGCTCGGTACTTACGGATTTTTATCTAAAGTATTCGATGTATTCAAATCGCACAGAATCTCCGTTGACTTGGTTTCGACATCAGAAGTCAGCATTTCCATGACAGTCGAAAGCGGTGCCGATGTCAAGGCTGTTATTGATGAACTTGAGACT
>CAZWXI010000166.1:0-2717 GCA_964637845.1 uncultured Hyphomicrobiales bacterium | reverse complement strand
ATAAGATTTTTATTAGACGTCATGAAAATTTTTTGGTTACAATGTCAAAAAGCATGTATCCAAATTTTTTTTCAGTATAGCAAAAAACCACTCGGCAAAGCGGTCATTTGAAAATATGTAATGCCGTAACTCTTAAGCACTCTTGAGAGCATCGGCTCCGCCAATAATTTCGAGCATCTCTTTGGCGATGTCGGCTTGGCGGACTTTGTTGTTCCAGATTAAATTTCAGAAGAAAGCTACCCGAACGCTGTCGTATTCATAATAGCTATCCTCAATAAATGCTTTTGCAAAACTAAAATTTCACATCTAAAATGAAAGTAGATTACGAGTTTGGCACGCTATTTTCACGTATGTTAGTAGAGTGCAACTTTTGACATAGTTGCACGTTTATGATGCCAATTTGGCAATATATGACAAAATTTCATAGAATTTAAACAAAAAGGAGATTTTTTATGAGCAAAATAATTGGAATTGACCTCGGGACGACAAATTCGTGCGTTTCTGTTATGGAGGGTTCTTCTCCCGTGGTAATAGCTAATAGTGAAGGTGGCAGAACTACTCCCTCGATTGTGGCTTTCACCAAAAATGGCGAACGCCTCGTAGGACAACAAGCAAAACGTCAGGCAGTAACCAATCCGAAAAATACTGTTTATTCGATTAAGCGTTTTATGGGCAGACGACTGAGCGAAGTCACCGAAGAAGCAAAAATGGTCCCCTTTACCGTAGTTGCTTCTGATGACGGGCAATCTGTTCGCGTTGATATTGATAGTAAAAAGTATTCACCTCCGGAAATATCGGCAATGATTTTGCAAAAAATGAAACAAACTGCCGAAGATTATCTCGGACAAAAAATTACAGAAGCAGTCATTACAGTACCTGCGTATTTCAACGATTCGCAACGCCAAGCTACAAAAGATGCGGGCGAAATTGCAGGTCTGACTGTAAGACGCATCATCAACGAACCCACTGCCGCAGCATTAGCTTATGGGCTTGACAAAAAAGGTAAAACTATGACTGTTGCCGTTTATGACCTCGGTGGTGGTACTTTCGATATTTCGATTCTCGAAATCGGAGACGGAGTATTCGAAGTAAAGTCCACTAACGGCGACACTCACCTCGGTGGCGATAACTTCGACCAAAGATTGATTGATTACTTGGCAGATGAATTCAGAAACCTCGAAGGTATTGATTTACGCAAAGACCCAATGGCATTGCAGCGTCTCAGAGAAGCCGCTGAAAAAGCTAAAGTTGAGCTTTCGCAGATGCTCCAAACTGACGTCAATCTGCCGTTCATAACTGCTACGGCTGATGGACCAAAACACCTGAACATCAATCTGACACGTGCAAAATTCGAAACTCTATGCGGCGATTTATTCGAGAAAACACTTGGCCCATGCGAACAGGCTCTTAAAGATGCCAAAATGACACCAAATGACATTACCGAAGTCATTCTTGTTGGTGGCTCGACTCGTATCCCGAAAATTCAAGAACTCGTTAAAAGATTTTTCGGCAAAGACCCATCACGCGGAGTAAATCCGGATGAAGTTGTTGCCGTTGGTGCGGCAATCCAAGGAGGCGTCCTTTCAGGTGATGTCAGCGATGTACTATTGCTCGATGTTACTCCACTCACTCTTGGCATCGAAACTTTGGGGGGCGTAATGACGCCAATGATACCTGCCAATACGACAATTCCGACACGTAAATCGGAAATTTTCTCGACTGCGGCAGACAACCAAACTTCGGTCGAAATACACGTTCTCCAAGGTGAACGTCCGATGGCACGCGACAATCGTTCGCTCGGCAGATTCCACCTTGATGGAATTCCGCCAGCCGCAAGGGGCATTCCGCAAATCGAAGTAACATTCGATATCGATGCGAACGGAATTTTGGCTGTTACAGCAAAAGATAAAGCCACAAACAAAGAACAGAATATTCGTATCGAGTCCTCAGGGGGCATGAGCAAGGAAGAAGTCGAAAAAATGAAAGCCGAAGCGCGAAAATATAGCGAAGAGGACAAAAAGCGTAAAGAAGAAATTGACCTTCGCAATCAAGCCGACGCACTTGTTTACTCAACTGATAAGCAATTGAAGGACTTAGGCGATAAAATGAGCTCGGCAAACAAACAAAAAATCGAAACCGCCAAGGAAAGGCTTGCTAAAGCTGTCAAGGATAATCCTGGTGATTTGCGTGCGGCTATGGATGAACTGAATAACGCTTGGTCGGCAGCATCTTCTGAAATGTACCAAGGTGCTCAATCACAAAATCCCGGCGGCACACCAGAAGCACCCAAGAAAGAAGACACCGTCGAAGAAGCCGAATACACTGTAGTGGACGACGACAAGAAAGAGTAAACTCTTAGCAATTGAGACTTTAAAGGGTTACCTCGATTGAAGTAACCCTTTATATTTTTTGGACAAATTTCACATTTTCAATAGTTTATATAACTTATAGAAATTGTAATTGTTCTATATCAGACAACTAACGCACCCTGATGGAAATACTTATCTTCGCATACTTCACTCCGCTCAGAATGACAGGGCGCGTTTCATGGATCCTTCACTACGCTCAGAATGGCGGGACGCTGTCTCACCATTTCACAAACTTCTCCACTTTATTGCCAACCCGCACTAAATACACGCCCACAGGCAGTTGCGACACATCGATTCTTACTCCCTCTCCTTTGGAGAGGGTCGGGGTGAGGTGACTTACGCACTGCC
>CAZWXI010000165.1:0-2760 GCA_964637845.1 uncultured Hyphomicrobiales bacterium | reverse complement strand
TCTAGCGATTGTGGCATCATCAGAGAATTCGAGTGTAGAACCCATGGGCACGCCGCTTGCAATACGTGATACACTGATATTGAAAGGTTTTATGAGTTTAGCAAGGTAATGAGTAGTTAGTTCGCCTTCGACAGATGGATTGAGGGCAAGGATTACTTCTCGTACATCACTTAAACGCGAAATCAATTCCAGCAGCTTGATATCATCTTGAGTAATACCCTCAAGCGGGTTCATCACACCATGAAGCACGTGATATAGTCCGGAATAATCATTTGTCTTTTCGATAGATACAACATCATTTGGTTCTTCAACAACACAAATCAAAGTTCTATCTCTATTATTAGAACTGCAAATATGGCATGGGTCATTTTCAGTATAATTAAAACAAATCGAGCAGAATTTAACTTTTTTCTTTAAATCTACAATTACCGATGCCATATTGTGAGCAAAATCCCCATTCTGTCTCAACAAGAAATATGTTAACCTTTGGGCTGTTTTCCTACCGATGGATGGAAATGAGGAAAACAATTCGATAGCTTTTTCAATTGTAGCTGAGGTGTATTTCATATACAATAATTTAAAATCCTAAATTCATTCCCGGAATATTAGGCAACATGCCTCTTACTTTGTTCATCTCATCGGCGGCAATCCTACTTGCATCTTCTTGTGCCTTATTGACAGCGGCAACAACAAGGTCTTCCAACATGCTGATATCATCAGAATTTAAAAGTTCAGGAGCTATTTTAATTTGTAATATCTTACCGGAAGCAGTGATTTCAACTATCACCATACCTCCACCGGCTTCAGATTTTATAGTAATGGTTTCGAGACCTTTCTTGATTCGTTCGACTTCTTCCTGCATCTTCTGAGCTTGTTGCATTATACTTTGAATGTCAAATTTCATTAATACCTCAGCTTTTAAATTTTTATAAAATATTAAACGTTCAAAAGTAGTCATTAATTTATTATCAGGAATTTTTATATTTTTACATTTTAGATTTTGCAAATCATAAATTACTGTTAAATTAATTCATAGGTGTATTAATGAGTTTATTCAGAAGAATCACAGACGTTTTCAAAGCGAACGTCAACGATATGCTCGACAAAGTCGAAGACCCAGAGAAAATGCTCAAACAAATGGTCATCGAAATGGAGGAATCCGTAAATAAGACCACCCTTGCGGTTGCTCAAGCAATTGCCAATGAGAAAAGTCTCGAAAGAAAGATAGAAAAGGCACGTAAGGACAAGGACGAATGGGAAAACAAAGCCATACAGGCATTAAATGCAAGTAGGGAAGACCTTGCCCGCGCCGCTTTAGAAAAAAAAGCCATATCGGAGCGAAATCTTAGTGATTTAGTTCCGATTCATGCTCAAGCTCGGGAAACATCAAACAAACTAAGACAACAATTGGATTCGTTGAAATCCAAACTTGATGAAGCTAAATCAAGACAGAGTACTCTTATTGCTCGTTCACAAGCCGCCAAGGCTCAAAAAGAAATCGCTAAAAATCTCAGTGGCATAGGCGGTGATGCCTTTGGTAAGTTTGATAAATTCGAAGGAAAAATCGAAAAACTCGAAGCTGAAGCATCAGCTTTTGAGCAACTTGCCGGAGAAAATACTGCTTTGGACGATGAATTCAAAAAGCTTGGTTCTTCGGCAACCGTTGAATCGGATCTGCTGGCTCTAAAAGCTAAGATGGGATTACTCGGCAGCGGAGAATCGGAGCAAAAGCAAGGAGAATAAAAATGAGTGAAAATATTTATTTAAAACAAGGAGATATCCATATGGTTGAGACACCTCAGGAACTTTTAGATGCTACGGTACAAAAAGTTGAGAGCTTCTTAAAGGTGCAATTTCACGATTATTTGAATTTTGAAAACGGCACTTTTACCGTAACTCGCGGCAATACTCAAGTAATGATAGCGATTAGACCATTTACTGACACTGAGACATGCGTTGAATTTGTAACTAACGTTGCATATAATTCCTCATTAACTGATGAATTACTCCAATTTTTACTTAGAAAGAACGCAGAATTACACTTTGGCGCTTTCGGATTATTGTTCGATAATACTGTGATTTTCCAATATTCAATTGCCGGTTCAAATATTAATGATAACGAACTGCTCACATCTATTAATGCAGTAGCAATAATATCATCTCATTACAGTGAAGAAATCCTGTCTTTGGGCGGAGGAATACGCGACAATATTGATATCGAGTGAATAGTCTTAAAATAACTATACAAAGTTAAATTACCCAATTAATCCCCAATTGCCCTTCGTAGTTGGGGATTTCTGAAATTGGAAAGGAAGTTGCAAAATTGACTACGACTTGCTCTATTTCAATATCTGTGCGATTCTTGTATATAGGTTTACGTTTGCTTATTTCTTTTAGGGCTAACTCTCCTCCTGTTTCATATAGTTCTTTGTAGCGGCAAAATGTGTCTCTTGAGTATCCTAATACTTTGAAGGCTTGTGATACATTGCCTAATGACTCCGCGAATTTTACCAAGCCAAGTTTGTTTTTAATTATTTTTGTTTCGTTCGACAGTGCTTTTAATCTCCAATTTTGTTTTTACCAATTTAACAAATTCTCCGATTAAATTCTAACTAAAACATCTTAATTACGGTTTATCCTGAATAAAAACTTTCTGCAAAAATTTCCGATTTTTCTTGCTTTGTATTCCCAAAATCTTTATATTAGTATGTGTAAAAGTTTATAAATTGGAGAAAAAGATGAAATCTTCCCCTAATTTCG
>CAZWXI010000164.1:0-2820 GCA_964637845.1 uncultured Hyphomicrobiales bacterium | reverse complement strand
AGTTTCTTGCCTGTCTTCGTTCCCCTGCTACCAAACACACAGTTAATGAATTGTTTCCCAACTCTATCAACAGCAATCCATATACAGCAGTAGTTTTTTTTTGATATATGTGTGTAACTCATCGATTTCTATGATTTTTGCCTCATGTTCGCTTTTTAGTTTCATCACCTCTCTACCAAACTTTTTTATCCAATTCATTACTGAAACATGACTTACGCCTAATACTTTGCCAATGGAATTAAATCCTAATCCTTCTAAGTAAAGCAAAAGAGCTTGTCTCTTCATGGGCAACGGTTTTGCAGTCGATTTACATTCAACTGAAAAAATTATATCTGCACTCTTTGCATCTAAACCTTTGCAATCCATAAACTTTACCATTCTTTACAACACTTTGCGAGTTACATCTCGTACAATTCATCATATTTTTCCTTATATGTATAATTATAATTAACAAATATAAGCAATCTATCTTTAATTACTAATACCTTATATTTTAATTGGCATAAGAATTGTTAAAATGAGAAGAAATTACATTGTTTGTGCAAGAATTAGGAGAAAAAGTTCATGAAATTATTAATAATCATAGCAGTATTGTTGTTTGCATGTACAACAATAACTTATGCCAAAACATGGGTAGTTGACCAGAACGGTCTGGGTGATTATACATCTATCTCATCAGCAATAAATGTGGCAAAACCCGGAGATATTGTTAAAGTTAATCCGGGGATATACGAGGAAAAGATAATTCTCAACAAAAACATTATTGTTGAAGGTAGCGGAGCTGAAAGTACAACCATATCATACCAAGAAAAAGATTATGCAGTAGAAATAACTGATGGAAGAATACGTTGGTTTGCAATAACATCTGCATATAGAGGTATTTATTCAAAAGGTGGAACAGTCTCGAATTGTGTGATCAAGGATTGTTCTAGTGATGGTGTTTTTATTGTTACAGGCGGGAAAATACTTAATAGTATTTCTATGAATAATAATAATGGTTTTATTACAATAAAGTATCATTCACCTATTATAACTAATTGTATTTCCTATCAGAATAACAGGTATGGTTTCGCAACTCGAGAAGATGAAACTGGTTCATATTCATATAGGCTGTATAACGTAGAATACTGTAACGCTTATGGTAATAAAAACAGTAACTTTTACGATTTTAGAATGAAAGAAACGGGTACATTAGAAGTTGACCCAAAGTTTGAACCTGATAATTATCAGATATCTTCAGGTTCTCCCTGTAGAAATGCAGGGAATCCGGCTTATTTAAATCCCGATGGTACAAGGGCGGATATGGGGTATTACGGTGGCCCCGACGCACCAACATTCCCGGTTATGAGACAGAGTTTAATCAAACTTAATGAAGATGGCACAATCCAACTTGAAGCACTTGGAATTTCACCATATTAAATAATAGGAGAATTTTAGATGAAAAAAATATTGATTATGATTTTTGTTGCATTCTTGAATTTGAACCTATTAATGTCAAATGATATGGAACAAAGTTTTAATTCAATCTCTTTTCAACCCTTAGGTTTTATCTTTTCATGGTCAAATATAGAGTACGAAAGGATGATTGGGGAAATTGAACATGATTTTATTTTATCAGTTAATGCAAAGTTCTTATTTTCTACACATGATTTTGGTGTTGGGTTATTATATGCACTTCCAAGCGATGGTCAATGGTTGGGATTAGGTATAGGTGCAAAAGTTTACAACTTATCAAATGAATTTTACTTTGGCTTTGATTACGATTTCATGTCATCTCCTGAAAAACAAGGAGATAATTTTTCAAGATTAAGTCTTGAAATTGGAGAAAAGTACTTTATATCAGGTAGTAAAGGTTTTTATGTATGTCTTCAATTAGTTGCGTATATATTTTTAACTAAGCTAAATGGTCTTAAAAAAGCTTCAGGATATCCGGCTTTATCAATAGGATATCAATTCTAAAAACAAATATATTCGTTCATTTTTAATTTAAGGTAAAGTTATGATAAAGGATTTTCAGAATTTAATGTGGAATTGTATAATGACACTTATTGTTTCCATATTAGTAACAAGTTGCGTATCAACAACGTTTGAAACAAGTTCCATCACCCAAGCAGTGATGATGACTGATGCAGTAGGAGTGGGTGATACCTACTTACCAGAGAGTGCCGAATTAAGTGGTACAATTAACGGCATGGTTGCTTACAGCAAATCTGAAAGTTGGCGGGGTCACCATAAAGTAACTGAAACAATTACTACAAGAGATGCAAATTCTTTATTCAAAGAATATTTGTATAACAAATCATATTCATGTGTAACTGATTTGACTTTTATCGTAGAAAATCAAATGGTGATTTTTGGTCAAATGCAATTAGCAAAAAAATGGAGTTTACAGTATTGCAATTTGTGATTTAAATAAAATTGTTGAATTAAATCGATTATTGAGGTGATTATGAAATACATAATTCTGATAATATTACTTTTAATGACTTTTATACCTTCGTATTCAACCGACCGCTATCAACTGATAACTGATGCTGAATATTTTATAAATATTGACCCAGGTGAAGGTAAGGGCAATGCCATAATTGTGAGTAAAGGATTTAATGTTGATATTTCTATTGATAACATTCAATATTCACAAGGTGATATTATTTTTGTTCGGGTAAAAAATGAAAAGGGAATATGGTCAGCCCCTTTAGGTAAAAAATTAGGTACAAATTTTATTAAAGAAGCTAAAGTTTTTAAGGTAACCTATCCGTCACCTAATTATCGCAGAGAAATCGAAGTAAAAGCAAGCATACAAAATAAAAAGCTTAACGG
>CAZWXI010000163.1:0-2840 GCA_964637845.1 uncultured Hyphomicrobiales bacterium | reverse complement strand
TCCTCGAGATATTTCCGCAGTGAATCTGATTGCAAATGAAGTTGTTTATGTGAACGATAAAACTCCCGTCAATATACGTTTTGATGCAAACGGATTTGAAAACCAGTCCGTTAACGTAAGTTTGTTTGAAGAGAACACAAAAATCGGTGAGTCTAATGTAGAACTTGTCCCCGATAGAATCGAGTATTCAGTGGATTTCATATATGAACCGAAAGTCGAGGGCAATCGGAAGCTTACAGTAAGGCTTGAAAATCTTGACGGCGAAATCACATATCGCAATAACTGGATGTCAAAATTTGTCAAAGTGCTGAAAAATAAAAGAATTGTATCATTTTTCTCAGGTGCAGCAACACCCGATATCTCATTTATTAAGAACGCTATCCGAGAACTCGAAGGAATAGAAATACGTGACTTCATTCAAAGTCTTGGCTCTGCATTTTACGTAGAACCCACACAAACTGACTTTAATGAAACCGAAATATTTGTGTTCATAAATTTTCCAACCCAAAGCACCTCCGAGGCAACTGTACAAAATCTTTTGAGCCATATTGCACGTGGGAAATCAATTTTATTCATAGCTGGAAGAGATACAGATTACGGCAAATTGCGTAAATTCGAGGAATATCTGCCTTTCAATCTCGCATCAACACGAGCGAAAGAATTTATGGTGAATTTGGATTTGAATCCTCGTTCTCTGACTAATCCACTCGTACGAATAACAGGAACTGACGATGATTTGAGCTTATGGAATAATTTACCGCCAATATTTAAAACAGAAACATTCGTGAGAATTAAATCCGAATCTGAACCGGTCGCATCTATAAAAGTTAACAATATTCCGATAGCAGAACCACTGATTATGACCCGAGATTTTCAAGGGGTTAAAAGTGTCGCTGTTATGGGTTACGGTTTGTTCAGATGGAAACTCGGAGGATATGCTTTAGAGATGTCTCGGCAAAGAACGAATTCAACTGATATTTTTACGATGTTTTTCGAAAATTCAATTCGATGGTTATCTCTGAAAGATAAAGCAAAGCAATTGATAATAAAGCCGTCGAAGGAGTTATACAATGTCGGTGAGAGGATTGAATTTGTTGCTCAAGTATATGACGCATCATACCAAACAGTTGATAATGCAATAGTTGACTTGCAAGTAGCAACTGAAAGCGAAACGTTGAATATAGTGTTATCGCCAATCGGTAGCGGAAGGTATTTCGGTGCTATTGAAAGTTTACCCGCAGGCGACCATACGTTCAGTGGTACCGCAAAGTTAGGGAATAACGTTCTTGGTAAAGACGACGGCAGATTTAGTGTTGGGGAAACACCCGCCGAATACATGAATTTACGTATGAACGCATCACTACTCAGAAATATCGCTTATTTATCAGGTGGTAAATTTTATACCGTAGATAATGTAGTGAATTTGCTTGATGACATTAAAAATCATAAAAATTACAAAGCAAGACCGGTCACTGAGAGGAGCGAATTCACTCTATGGAGCCAACCATGGCTTATGATAATAGCGTTACTATTGCTATCGGTCGAGTGGTTTATCAGGAAACGCTCGGGAATGCTCTAAGCAATTGCCTCGTTGTATTGCAACATGTATAGCTTTGCGTAAAGTCCATTAAGTTGCAGCAATTCGTCGTGAGTGCCTTGCTCGCGGATTTGCCCCTTGTGTAGCACCAAAATTTTATCAGCACGTTTAATTGTTGAAAGCCTATGAGCGATTACAATGGAAGTCCGATTTTCAAGTAGTTTTTCAAGCGATTTTTCGATAATTTTTTCGGTTTCAGTATCTATGTTTGATGTTGCTTCATCAAGTATGAGTAGCTCGGGATTTGCGGCATATGCTCTACAAAATGAAAGAAGTTGTCTTTGCCCTGAAGATAAAGATTGTCCGCGTTCGTTAAGTGTATAATTATAGCTGTTTTCATAATTTTCGATGAATGGAGCCGCACCTAATGCTATTGCGGCGTTCCGGACATCATCGTCGCTGATTGATTCAAGACCCATTGTAATATTATCTTTGATTGAACGCGAGAATAAGAAGACATCTTGCATTACAAGAGCAATTCTCTCTCTTAGAGCTTTTTGCCTGATGGTTTTAATTTCACGTTGGTCAATATAAATATATCCAGATTGATAATCATAGTACCGACACAATAGATTGATAATAGAAGTCTTCCCCGATCCGGTTGCACCAACTATTGCGACGGTTTCACCTTTGTTGATGTCGAAAGATATATCTCGAAGCACCCATTTAGCGCCATCATAACTGAAAGATACACTATTGAAGGAAATCTTATCTTCAAAAACAAATGCGTCGGTTGCGTCTTTGGAGTCCTCGAGGAAATCTTCGGTATCCATCAAAGCAAAAATTCTCTCAGACGAAGCCATTGCATTCTGGAGAGTTGTGTATTTTTCGCTTAAATCTCTTACGGGTCTAAAAAACATTTGAGCATATTGAATAAACGCAATCAGAATACCGACTGTCATCACTTCTGATAATATATTTCCAGCGGCATACCACAAAACAATTCCCGTCGCTATTGCACCTATCAATTCCACTGCGGGAAAGAAAATTGCATAGTAAAATACTGTTTTGATGTTTAGTTCACGAGTTTTTTTATTGATTACATCAAATTCACTTGATAATTTTTGCTCCTGTCCGAATATTTTGACGGTTGAAATACCCGATATAAATTCATTAAGAAAAGAATTCATTTTTGAGACTTCATTACGCAAATCTCTAAAAAGCACCCGAACCTTACGACGAAAAAATGTTGTTAAAATAAGTAACAGAGGTAGCACCGTTATCGTAAGCAAAGTCAATTTCA
>CAZWXI010000162.1:0-2969 GCA_964637845.1 uncultured Hyphomicrobiales bacterium | reverse complement strand
AGAAAATGAAGAAATAAAAAAAATAATCAAAAAATAAGGAGATAAAAAAATGAAAAAGTCGATTATATTATTATTGATGTTGCCACTTCTTTTATTAATTAATGTTAAAAGTTATTCACATAAAGAGTGGGTTCACCAGCACATCGTAAAAGAGGCTTACATTTTTCTAGAAAATGAGGTGGATGAAATACCTGAATTGAAAAATTACTTGGGAATAAATCAATTTGGTCCAAAAGATCCTAATGGTTTAGACTGGGGTTCCTTTAATGCAATTACAATCGGAGCTTGGGATGAAGATCATACTGATATTCTATGGCTCTATGGTTCTAACTGGTACTCTTTGAGAGCGATTGATCCAAGTTGTACTCATTTTTGGGTAGCTGATTTAGGTGATGGACAGACTAATTCAATCCCGCTTTGCGGTTCTGCGATGCCAAATGCTTTTACAAAGGCAAAGCATTTAATGTTTGGTACGAAATATGACCAAAATTTTTGTATTTGCCCGCATTATAGAACCACAATTGTAGAAGGAGGTACAAAATATATAAACGTTTTTCCATTTCTTCAGTACCGCGACTTATGTGATTTCTTAACCACAAAGCAATTTAGATACAAGAAAGTATATGATTTAAACGGTCGTCGTAAAGTATTTGACAATTCTATTTGGCGTACGATGTCAAACAAAACATTTCCATATAATATACTTGGCAGAATAAGTCACCTACTTGCTGATATGAGTGTGCCGGCTCATGTACTTCCAACTTTTCATCCTTGTAAGTTTCTAATGGGAGATGCCTATGAGTTATGGATAGCATCAAATGATGTTGGTGATTGTAATCAACCACATACTTCTTTCAGAGCAAACGGTAAAGATGGAGCCGGCAAATATGGTGAAGGATGGAATGCTTTAACAGCCAGGGAACAAGGTGGGTTATTATATGAAGTTTTTTCCTTGCCCAATGAAACAGCATTTCAGTATCTGTTTTATACTTTGAACCAACTTTCAGAGCACTTCCCTAGTTTTCTAGAAACTGGTTATAAAAAATATGGAAATAATAATCTTGTAACATATTCAGACCCATTAATCCAAGGGTTTTATAATTTACTTGGCGAGCCGCCTATTGATGATCCGGAATTTATCCTTACTTCTGATGTAGTTTTGAACTACTGCATTAGAGCAACGGCGACACTTTTTTATTTAATTTTAATTAACGCTGGTATTGTAGAATGTCCTAATGAACTTTATATACAGAATACAATGTTTTATGGTAATAGGGAACCATATGATATTAGAATTATTTCGAGTCGTAATATTTTTGCAGGTAAGGAAGTACGTAATGATTTGCCGGTTGGCAATGTCATTAATGTCAATGGAAGCATAACAGAGTATGTTGCTTCAAATGAAATTGTTTTAAAAGATGGTTTCATAATAGAAGCCGGCGCTGAATCAATATTAAAAATCAACAATGAACTTTGCCAATTGGAGGAAAATTTTTGTTTTGAAGCAAATAATAACTTTCCCAAAATGATTATTCATAACGACAAAATTCAAGGCAATCCCATATTATTGAATTTTGATATAGAAGATTACGATTCACTAAAATCATTGTCCTTATATTTCTGGGAAGACTCGAAGTTTCTTGGGGATAGCATCACGTATTTAATTTGCGATAAATTATTTATGTGTACATCAAATCCACCGTGGAGTGATGAATTATCAGATGAACTTGCGGCATTAAGTTATTTTATAGTAGATACGGTTCGGTTTTATTTACTTGATACTCTATACCAGGATATATCTTTTCAATTTGAATTAATTGGAGACTATTCAGTTGAGTTTTTGCATGATACTGCGATAGTAAATCTAAATATACAGCCTATTTTAGCTCCAATTAGTAGTAATGATAATTTAGACATACTCATATCACCGAACCCATCTGAATTTAAAATTAACTTTGATGTTGAATTAAAAGAAGATACAGAAATTACTATAATTATATTCGATATCCACGGAAATATCATTGAGACTCTTGCAAAAAATATACACAAAAATAAAGGTTTACACAACTTTGAATATAATTTAAATAAAATGTCGCAAGGCAATTATACAGTAGTAGTTTATGACAAAAAGAAGATGATTTCCAAAAGATTTATCAAAATTAATTAACTAACTAATTACTCACTATCAGTCTATCATTAGTACAGACATATAATAAGTTAAAGGAATTAATGATTTATGCTCAGATATATTATGAGTGTTATTGATACTAAATTGGATTTTACTTTAATGACTAAATCCTATTCACGATTTAAAATGTTAATATTATTCTTTCTGCTTTGCTTGAATAATAGTACTTTTTCAATAATAAATAAACAGGATGATAATAATATTACATTGATTAGCGATTCGGTTCAAATAAAGCAAGATTCTATCATTATGGCAACGGGAGATTCATTGTTATTTCAAAGATATAAAATACATTTAGGTGCAGAGGTGACTAATCTTGTGCATCTTGGCATGTGTTACAGAGTTTCGGATATCACTATGCTTGAATTAAATTTAGCCGCTATGGTTCCAAATTACTTATTTTATGGGGTTTTTGGTTTAGTTTCATTAGGAATAAATATTCAATTATTTGATGATAAAAATTGGCTTATTAATGCAAATATTCCTGCATGGTTTACAGTAGGTGGTTTTGAATACGGTTATTTTGACCACGGTTATTTATTTCCTTCTATAAATATTGGGTGGTACTCTTCAAGCAAGAAAAGAAACTATTACGAGAATGTAATGATTAGAGGCGGTATCTCCTATTTTGCACATTATAACATCCGCACTAAAAATTTGAAACCACAGTTTTTATTTTTCAATTTAGGAGTTCAAATTGGATGGAGTTGGGGTAAATAACCTTATCCCCCGCATGCAAATGCGGGGGTAACTTTATCGAACTCAAAAAAGAAAATGAAGA
>CAZWXI010000161.1:0-3182 GCA_964637845.1 uncultured Hyphomicrobiales bacterium | reverse complement strand
TTATGCTTTTCATCTCTGTACTCCTTAATCCTTAATTCGTTACCAAAAATTTACTTACATATTCCTTGCCGCCATCTTTGATATGCAGGAAGTATGTGCCACTTAGAAGTTTTATTGGTATGCGTATGTCGCCCGTTGATGTGTTAATCTCCTGATGTCTAATAATTTTGCCGTTAATATCTGCTATTTGTGCTGTTAACTGTACAGAAGTAAAAGCATGACCCTTGATAAACAATGTATTGTTCTTGTATTCTACCATGAACTGGTTCGGCAGTTCTGGTTTAATACTTGCACCTGCTAATATTTTGGAGAAATCGTAGCAATATATCACACCATAGTGAACTATCATAGTATTATTTGTAGGATTATACTCCGATATTCCAGATGAATTATTTTTAGTGTAAATTACTTGGTCATTATCTAATTTAAGAAGGTTAAAAAATGGAGGATTTTCATACCCGTTCCCTAAAGCAATATAATCATTTGTTATAAATCCAAAACCTGTTGCGGTGTTGTAATATTTATATAGTTGTAAGGTTTCTGTATTATATATGTACAAATTACTTGCATACACCTGAAACCCCACCAATCGTGAGTCGGGCGAGAATTTGATGGAACCGCCTCCCCTGCTTTCAAGATCTGCCAATATTCTTATTGTATCAAGTGTTTGTGCATCCCATAAAACAAACCGCGTATATTCTTTCACACCGTCAACATATCTGCCACCGGTTGCAACAAATCTGCCGTCTGGTGAAACCGCCAAATTCCAAGCGGTTGTTCTCTCAATTCCATTTGGACTGTATTGGCTACCATTGGTTTTGATGTTATACCTGACAAGTTTCGTTTTGTAGTGATAACCAGTGCCCTCTAATACCTGAAAAATTAAACTTTTACTGTCGGGCATAAACTTTGGTCTAGTATTTACCGGTGTATAACGGCGGATAATTGTATCTGTTTCATAATCTATCACACATCGCCAGTGCTCCTTATCACTTCCAGAAATGTATTTACCGTCAGGGCTTATGTCAAAAAAGAAAGCAGGAAATGCAAATTCTCTGATAATTTTGCCCGTGTTTCCGTCAAGTTCAATTTGTTTACTACCTTCTCCTAGATGTCCAGAACCAGCAAGAATGTTGCCATTAGGGTGTACAAGAAATCGTAGAATTGAGTGCTTCCAAGTTGAGTCCGAGACCCACATCAGGTTCGGGTCTACTGGCTCTTGCGCCAGTGCCGTGTTGCAATAAACCAAGATTGCGACTGCGAAAATTAAATATACACTTTTCATGTCAAATCTCCATAAATAAATTTTTAAACCAACATTTATATTTACTAACTTAATAAATTTCCCTGAAATAAATTATGTTAAAAAATATTTTTTTTTGTGGAGTATTTATGTTTTGTTAATTTTCTATTTGGGCGCTTTAGAAATATTAATCGACTCAACATTAATTGACGGTTCGTAATATAATGCCTGAGTTTCGACGATTGATGCATCGGTGCCGGTAGTTAGGGGCCAAAGCCTTATATACCAATTATGGTTATCGCCATAATTTGCCCATGTTATGGTCATTCCTGTTTCCCAATGGTCTAAGTAATGATTGCTTTTCATCAAACTATCCATTGCTCTACCGGGCCCTCCGTAATTCCAACCGAGTATAAACTTATCATCCATTCGGTGAATTATATTTGTGTTGTCAAAACTAAATACTGTATCATTTATTCCGCTTGGCAGAACCGGCGGGTCTATGGCATTTTGAGAATACGCAAGTACATAGGAGTTAATTATCAAGATTGTTATTAATGATAAGTACTTTTTCATGGCTTCACCTCTGCAATAAAATTTTATATGTCTTTAATATTTTATCTTTTTGTAAATTAAGGATGTAAGTACCCGTCCATAGCGAATCAATGTTCAAAGACAAATTATTATCAAATCCTATCAGGCCTTGCTTCAATTCATTTCCGTTCAAATCTATAATCTGCCAATGACCTCCGTACATTGCTTCGTCAATACTTAATGCAATTGCTCCGGTCGTTGGATTTGGATATAGTACTTGCTCACCCAAATTTGTTTTGTCTTCTATGTCTACTACAGACCAATCAAAACGATATTTGCGCAATACATGAAAGTCCAAAAACCAAATGGAGATTGAATCAAACATGTGTATATTGTGTTTAAAAGTGTAATCAAGAGTTCTCTTGTTTTCATAATCGTAAAACCTTGTGACATCTGCTGAATCACCATGAGGATATATTAAGTTGTATCTGTACATCTTATCATCCAATCTCAACAAAGGCATCACAAATCTTGCTAATTTGTTGATTTTTACGTGTTCTTTATAGTCTCTTATATCTAAATCAAATTCGCTTAAATAATTATATCGCGTGTCATCACCTGGCAATTTTAATAGTTGTGAAACAAGCATCCAATTTTTTGTATTGTAAAATACCAAATCTAAGTCACCGGTAGTTTTAGGAATTATATGTTTCGTAAATACAATTTCCTTCGCTTGTCTATCATATACAAACCAAGACTTATTCATCGTTGCTGGGTTGAATTTATAACTTAGCCCAAACTTAAAATATCTGCCGTCATAAGAGAACTCCCCTTTGTCAACCATATCAAACGTTGAGACATCGGGAGAATTCGGTACTTTGAAGCTATCCAATACCGTTCCAGTATATAGGTCTTTAAACACAAATGAATGAGGATGAACGTGAAATTCGTAATAGACATTATCTGGCGATATTCTTAATGCATTATAATAATATCCGTTACTTCTGTCAAGGACATGTGGAAGTTTCTGTATCAATGCTTTTGTCTTAACATCGTATTCTTCATATGTGTTTTCTTCTCGATTTCGTATATAAAACTTATCACCTACATCGTTAACCATCAAGTAGAATTGTTGTTCATCATCGTTGGTTGTCATATAAATTAGTTCGCCTGTGTTAAGGTTATATAGATACATCCTTCCATTATTGCCTGAGGTAACAAGTAATTTCCCCTTTGGGCAAACCTGTTCAATTGGATGTGAACCAGAAAGGTATTTAACCTCCCATACCAACTCTAACGGCATCTCTTCTTGCGCCCATAAAGGACTAGCGTTGAGCAGCAGCACCACTACCGCCATCAAAGTTAAAAATACACTTTTCATGTCAAATCTCCAGAAATAAATTTT
>CAZWXI010000160.1:0-3199 GCA_964637845.1 uncultured Hyphomicrobiales bacterium | reverse complement strand
TCGAGTTGTAGCACCTTTGTGTCACTAAGTTGTCCTTGTGCAGATTGTTTAATTGCTTTGCTCCAGTCATTTGGCTTTGATATGATGGAAAACTTTGGTGCAAATGGAGAATCGGCAATTTGCCAAAGTTCCATTTTAATAGCAAAAAAGTAAATATCCTCATTCGTATGTTCGTTAAGCCAATCGATTGCTTGTTTGTGTTCATCACGAACGTCTTTTACAATCCAGATGACAATTTCAGCATCGTACCCGGATGCGTAGGTAATAATTTTTCCTAAGTGGTCGTGATCTGTAATTTCAAGTTGATTTTCAATAATAATTTTTCTTCCAGAATGTTCTTCTTCTGCAAGAATATCTACGTTAAACTTCCCAACGCTTGCCTCTGTTTGAATAAGGCTTATATCAATTCCAATTTCATCACTAAGAAGTGACAAATTTTCTGGTTCGGCAAGCCAGTTTGTAAAGTCGTGTGCTTCGTGATTCCATGCTTTACGAAGATCTACTTGTTTTATTTTTGATAAGTTACTCATACTATTTTCCAGACTTAGTCCTATTACATTGCTTACATAACATTTGGCAGTTTTCGGCAGTAGTTTTACCACCCTCATGCCATGGTTTTATATGATCAGCTTCCATCTCACCAATATCAAACTTTTCTTTACAGTGAACACAAATACCTTTTTGTCTTTCGTACGCTTCCCGTTTCATCTTGTCGTTGAAAGCCCGGATTGAGAGATATTTCTCTGCTCTAGTGAGCACATACGGATAAATACCTGGCTTACTGCTAACATCCTCGTCTTGCATTAGTTTTGAAATTTCTTCTTCAAGTTTGGTGGCATTAAATTTCTTGTCTTTGAATTGATTGAACAATTCACCCCAATTTACACTCGCCATTTCTTTGCGATAATTTGGGAAAGTTTTTTGCACCCATTCAATCACGCTCTGGAAGTATTCCCATAATTCGCTCGCATCCTTATCATGCTGATGTTTAGACATATACTCCGCAGGTTTTTCTTCACCATAGTCGCGGACAGATATCCATTTCAATGCCTTTTCCAATAGCTCTTGGCGGATAGGTGACCCTTTTACATAATCTTGACCAATGCGATATGCGGGTGCGCCGCTCTTAGAAAACCAGCGCTTCGCGTCTGTGAGCCATTCACCAGTATAGTTTGCGTTGCGTAGTTCTTGTGGTGTCAGAATCTCGCCAGCAGTATTGATTATTTCAAACCATTCAAGTCGCTCTTTGTCGCTTCCAGTACAAATATATACTTGCAACGGGTATTCCAAGATATATTCCTGTTCTGTCTTGTTTAGACTATGAAAATATTTTTCATCGATACTGAAATCACCATTTATGTATTGGCAAATTGATAGTGTTCGTTGCTGACCGTCAATTACTTCAAAAGTATCTTTGTCTGTTTTGAGCCAGTACATCGTATTGAGCGGGAAATATGCGTCGCCGTCTGGATAGCCACGCAGAATAGTTTTGATAACTTGATTGCGTTGTTCTGGCTTATACACAAATTCACGCTGATATTTTGGACGAATATCAAGCTTACCACCATAGGCTACAACGCCCTCCTCGTCACTATCTTTGTATTCATTGAATACTTCGCGTACTTTAATGTTGTTTAGTTCAATTTTCATATTATTTCTTTGCCTTAATTAACAAACGAGCATATGTCGGTTTTAGATTATTTTCGATTTTTATTGCAGCACGCCGATTTAGGTCATTGTACTTTGGTGAATCTTCCCGAGAATACAATTTAGTCCGATATTCATTATCTGGATCTCTGTCCGTAATCCCCAAAATCTCAAATTGTTTCGGGTTATATTTATCCAAAAAAGTAATTGGCACGCCCATTATGCCATCATAATCTGTCGGGATATCAGAAACTTTTGAAACTTCTATCGCGCCGTAATTATCATATTTAGGAAACTCTTTAGGAGTGTATTTTTTATAAAGTGTCAAAAAATCGTGTCGCTTTGCTACATCAAGATTGGTAAACCATCGTGTAAGTCCTTGGACTTTCTTTGTTAATTTTCCATCTGGTGTAAGAAATTGACCAGGACTAGTATAACCAGTCCAGATTTCATTCCCTTGCATTAATTTAAAAACTTCTTGAAAAGAAAAAGCATTTTTATTTCCAATAATCAAAAACTGCTTCTTATATTCAACTAGTTGATTTACATATTCCCGAAAGAGTGAAAACGGGGGGTTGGTCACCACAATATCTGCTTGTTTAAGCAACTCTATACTTTCTGGACTTCTAAAATCTCCTTCACCTTCAAGTGGTGACCACTCGTTGTTTTTGTTTGCTTTTAGCTGTTCGGCAACATCTTTCAAATCAAACGCCCCGTCACCGTCCAAATCACCAACATCATTGATAATAAATTTGTTTGCATTTACCTTTGGGCGACCCTTTTTGGGTTCTAGAGTTTTATCGTCACCAAATAACCCAAGTTGTGTATTTGCGACGGGAGACGGCTTGTAGCTTGTTGCGATAAGACTTTTTAATCCGAGGGCCTTAAAATTAGCTGCAAAGTATTTAAAAAAGTTACTCTCGAACGGATCGTCGCAATTACAGTACACCACTTTGCCATGGAATTGGTCTTTGTAGTGTTTTAACTCTTTTTCAATATCAACAAGCTGAGTATAGAACTCATCATTCTTTACCTTAGCAGCTCTATGTAAATTTGAATTTGCTGATTTTACCATAATTATTTCTGTATTAAATCATCAACTCCAACTTCTAGAGCTGTAGCAATTTTTGTTAGGGTATCTATTGTGGGGTTTTCATTTGCACCACTCTCGACAGTAACAACTGTATTCAAAGATAGATCAGCAAGTTTCGATAGGCGATCTTGTGAGATACCTTGTTTTTTTCGGAGTTTCTTAATGTTCTTCCCAATAGTATTTTTTGGATGTGTCATACCAATATAATGTATATGTTTACTTGTATGTTACTCGCAAACAATCCTCTTGTCAAAGATCAAAAATTACGAGCTGAGAATACAGCGAGACTCCTATTTATTCCCCTATAAAATAATTGTCCGAAGGACACCTAATTGGAAAAAGAAATTTGAAAATTTTTGAAACAAATGGGCGGTTAGCCCATAAAAGAAAAGGAATATTTCAGCTAACTAGCGTATATACGAAAACATTTCGTATATACGCCACTTTTCGTATGTTATC
>CAZWXI010000159.1:0-3242 GCA_964637845.1 uncultured Hyphomicrobiales bacterium | reverse complement strand
GATTTTGTAATCATTGACCACAAAGGAAAGTTAATTTTCGAAGCCAATACCACTGGCGTAAAGCAAAAATCCGATGATTTATGCGAAGCTGCATTTCTGACTCTTGTGAAGTGAAAATGTTTGGATGAAAAACAATATTTTTCAAGGTAAATAATAAAAAAAGCGGTATTAGTGAGCAAAGATATATGATAATAAATTAGTCCTCTTTGCAATAAATAAGAATACATTCATATCAGCATTTTAATGCTATTAGTATCGCAATTCGATTTACGCACGAGTTTGCTAAAAAATCTCTAAATAGACTATTCGAGACTTCCACTGTTTATGAATCAAAAAATGAAGATTTATTTGCTTTTCTTCTTACTCTTGCTCCGACAACCACCTTTCGGCGTCAATGGCGGCGGCACAACCTGAACCTGCGGCAGTTACTGCTTGGCGGTAAACATGGTCTTGTACGTCACCACATGCGAAAACTCCGGGAACATTAGTGTACGTTGATTTGCCTCTGGTTATGAGATATCCGCTTTCGTCTTTATCTAAAACTCCCTCAAATAGGACTGTGTTGGGTGTGTGACCAATAGCAATGAAGCAGCCTCCTGCTTCGTGGAGCGTGATTTCGCCTGTTCTGACATTCTTCAGCCTGATATGTGTCAATCGCTTAATACCGTTCTTTTCTTCGCCTAAGAATTCATCAACTACACTATCGGTTATTATTCTAATTTTCGGATTTTTTATTGCACGCTCGACCATGATTTTCGACGCTCGAAACTCACTCCGCCTGTGCACCAAAGTTACAGATTCGCCGAAATGTGTGAGGTAATTTGCTTCTTCCATCGCCGTATCTCCGCCTCCGATAACGAAAATTTTCTCACCTTTGAAGAAAAATCCGTCGCATGTGGCACAAGCCGAGATACCCGAACCCCAATACTTTTTCTCGCTTTCCATTTCCAAAAGTTTTGCTGTTGCTCCGGTTGCAATGATTAAAGCATCACATAAATATTCTGCTCTATCGGACTTCAATTTGAACGGTCTTTCAGATAAATCAACTTTTTCAATTGTTTCGAAAATTGAGCGTGCACCGAATCTTTGGGCTTGTTTACGAAATATTTCCATCATTTCGGGGCCTTGCACTCCTTCGGCAAACCCAGGATAATTTTCAACTTCTGTTGTGATTGTAAGTTGTCCGCCGGGCTGGTTGCCTTCAAAAATTGCTACTTCCAAATTTGCTCTCGATGCATAAAGTGCGGCTGTAAATCCTGCCGGACCTGAACCTATTATTATTACTTTAAAATGTTGCGACATTTTTTCTGCTATATTTTATACAAAATTTATTTACAAATATAAATAGTTAACTCGATATGAAAACGTATGAATATATGAAAGTATTATAATATAAGTTATTTTTCAGGATAAATCAATGCCTTGCACCATAGTTTACTACCGAAATATTTGCAAGCGGCTTGCTTAATTGATTCTATTGCTATTGTATCAATTCGCTCGATAATTTGCTTTACACTTTCATGTTTTCCTGTTAGCAGTTCATTTTTTGCGAGTGACTGCATCCGAGCCGACATGCTCTCCAAATCCATTATCAGACTTGATTTCAATTGTTCTTTAGCTCGGCTGACTTCTGAATATGTGATCTTGTCGTGTAGTATTTTATCCATTTGTTCAAAAATCATGCTTTCTGTAAGTGTGATTTTTTTTGCATCCGTAGCCGCATATATGTAAAATACGCCTGCGTCCGAGTGCATTTGTAATGTCGAGAATATATTATATGCAACTCCATGACGATCCCTTAACTTCTGATATAATCTCGAACTCATCCCATCGCCGAAAAGTATGTTGAACACCATAAGAGATGTCCTGTCGTCGCTCTTGAGCGATGACGTGCGTTTACCTAAAAGTAAATGAGATTGTTGGACAGGTTTTGAAATTTCTAGTATCGTAGGCATTTCCAGTTTAGGCGGTGTGCGCTTGGGGCAGTAAATTCTCGGCTCGAGTGAGTCAAAAAGTGACTTGACAGAATTTTCGACTTTAACATGTTCGATATCTCCCACTAATGAAATTACAATGTTATTCGAACGATAAAACTCATCATGAAATTGTCTCAGTTCTACCGAGTTTATTAATGACACAGTATCCTTATTGCCAATTATTGGGTTTCCTAGAGGATGTTCTCCAAATACAATTCTATCGCCGATATCGAAAATATATTCTTCGGGGTCATCTTCATATGATTTAATTTCTTCCAAGATAATCAGTCGCTCTTTTTCGATTTCCTTTTGAAGTAGCAAGGGATGCAGAATTATATCAAACAAAATGTTTAACGTTTTGCGGAAATGTTGTTTCAAAGTTCGCACATAAAAACAAGTATATTCCTGCGAAGTAAAAGCATTTGTGTAAGCACCAAGAGATTCGAATTCACCTGCAATTTTTTTTGAGGTACGTTTAAGAGAACGTCTGAATACGCAATGTTCCATAAAATGAGCAATGCCCCAGTAATCTGGGTAATCATCACGTGAGCCGGTATTAACGAAAATACCGAGCGCTATTGATTCAGCATTGGGAATTTGTTCGGTCACCAATGTCAGTCCATTACCGAGTTGTGTACGATTTACGTTCTTTGGTTCTGTAGAATGCTTCTTTAATTTAATTTTACTTTTCATATAATGCCTAACGAGACAAAACTTGTGAATCTATCACCTGCTATTATTAAATGGTCGAGTACTTTTATGCCGATGATTTTTCCTGCGGCTACAATTTGTTCGGTAATTTTGATGTCCTCTTTTGATGGTTTGGGATTGCCGGAAGGGTGGTTATGCATGAGTATTATTGAAGCTGCACTTTCCGAAATTGCTATCCTGAACACTTCTCTCGGATGAACAACACTCATATTCAATATCCCTTCCGTTATTGTCAAATCCCTGAATATCTGATTCGAGGCATTAAGAAGCAAAACTTTAAAAACTTCAATCCTTAAATCACGAAGTCTTGGGATGTAGTAATCGGCGATATCTTCGGGTGAGCGAAAAATTTTTTTACCGGAAAAAGGAGCAATTTCTATACGTCGGCTTAATTCAAATGCTGCTGATAGGGTTACTGCTTTAGCGTTTCCAATACCCTGAATATTTTTGAATTCGCTGAAATCGCATTTTGCCAGTTCGTTTAAGGAAGAATATTTAGAAAGCAAATCGCGACCAATGTCAATTGCTGAACGTCCGACAGTACCCGACCCAAGT
>CAZWXI010000158.1:0-3247 GCA_964637845.1 uncultured Hyphomicrobiales bacterium | reverse complement strand
AATGAATCGCAAATATCTCGCCTTCCTGGTGCTTACTTTTCTGACGATTATGGGATTCAGCAATACTAAATCATACGCTACATGTCTTGCATGTTCTCTGGATGTTACCCATCCGCCTATTACATTTATATACCCCATGTTTGAATATGATGCCGGGCTGGATGAATACTGCACAATAGATATACATACGACCTTACGGAGGTATAAATGCGGAGAGCATGGTCCATACTACAACGAATACGAAATAACCAAGATTGAACTTTACGGTTATTGCACATTGAGTTCTACCGAAATAATGAAAATGGCAATAAAAGGTATTGCGGCATTGAAGAACTTATATAATCAACCCGTCAATTACATAAGAATGCCAAAATGCCTGTACCGAAGTTCAACTTCACCAGATGTATATGAGTCTTGCGATGACGGTCCTTGCTGCATATACTTTGAATCACATTGGGATAGTGTTGTTGCCGACTATTATCTGGATAGTATTTCAATAGATCCACGATTTGGTTGTGTGGATGGTTCTTATCCGTCCTGCGAAAACTACTGCAATCAAAGTATATTACCTGAAACCGGCAGGCTTGAAATCAGCGGAAATATGCCACCGCCGTGCTTTTCATCTTGTTCGAGGTATGATTCTTTACCCCAACCATACATACAGCATTATTTCATGGACGGCACTTATATCAATGGTCTCTATACACTTGGCAGTTCCGGCTCTACACCATGTTTTAGTTTCAATGTATTTCAGGTCAAATATAACTATATGCCGCCCGAAAATGCACTTGAGAAATTAATCAAAGTAGCATTGCATCAAATTTATCACACGCAAGGTCAACCGCAATACATAACTCTTAATCTATGGAAGTGCTGGATGCAGAGATATTCTCCGCAACAAATATATTTTCCATGCATTAATATGGGTTGCTGCGAAATCACCTTTGAAATCCTCAGCAATGGCACACAGGCACGAGTGCATACACGCAGTACTCCTAGTGAAGAATGTCAGGGAACCTGCATTGATGTTTGCGGTATATTCGACAATAATCCGTTCATGCTCCCCAAATCTTCTCTCGAATTTGATGAATTAAATTTGGGAGATAATATACGAATAAATCCCAATCCTAATACCGGCTTCTTTGAATTGGAATATTGGTCGAACATATCTGAAGTTCATACAATACAAGTGGTTGACGTACTTGGCAATATTATTTTCTCTACAAGACATGAATCGCAGGAAGGCAAAAATAATCTTAATATTGATATGACAAGAACGGCAGTCGGTATATACTATTTACATATTCAAAACAAAGGACTTACGACGCATAAACTAAAGTTCATCAAGAATTAATTTAAATGGCTTTAGTTTATATTATAAGAAATACACCCGAACCTCTGTTAATTGGCAGGGGTTTGGGTCTTTGTTTTAATAAACTTAGGTAAATTGTTATGAAATATATTAATTTAATCATATTAATTCATCTACTCTCTATAATGCAGCTTTATTCTCAGAAAGAAGCATATAATTGGGATTTTGGCGGTAAGTGGGTAATTACTTTCAATACTCCCGATGGTGAACCTAAAATTTTAAGAGAAAGTATAAGTTCTACAAATCAAGGTTGTTCATCAATTTCTGATTCTTTGGGTCATTTTTTGTTTTCCACAAGTGGCACATCTGCATATACTTACGTTGGTTTGCCGGATTCAATCAGATTACAAGGTGGTCTGTATAAACCATTTTGTACTTTGATTCATCCTCATGATGGATATCATATGGCTGGACAAACGGGATTAATTGTAAAAAAGCCGGGGAATAATAATTTATATTATGTTTTTTCTTCTATGTGCACTTACGAAAATGCAAATTATTATAATACTCACTACAGTATTATTGATATGGATGGAAATAATGGCAGAGGAATAATTCTCGAGACTGACCAAAACTTATTTAGAAATTCAGGAGAAAAATTAATTGGCATACGACATGGCAATGGTAAAGATGTTTGGGTCATATCGCATGAACTCAATTCACGAACTTTTCTTGCCGCATTATTGACCGAAGATGGTCTCAGTGAAAATATCGTGAAAAGTACTACGGGAGTTTTCCATCCTCTGTGGGGCCCGTGGCCCGGTGTCTTAAAATCTGCTATCTCAGGGTTAATGAAATCAAATATTAAAGGTGACTTAATTGCATTATTGGTTGCTCATACAAATATGCTGGATATTTTAAGTTTTGATAAAATGACCGGACAAGTTAAATCACTGATAAATTTTAATATAGCCGATTTATTTGTTAACAGTTATGGTGAACAAATGGTGATTTATAGTATAGAATTCTCTCCTGATTCTAAAAAATTATATATAACAGGAGAGAATACAGTTTATTCTAAATTAATTCAGTTTGATATAAGCATCTTAGATTCCAATTATATTAAAAATTCTGCTTATACTCTTGCAGAGCCTCACTTCAAAGTTGACCAAATTACTTTATTTGGGCAATTGCAATTAGCTCCAAACGGAAAAATATATATTCCTGTTATAAATAGAATTTATCCTCATATTTTCCATTCATTATTTGTTATTAATTCCCCAAATATTACTGGTACAGGATGTAATTTTAGAGCTTATAATAGATTAGATTACGATATTACAGCTAAATACTGGTCCTATGGTCTCCCCAACTTTGTCCAAGGTTTAATAGATTTTTGGGTGAAAATCAAAACTGATACTACTTGCGAGGGTGAGGATTTGGTTCTCGACGTTGACGTCCAACCCGATATAACTACAAATAAATACACATGGTTAACTCCCGATGGCATAGAGCATAAAGGCAGAAAGCTCACAATTCCCAAAGCAAAATTATCCGATGCAGGATTGTACAAAGTTACCGTTGACATAAACAGCACAATACGCACCGATTCCGTCGAAATCAAAATTCTGCCCAAACCACAGGCAAAAATTTTCGGAGATACACTTCTCTGCGAAGGTGCATCATTACAGCTCCGAGCCTCCACACATCCAAATTTCAAATACAAATGGTCAACGGGTGCAACGACTCCTGCGATAACTGTCACAAGAATCGGTCAATATATTCTAAGTGTCACAAATGAAAACGGTTGCGTCGCCCACGATACCATCAATATTCAAAAAAGCGATGATTTATCCTTCTCCATCATAGCCCCTGAATACATCTGTCTTGGCGATACATTAATGCTCAAAACGGATTTAGTTGGCGACGGTTATC
>CAZWXI010000157.1:0-3293 GCA_964637845.1 uncultured Hyphomicrobiales bacterium | reverse complement strand
AATTTTGTTTTTACAAATTTAACAAATTGTCCGATTAAATTTTAACTAATACAAAAAAAAAAATTATATTACCATTTGTATATGTAGAGAAAACGATAAATGTCCCGCCGATGATGGGATTACAACACGAGATTATTGTCAGAGATAAGAATGATGTTATACTCAACGCCGTTAAAAATGTTTATCATGAAAGTTTCGAAGCGGGACCAACCGAGCCCGAATATCGTCGTGGAGCAATTAAACAGAGCTACTTTAAAGTAAATAATGGAGATTATATCCTAAATAAAGAATTTGAGTATGAAGGCGGTTGGGAACGCAATATGCTCAATACAGTTAAAGGATTTTATGATATAAAAGCTAAATCAATTTACAGATACAATGACATTCCGGGAATTAGCGACCAAGCACCCATTCACGGGAAAGTCATGAAAAACAACCAAGAGTTCGACTACAAGTCTTTTACACAAAAATATTATCAGTTTGAAGCTCCAATTGCGACGGAAAATTATTTACGCAAGTACAAGTATATTGATGGGCAAATTGTACTTGTGACAGACACATTAAGAACTGTATATGATAAGAATAATTTTGGACAGATTACCGGCATAATTGACTATAACGGATGGTACTACCAGACTATTTTTGATAACGTCGGAAGAAAAATATTAGAACGACACCCATATGATTTCCCTTCAAATTCGCTTCAAGGTAATCCCAGACTTGCTGAAGAAATTGACTGCGTGCCTATAACAAATGCTATTATTACAAATCAAACTACCATTGTTACTACTCACATTGGCGAAGCAAGCGGTTATAGTCATGAAGTTATGAATCCTATATCATACGAAACATTCAAAGAACTTCGAGTGGGCAAGACTTCAAAGTTGGTATCTATATCAACTCAAGACAGCTTAACCTACGAACACACGTATCATGTTACCGATAAATCACTGAAATTAGTTTACGAACCCAGCCAATACGACGCTTTTCATCAGGGATTCGACATATCAACCGTGCATTTGAAATTAATGCTAAGCAATTATCGCAACGAATGCATGAGTTTAAATATCAAAGTCGGAGAATCTGTTTACGAAACAAATATCGTAGCGGGATGTTTCCCGATAAGCATTTTGGACAACTCATGTGACGAGGATTTAGGACCCTACCGTGAACCGATTGTTTACGTTGATTTGACGCCTGTGAAATCTCTGTTTATTAATGCTAACAACCCTATTCATATTACTATTTCTTCTAATAATAACAATCAGGCTGAAATCGGATTCCCCGACCTCGGTGAATCAGATGATGCTCCTTGCTTGGAAGTAGCATACGATAAACTGACAAGTGAAGAAGAAGACTTTACTTTCAAATATACTTATGATGAGAAAGAGCGGGTTTTTAGTGTTTACAGTAAAATAGATGACAAGGTCATTCCGGCATTTGAGCCACAGACTAAAAAATTCCCCAATACACATAATAATGATTTTGCTAAAACTTTAAACGGATTAGCCGGAAGATACACTCAAACATATACAAGACATTACATGTACGGACACGTTTCACAAAAATTCCCAATCGGCCCGCCTACAAATCCAATAAGGATTGATTCTATTGTGACAAAACAAGAACTTTACGGTAAATATTTTTCTTTCGATCAATTAGGCAACCAAACCGTCAGAGAGAATTACCAAAGCGGTGCCTTGAAGAAAATCCTTTTCCCGGACACGAACAAAGTCAGCTACTCTTACGACATTGATTTCCCAAGTCAACTCCTACAAGATATCAATGATGAAGATTACTTCGGAGTGTGTTTTGCAGTTATCGCAACTAATGAGTTAGGCATTAAATCCGCTAATTATACCGATGGATTGGGTAGACTAAGAAGAAATGTTGTCGATTTAGACGATGAAAAAATTACTACTGATTATTTTTATGATGATTTAGGAAGACTCATTAAAGTTGTTAATCCAGAGGGTCAAGAAACACTCTATGAATATGACGATTACGGTAGGGTTATTAAAAAGCAACAGACTGACTTAGGTATGATGCAATACAGACATGATATTGCTGGAAATTTAAGATTCAGTCAGAACGCTGAGCAAGCAGAAAACAATAAATTCAGTTTTATTCAGTATGATGACTTGGGAAGAAGCGTTATTGTAGGCGAAGGAAAAATCTCTGAATTGAACTTTAATTCTCTTAATACAGACATTCTTAATATCCCGAATCATGAAAATTTCTTATACACCGCTAATCCTACTTTATGGCTAAAAGTTTCAGGGAATGTAAATAGCATATTGCCCGATACTAATAATCTGAGCTTCTTCGGTTACAACAAAATCAGACAGGGGCATTATTTAAGCAATCTTGCCGAACCATCTATGACTAACATTTTTGAAGGACTATCCGGCAGATTCTTTATGCACGATGCAAACTATTATAATACGATTAACCTACCGAGTTCCGCTACATTGGAAAACTTTGAAGATATTTCTCAATTCCCCGAATTCGTTAAGGTTGTAGTTCACTACGAAGAATTACCCACTAAAGCTGGACACGTTTGGGAGAATATGCCAAGCCATGAAGCTATCAATAAATTGACACCTAAAGGAACATTGAATAATCTTAAAGGACGCAAAGCCGCAGTTGCCTATCGCGACGATGCATCTGAGCCGCTCCATTACGTTTTCTTCAGTTATGATGCCCGTGGAAGGGTCGAAGCTATTATTCGATGGACAGAAAGCGTCGGTTTCGACGTCATACATTATACTTATAATTCGATGAATAAAGTTAACTCCGTCAGCGTAATTGATGCTCTCAGGCAGTTTACCACGTGGTACGTCTATGATGATAACGGAAGGACTTGGAAAGTGTATTCGCGTGTGGGGAGTGCAGGCACAGGTTTTGCTAACGCCGATACCATTGTTTATTCCAATATTGCGTTCCCTACTCCTTTATTAAAGCCCATCAATCCTGATATTATTTATAAGTACGACCAGCGCAACAACATTGATACGGTATCTTATCCCGGAGCAGATTTGATTAAAACTTTTGTTTACGACGACAGAAACTGGGTCACTCAAATTACCGCCAAGAGAGGATTGTCTGATATTATTTTTGTCCAACAATTAGAAAGGAACGAGTTGGGCAATATAACTAAGCAGACTTCAACGCAAAAAATCCAAGCCACTAAAACATACAATTATTCGTATGACAAGCTAAATAGATTGGTACACTGGAAAAACCATATGCTCAACCCAATCGAAACATATTCTTACGACAAAATCGGTAAT
>CAZWXI010000156.1:0-3351 GCA_964637845.1 uncultured Hyphomicrobiales bacterium | reverse complement strand
TGCAGATGTGAAAATAATAAAGCTAAATGCTCCAAAAGCCGCATTGAGTTTGAAGAATTCAGAACATTGCAGCTCTTAAATAATTTGAAGTTTGATGATGATATACCTCTCAGTGGTGAAAATAGAGCAAGAGCATTGGACTTTATTAATTCTAAATCAAAAAGTATCAAGCTTACCGATTTGATTAAATACTTGAAAATTGACTATAAAAGAGTAAATTATGACATTGAAACAAAAATCCCTGCCAATGTAATGACAAATCTCTTTCGTAAATTACTTGAGGACAGTTTCTTTGAGAATTTATCGTTTGATGAAAGTCAAAAATTATTTGAAAAAATTCGGCTTGCATTGTACGCATCAACTGACGGCGAAAAAATGGTCGAGCATTTATTGAAAAATTTCGGCGGATTAAGTGAAAAGAGTTTGAAGTTGCTCATAAACAGCAATCTGAACGATGATTACGCCGAATTAAGTCTGAAAGCAATCAACAATATACTCCCTTTCATGCGATTAGGACTTAAATACAATATCGCAACAATACTCGGAGGAATAAAAAACGTATTTGGAGCTAAATGGGAAGAGTTACGTGATTCACAGAAACGACAAATCATTGAGTACGTAAAAATGAAATCAGAGACTGAATATGAACAAGGCGAGCTTATTAATCATATTAAGACATTCTTACGAGATGAATTCGGATTAGAAGAAAAACGTTTCAAAAAACTTTACCATCACAGTGCCGATACCGAAGAACGACCGATTGCAGACAAACTCCCACTGCCCAATAATTTGCGAAATCCCATCGTTAACAAGGCACTTTTTGAATTGCGTAAACTTGTTCATTTCATTACATCAGAATATGGAAAACCTGATGAGATTCGAATTGAACTCGCTCGGGAATTGAAGATGCCCAAAAGTAGGCGCGATGAAATACAAAAAGACAACCGCCAACGCGAAGCTAAAAATCAGCGAGCAATTGAATTTCTCGAGCGAAATGGTATTGCAATAAACAGAGCAAATATACAAAAGTATAGACTCTATGACGAAATCGAGAATAAAGAAGGTTTGGCTTATTGCATATATTCAGGTAAACCTATAAGCAAAGCAGATTTATTTGCCGGCGATAACCGCATCGAGATTGACCATATTGTTCCCTATAGTTTTTCCTTAGATGATAGTATGAGTAACAAAGTAATATGCTATCGAGACTCAAATCATAGCAAAAGCAATCGTACTCCATTCCAATGGCTCGGCAACACCGAAAAATGGGATACATTCAAAGATAGAGCAATAAAACTATTCTGGAAAAATGAGCTAAAGGCGAAACTAATCAAATTAATCAGCACAAAAGACCCGGATATTGACGGATTCATCCAAAGACAAATGAATGATACTCATTATATAGCAAGAGAGGCAAAAGAATTCCTTCGCACTGTTTGTCCAAAAGTTAATATCACGCAAGGCACAGTAACGGCTATTCTGAGGAGATACTGGAACCTAAACACTATACTCGACCCCGCCGATGATGAGAAAAATCGCAAAGATCATCGCCATCACGCTATTGATGCTATTGTAGTGGCATGCAGCAAAAACTCTTATCTGCAAAAGTTAAGTACCGAATCTGCTAAGAATTCGAGAAGAGAAATTGATGTGCCAATGCCTTGGGAAAACTTCCGCGAAGATGTTGCTACGACGATAGAAAGAATACTCGTTAAATTCTCATACAGAGAAAGAGTCCTCGAAAACGTATCAAAAATCGTTCGCAAAAACGATATGAAATACAGAAGCAAAGGGCTTGCCGCGCGAGGAGAACTGCATGCTGAGACTTTCTACGGAAAACGTAAAGCACCCGACAGTGCCGATTTCTATTTCCATATTCGTAAATCTCTCGACGATATTGATAATTATGCGAAATTCGAAAAAATTGTTGACCCGGCAATTAAGGAACTCGTCAGAGAGAGATTAAAAGAAATCGGCTTCGGATTTAACAAAAAGGATAAAATTCCGACAAATACCTTCTTCGATATTGACAAGGACAACAATCTCGTTATACCGAAAATATGGTTGAAAAACAAAAGAGGCGAGCAAGTGCCCGTTTTCAAAGTCAGAATAAAGGAAGTAATGTCAAACCCCGTCGCGCTGTATAATGACATAAATAAATGGGTGGACCCGTCCAACAACCACCATGTAGCACTATACAAAAATCACAACGGTAAAATCATCGAAAAGGTAGTTACATTCTGGGAAGCTGTCGAAAGAAAATTGCAAAAAATGCCTATTATCGCACCTTATGCAGAAGACGGAAGCCAACTATTCGCCGCTTTCAAGAAAAATGACATGTATCTGCTCGGGCTATCGCCTGACCATATTGACTTCGAATTCGGGGATAAAAAGCTCTTTGCAAAGCACCTCTATCGTGTACAGAAGCTTTCTTCGTGGTATTATGTCTTCCGCCACCATACAGCTTCTACTTTAGACTTTGACGAGCAGATGCAATCAATCAGAAGCCCTAATGGCATGAAAAATCTGAATCCGATAAGAGTAATTATTGATACAGGAGGCAACATAAGGAGGGCACCGAATTGGTAAAGCGAACAATCTGCATAGAGAAACCATGCAGGCTCAATGTAAATAATAGCCAGTTAATCATAGTCAGCAAGGAAACGGGAGAAATTTCTTCAATACCGCTCGAAGATATCGGTTACGTAGTTATGGACAATAGAGATATTTCCTACACGCAAAGTACAATTGAGCAATTCGCCGCATACAATATCGCAACAGTATTTTGCACAAGTAATCATATGCCGACGGCAATGTTGCTGAATTTCCATACCAATCAGACCCAAACCGCCAAAATAAACGCTCAAATCGAAGCAAGCGAACCAATGAAAAAAAGCATATGGAAACAAGTCATCGAAGCAAAAATAAAGAATCAGGCATTGCTACTCAAATATTTTGGAAAAGAGTATTCGCGAGTACTCAAATTGTCACACGAGGTAAAAAGCGGTGATACCGACAATCGCGAGGCAGTCGCTTCGAGAATTTATTGGGGAATACTATTCGATGACTTCGATGATTTCAAACGCGAACGAGAAGGCAACCCACCAAATAATTTTCTTAACTACGGATACGCAGTCCTGAGAGCCGCAACGGCAAGAGCACTTTGCGGCTCCGGATTGCTCCCGCTAATCGGGGTGCACCACAGCAACAAATACAACCCGTTCTGCCTTGCCGACGATATAATGGAGCCATACCGCCCTTTCGTTGACATGATGGTGTATGAATATATTACAACAAATCCCGATAAAAGCGAACTTGATACTCAATACAAACGACATATCTTGTCGCTCC
>CAZWXI010000155.1:0-3375 GCA_964637845.1 uncultured Hyphomicrobiales bacterium | reverse complement strand
GACCCCCATCCTCAACGACGCGGGCGTAATCGGCTTTTTTGGTCCACCCGAGGGATTTGGTCCTGGGGTAACCCAAGTAAGGGCTCGTGTCCGCAATTATGCACCGAGACCTCTGACAAGTGTTACAATTAATTGGAAGATTGACGGTGTAACGCAGACCCCTGTGACCTTAACTGGAATAAATATACCGCGTGACGAATCTCGTGATTTGATACTTGGCACATATAATTTTTATGCTAAGACGCCTCTTGGACCATTTGCAGTCGAATGTTGGACAACAATGCCGAATGGCGTGGCAGATGAGGATGCAAGTAATGATAAATACGAAGGCGGTATAGGTCCATCTCTTGCCGCGGGCCATTATTACATTGGTCCTACAAACGCACAATTCACCTCACCCGCAGAAGCTGCATCATATTTAAATTCGAGCGGTGTATTCGGTCCGGGCAAAGTAACTTTCGAAATTCGTCCTGGTACTTATACTGGACAAATAGTATTGAATAGTCCGTTGCCGAATAAGAATGAAATTGAATTTATTGGAGGCTCTGCATTCCCCGAAAACATAGTCATTGCGGCAAACACAACACCACAAAATAATTTTATTATACTTATAGACGGAATTGACAACATCACATTCCGCAACATGACTATTCGTAACAACAACTCTGCGTCAGTAGGCGCGGGTAACATCGTTACTGCTTCAAACGTCAGTGGTCTCAATATTATCAATGTTACTTTTCTGGGCGTGGCAAATTCACCAAGGTCTAATACCGCTTTTTCAATTATGAATATAGCTAACTGCTCGCCAATGAGTATATCTCATTGCAACTTCACTAACGGTTCGGCAGCTATTCATAACACCGTAAATAACGTCAATAGCCCAAATATAAATATCGGTAACAACAACTTTACTAATTTCTCATGGGTCGGTGTCTATAACCAAATAATGCCTCACATCGCACCCGGTAAAGTTAATATTTCGTTTAATAAGTTCGGATATCTTTCTGGACTTGTGCCGGTAGGCGGTATTCATTCATGGAGTTCGACAACAATCAGCAATAATGAATTTACGGGAATAACGGGTAGTGGTTCACTTTCTGAGTCAGTAATTTATGTAAACCACACTACACAAAATCCGAATAATCCAGCCCTTATAACCAAGAACACAATAATCGGCTGCAATAACATCAATGGTATATATGTAGTTGGTGCCGTTACATTAGTTGATAAAAATTATGTAAATATCACACAAACACAGAATTTTGGCTATTCACTTGTTAGAAGCGAAAACTCAAGAGGAGCGATTGGAAATAGTCAATTAGTAGGCACAAACATAATCGGACTTAATTTGTTGAACTCGCCACAAATGGATGTTCTCTATAACTCAATCAACACAATATCATCGCTATATCCGGCTATTAATGCAAATAGTGCAGGTAGAATTTTGAGAAATATTTTCATGAACCGTGGTTCGGCTTCTGCAATGAGCGTTGTCAGCATCAATAGTTCAAATCAAAATATTTTTTATACAAATGGTGCAGCTTTGATTAATGACAATGGGGTTTCACGTGACTTAGGTTCGTGGCAAGCAAAAGGTAATGACAAAGATTCTAAGCTTGAATTTATTGAGTTTATTACTGAATCGGACCTACATATCAAGATTTATTCGAACAGTTTATTGTATGGTACACCATTATTTACTGCAAATGACGGGTATGCATATACTGTTGAAAGCTCAGACTTTGACGGATTGAATAGGGTTTCATATTATGCTGGTTCTCACGAATTAATACTCGAAGTAGCTTTAATCAAGCAAAGTCAAGGCGTAATAAACTGTGTCGGCTCCAATGACAACGAAATCTCGGTAACTTCATCAATCGGCTATGATGCCCCGATGAACTACCAATGGTACAAAGATGGCGTTCCCGTGCCTGGTGCTAATGAAGCTATTCTCTTCTTTAACAACTTGCAACATCATCAAGCCGGTCTATACCATTGCCGTATTGGCGGTCCCGGCGCTACACCATATGTTTATTCGAATCCGGTAGCCGTATATGTATTACGTCCGACCGAGATAACACGCTATTCTGAACGAACTACAACTGCTCGCGGTGAAGTTGCCACGATGTGGTTCGAAGCCCACGTAAACGGCAAACCGATTCAAGATGCCATCATCAACAACGAAGTCAAAGTACAATGGTACTACTACGTTGACGGCAACAACGACCGTCGTTTAACAAATAACAACAAGATTTCGGGAGTAAACTCGAACTACTTGACAATACGTGACTTTGCAACTGCCGATGAGGGCGAGTACTTTGCCGTAATCGAAGGTCAATGCGGAACGGTAAAGACTGCCTATATGCCGATGGAACTCGAAGTGCTTGATTTGACGATTACGCAACAACCCGAAAACACTTCGGCTTGCAACAACGAGAACGCTGAACTCAACATAACAGCCACAACCGGCAGCACAAAGACAATAGCATATCAATGGTACAAAAATGACGTTCAAATCAACGACGGAGCTAAATACCTCGGCACAAAAGCATCCAAATTGACAATCAGGAATGCCGACGCCGATGATGCGGGAACATACTACTGTATTGCCACTTTGAGTGGGACGACAATTAATCGACGCTCCGCAAACGCTATCGTTAGCGTATTGAATGCTCCGAGAATGACTCAAGACCTCGTAGATGCCGAGTTTACCGAAGATAGTGAAATGCTTCTTGAAGTAGTCGTTGAGAGCAACTCGAACGAAATGCTTACTTACATTTGGTATAAAGACGGTTCAGCAATAGCCAATGGTAGCGCACTTTCAGGGACTAAAATCACATACAGTAAAGAACAGGCAGAAATGGAAGACATTGGCTACTATATGGTGGTAGTATCAGGCATATGTGGTTCGGCAGAATCGTATCAAGCAGAAATCACGATAGTACCGAAGACAACTGAGGTAGCCGAAGTAGTATCGGGTGGATACAGATTATCAGTTCCAGTTCCGAACCCAGTAAACGGTGAATCATACGTAAACTACTATGTAGCAAAATCGGGTATGTTACGCATGGTATTGACAGATGTGTTAGGTTCGAGGAGCATAGAGTTGTTGAATGCAAATCTTGAGGTAGGCGAATATAGTTTGAGCATCAACTCAAACAGTTTGAACCTTGCAACGGGCGTTTACTACTTAATCATGGAGTCAAACGGTAGAACCTTGATGCAAAAGGTATCAGTCGTAAGATAGACAAAGAATATGATTGTTAGTTAGCTCGGACTTTATAGACTTAGCCATAAGAAGAAGCTCCCGTATCGCATGCGCTAATGCAACTGGCGGCTCAGAAAGAGTCGCCAGTTGTTTTTATTTGGGGGGTA
>CAZWXI010000154.1:0-3389 GCA_964637845.1 uncultured Hyphomicrobiales bacterium | reverse complement strand
TACCCGATAGTATTGGCGAATTAAAGGAGTTGGAAAAACTACGCGCTCCCGGTAATGCATTGACTAAACTACCAGATTCGATATGTCATTTGCAAAATCTGTCCAAACTTGAAATCCATGAAAATAATTTAGCTGAATTGCCTGACAATATCGGTAATTTGGTTAATCTTGAAAAAGTCAGACTATATAAAAATTTCCTTGTAACTTTGCCCGATAGTTTCGGTAATCTAGTAAATCTCAAGAAATTGCTATTGTATGAAAATGAACTACGTTCACTGCCCGACAGTATAGGCAATCTTTCGAATTTAGAAGAACTCGAACTCGGGTTTAACAATTTGACCTCGCTTCCTGCAACTATTATAAATTTGAAAAAGCTTAGATATCTGAGTTTAGCCCACAATGAGTTCACAGAAGACGAAAAGCAAAGTATCAATTCAATGCTCTCTCACTGCAGAATTGATTGGTACTAAAAAAATCCAAAAAAGTAAGGGTTGCATGAAAGCAACCCTTTACTTTAGAGCATTCTATTGTGCTCTTGTTTCGGCTATTTATCTAAAATTTGTAGGACATTCCGAATATTAAACCGCCGGTATTTGTGTTGAAAGATTTATTCTGCGTCGAGTACCATAAATTACTGCCTTCCCAACCCACCATTAATGAAAATTCTGAGTTTTGAAAATTGTATTCCAAACCCGCATTATATCTCACCATGTACTTACCGAAATTACCACTACCGGCTGCAAGTTGTAAGAAAGGATGAACATTAAACATCTCTAAATCATTAACATCGTACCTTCCGTTTAAAGTGTACCAAAACACATTCATATCTTTATCAATAAGAGTATTCTCATCTTCATCACTTGTTACTTTTGCACGATAAGTGTTTTGCCCAATTTCAAATCCACCACTAAAGCTACCTCGTTTCAAGAAATTAATACCAAATGATTTATTGTTCAATAAACTACCATCAAAGCCGAGTGATGCTATATTGCGAGTTGGTGCATTGACCTTTAAATAAACATTGATATTTGAGCTACCTGTAATACGAGGTGCCTGATAATTAATAAAACCGAAATCGGAATTCCTTGTGAAAGTAATTTCTTCGGCATTTATAATAAATGATGAAGATTCAATTACGTTAATACTTCGATATGAATTGTCATGTACGGCAATTGATTGACTTTCAGACGCATTCTCATCAATTACAGAACTAACTTTAGGTTCGATTTGGGGTGTGCTTTGCACTGAATTTGATGTCATTATGGGGATCGGTTTTTGCATTGCAACCGAGGCACCTTTTGTTGCTTCGAGATTCTCAGAAAATGAAGTGATTATGTTTTCAGCCTCTTCAACTGATGTTATTGTGTTCACCTGTGTTTGCACTGTGCTGGGAGTTTCATCATCATTGAGCAAACCAATCAAATGATAGCTACTAAAAGTCAATAATGCTAAAAGTGCTAGCGATACGGAAGCACGTTTAAACATGGTATTCCAGAAAGTTGCTTTGAGCAATGAACCACCTGTCATAATAGCATAAGGCGGAGCGTAAGCCAACTTATTGAACAGTCCGATAACTGCGGCTGACGGCGGATTATAAGCTTCGGTATCCTTGCGTATTGACTCTCTGATTAACAGTTGTTGACGCAATTCTTCCTGAAGTTCTTTGCTTTTGCTTAGTGTAGCGTACAAAGATTCTTCATGAGCAGAACTCAACTCCCCGTCTAACAGTTGAGTCAGCAACTCCGAATTTGTGTTTTCTTTAAAGTTATCCATTTTAATCACATGTATAATTATTTATTTCTAATCAAATTTTGCCATTTCCGTGAGATAGGGCGACAAAATCTCACGCATTTTTTGTTTTGCCCTGTGAATCTTAACTTTTACTGTATTGAGAGGCATATTTATCATTTCTGCTATTTCATTGTACGAAAGTCCGTCGTACTCTCTCAATATGAATATTTCTCTATATTCATCGGGCATCAATTCCAAAGAACGTTTAACTAACTCAAGCAGTTCATTTTTATCTTCGAGTCCTTCTTCGGTATGAGCCATATACTCTTCGAACGATATCGTCGTTTTCTCTTTTCTTCTGTAATTTACGCATAGATTTCTTGCTATCGTCAGAAGAAAAGCGGGTATATTAGTCATTACCCTGTCTTTTGAAGCACTCTGGTGAAACTTTATGAAAGTTTCCTGAAATAAGTCTTGTGCTTCTTCTTTGTTGCCAAGGAACCTTCTGCAAAATGCATAAACCTTTGATGAGTGGCGTGTGAATATCTCTGAAAAGGCTCTTTCAGCAATTTTCTTCTCTTCACACAACATATAGAATAACTCGGTATCACTATATTCATCTAATGGTTTTAACATTTTCCCACTTGTTTCGCTTACAATGTATATAACACATTTTTTAAAAAAATGTTACGCAATTTTTTATCAACAACAAAAATATATGTTTTTTTTAGTCTCTATACATAAAATCAAGTAGATGCCCATGATTTTTCAGCCATATTCTGTATTTTTTATAATCGGGCATAATTTCAACTACCTTATCCCAAAACGTCCTTGAATGGTCCATATGAATTGTATGAACAAGTTCGTGAACAATCACGTAATCAATTGCTTCGGGTATTGCTCTAATCAGTCGCCAATTCAGATTGATTGAACCTTTCGAAGAGCAAGACCCCCACCTGTGCGAAGCATTTGATATTTTGACTTGCTTAAACTCGAGATTGTATTGTTTTGCATAATCTGCTACTCTTATCGGAAATGTAAATTTTGCTTGCTGGATGTACCATACTTTCAGAATATTAGATGCCTCTTCTAAATGCTTTACGTTTATCAAAAATTCCTCGTTGACAAATTTCAATAAAAACTCATTTGTATCAGTATGTCGTACCGGGTATAGATTCCCGTACAGCAAGATTTCCTCACCCTCTTCGAATGAGTAAGATTTCATGCATCGTTTTTGCATCACAGCCTGTTTTTTGATTATCCAATCTTGCTTTTGTAAAAGGAAGTTTTTTATTCTGTCATAAGGCATATTCATAGGTGCTCTGACAGTCATCGTTTCGGGGGCAATTTCGATAGATAGACTTTTTCTGTTTGACCTTACTAATTTGAATCCACTGTTTAAAGAATTTTTCATTAATTACGTTGTATCTTACTACTTTTGCAAATTATGTATAGAATAACGATTATCTCAGAGGAATTTGTTGGTTAATTATCAAGCTAAAACCGAAAAAGCCATATCGATTCAACTAATAATTAAAGGTTCGGACAGAGAAATTGCCGAAGAACATTTGGATGAGTTGTCATTTCTTGCTGTTACAGCAGGTGCGGAAGTTGTCGAAACTTTTACCCAAGAACTCGCAAAACCCAATGTTGCGACT
>CAZWXI010000153.1:0-3403 GCA_964637845.1 uncultured Hyphomicrobiales bacterium | reverse complement strand
GTCCCCGCACCAAGCACTGTACGCCAAGAATTACCACCGTTTGAACTATATATTATACCGTAGTTTGCAGTAGCAACATATATGTCATCACGCTCTAACGGTGCTGTCGGGTCAATTACTATATTCCAGCAATAATCGAAAGGATTATCCCAAATATTGGGGCGCCCCGTGGATGTACTCGGAATGACATTCCAAGATTGCCCGTTATCTGTGGATTTATATAAACCGTCGCCCGATATTGCCGCAGAATTGCCCCAGTACTCGCCCGTGCCATAGTACCAATTATCCTCCTTACCCATACGTGTATCCTGCACCAAGCAAGTATTTGAATGCATTTGGTCATATCTCGTCGTTTTCGTCCAACTTGCTCCACCGTCAACCGAACGCCACATGCCGCCCGATACACTTCCCGCAACAATGATATTCTCATTGCGTACGTCAAGCCCGAGCGAACGAGTCCGTCCGCCGATTTCGTACGGACCGCGGACATTCCACATCTCATCGCTTAACAATCGGGCGTAAAGCTGTTTATAATCCTTCGGGATAAATGTTTCGGTAACGTATCTTAATTGCCTCGCCATAATCTGCCGAGGCAACTCACCCGTTGCGGGGTCAGCATATCGTTCGAGAAACCACTTTTGCTTCTCTTTAGTAAATTCAGGTGTCGAAGGGCTACTACCGACAATCGGCTCGGACTCTCGTATTAGATACAAAATTGCAATCAACAAACTAGCCGAAACTATTGCCAAAATTGATAAAACCGTAACTTTTTTCATGACACCAACTCCTGATTTATAAAACTATTTCCTACGCTCTCTTTTCTTGAAAAAGTTTTGCAACGGCGATATATATGATTCATCTGTCCGAATGCTTATCATATCAACTTTATGCCTTGTGAAGACATTATTGAGATTTTTTTGCATGGTCTCCCGCCATGATGTATAATTTTGTCTTACCTTTTCATCAGAAGTGTCAATCCATCTAATATTTCCCGTTTCGGGGTCTAAAATACGCATCAATCCCACTTTGGGTAATTCATCTTCATAGATGTCGTAAATTTGTACAGCTATGGTATCATGCCGATTTGATGCTATTTTAAGATGTTCTTCGAAATTATCCGAAATAAAGTCCGATATTAAAAACACGATACTCCTTTTCTTGAGTACATTAGTGAGATATTTCAGTGCATGACCAATGTCGGTGCCATGCCCCGTAGCTTGAACTTCCAACAATTCACGTATTATGCGCAGAGCATGAGTTTTGCCTTTTTTCGGCGGGATAAATTTTTCAATTTTATCACTGAAAAAGACGACCCCGATTTTGTCATTATTTTGAATAGCCGAAAAAGTCAGCACTGCACTTAACTCTGTCACGAGGTCACGCTTGAATTGCACTCGAGTACCGAAACTTTGAGAACCCGAAATATCAACAAGCAAAACAACAGTCAGTTCTCGCTCTTCTTCGAAAATCTTCACATACGGGCTTGCGTATCTCGCCGTCACATTCCAATCAATCGAGCGAATGTCGTCGCCCACCTGATATTCGCGTACTTCGCTGAATGCCATGCCTCGACCCTTGAACACACTGTGATAGTCCCCGGAAAAGAGTTGTTTGGTAATCCCGCGAGTCTTTATTTCTATCTTGCGGACCTTCTTTATTAATTCCGTAGTATCCATTATGGCACTTCTACCGAATTCAGTATTTCATTGATAATATCTTCGGAGGTAATATTCTCGGCTTCCGCCTCGTAAGTAATGCCGATACGGTGGCGCAAAACATCATGGCATATAGCCCTGACGTCCTCGGGAATTACGTAACCACGACGCTTAATAAACGCATACGCCTTTGCTCCCCAAGCCAAATTTATTGAGCCACGCGGCGACGCACCGAACGAGATTAGCTGAGTAAGCTTGCTGAGCTTATACTCTTGCGGATATCTCGTTGCGAAAATTACGTCAAGTATATACTGCTCGATTTTCTCGTCCATATAAACATCTTTTACTGTATTTCTCGCACTCAGTATCTCCTTCGGTTGTAAAACAACACTTGCCACAGGGAAATCTTTGGCAATATTTTGCCTCAAAATATATTTTTCCTCGTCTCTTGTGGGATAATTAATGACCAATTTCAACATAAAGCGGTCCACTTGTGCTTCGGGCAGGGGATAAGTACCTTCTTGCTCAATGGGGTTTTGCGTTGCAAGTACCAGAAAGGGTTCTTCTAACTTATAAGTATAATCGCCGATTGTGATTTGCCTCTCCTGCATTGCTTCCAATAACGCAGATTGTACTTTCGCCGGCGCACGGTTGATTTCGTCCGCAAGTACAAAATTAGCAAACAAGGGACCCTTTTTAACAGTAAACTCTTCCTTGCTATGATTGTAAATCATCGTACCCGTTAAGTCCGCAGGTAATAAATCGGGAGTAAACTGCAATCGGCTGAAATTTGCATTGATTGATTGCGACAGCGTCTTAATTGCCAATGTCTTTGCCAATCCCGGCACTCCTTCCAGCAGTATATGCCCGTTCGACAGCAGACCTATTAAAAGTCGTTCCAGCATATACTTTTGACCTATGATAACTCTTCCGATTTCGTTCATCAACAAATCCACAAAAGAGCTTTCCGCTTTGATTCGCTCGTTCAGTTCACTAATATCAGTCATTCAAAAAATTCTCCTCGAATTCGTAATGTATTTCCTTTTCTGAACTTTAACGAATTTAAGCCTCTAAAATTATGCTTTCCCAGCCGAACAAACACGATTTTTTGCTTATTTTGTCGAATTTCTACCGAAAAATTTGCCCTATTTGTCTAATTATCTTATATTGCAATAATATTTTGTTTCGTAAATGATTGTATTATATTAATTAAAACAGGAAACATTATGATTAAAAACATTATCATAACGCTCACTATTATATTTATTGCCGTACAAACAGCATATACCTGTACGAACTTACTCGTTACGAAAGGTGCTTCGGCAGACGGCTCAACTATGATTACATACAATGCCGATGCGGGCGGATTTATGGAGCCACTTTACTACTCACCCGCCGCTAAATACACCGACAACGACTCACTCAAAGTTTACGACTGGGATACAGGAAAATATCTCGGAAAAATCAAACAAACCAAAGAAACATACCTTGTAATTGGCAACATGAACGAATACCAAGTTGCCATCGGCGAAACAACTTTCACAGGTCGCAAGGAATTGCAAGATACAAGCGGAATAATTGATTACGGCAGTTTGATACGAATAGCTCTGCAACGCAGTAAAACCGCTCGCGAAGCAATCAAAGTCATGACAGACCTCGTAGCCGAATACGGATATTATTCCACAGGAGAATCATTCTCCATTGCTGACCCCGAAGAAGTATGGATACTCGAAATGATAGGCAAAGGC
>CAZWXI010000152.1:0-3408 GCA_964637845.1 uncultured Hyphomicrobiales bacterium | reverse complement strand
CTCGACATGATAGGTGACCTTACTCTGATTGGTGTTCCCATTAAGGCACAAGTACTTGCCGCAAGACCCGGACACGCCAGCAACATAGAATTTGGCAAGCTAATAAGGCAAAAATATCTCGAATATAAAAAGAACAATATCAAAAAAGAAAAAGTCGTAATTGCGGATAAAGTTGTCCTTAGCATCAATGATATAATGAAAATTCTACCTCACCGTTATCCATTTTTGTTAATTGACAGAGTCATAGAGGTAGATGATGACAAAAATATCATCATAGGGCTGAAAAATGTTACGATAAATGAACCATTTTTTGTGGGGCACTTTCCCAATAAGCCAGTTATGCCTGGCGTACTTATTTTAGAAGCATTGGCTCAAACAGGTGGTTTGATGATAACTCGTAAAGTTGAAAATATTGATACCAAACTTGCCTTTTTTATGGGTATTAAAAATGCAAGGTTTCGAAAACCAGTCTATCCCGGCGATAGAATGATTATGGAAGTTAAACTCGTTTCTAAACGCATGAATGCCTTTTGGTTTGAAGGTAAAGCATTGGTTGATGGCCAAATTGTTGCGGAAGCAGAATTTCAGGCGGCACTTGTGGATAATTAATATGGCGAGATACATTCATCCAACAGCGATAATTTCAGATAAGACACTAATTGGCGACAATGTAACTATCGGACCTTTTACAATTATTGAAGATGACGTCGAAATCGGCGACAACTGTGAAATCAGGTCATCTGTCGTGATTGGTCAGGGGGCTCGAATCGGTAATAACGTAAGAATTTTTTCAGGAGCCGTTATAAGTACGGAACCGCAGGACATGAAATTTGACGGTGAGCACACACTTACAATCATCGGCATTAATACTACCATTAGAGAATTTGCCACGATTAATCGCGGCACAAAAGAAACTGGTAAAACACAAGTAGGTGATAATTGTTTGGTCATGGCTTATTGTCATATCGCTCATGATTGCCTCGTTGGCGACAATGTTATTATGTCAAATGTTGTCCAACTTGCAGGCCACGTTGTAGTTGAAGATTGGGTAATTCTTGGTGGCGTTGCCAAAATTCACCAATTCTGTAAAATCGGAAAACATTCCATGATAGGAGCCGATGTGAAAATCGTCAAAGATGTCCCACCGTTTACGCTTATTGACCGTAAACCGGCTCAGGTAGAAGGTGTAAATAAAATCGGATTGCGCCGCAGAGGGTTTGCTCCTGAAACTATCAGCGAAATAGAGCAATTTTACGATACTTTACTTTTTTCGGGATTGAACAATTCAGACGGCATTGCAAAATTTATCCAACGCGACAAAATTTGTGATGAAGTACAATATTGCATTGATTTCATCAAAACTTCCGTAAGAGGAATCCACAGATAATTTTTCGTTTTCATGGAATGAAATGTCTGATGACACCAGCATAAAACCTGATTTCAATTTGTTTTACCGAAAATCTTTTCAATTTTCTCGTAATAGACCGATTTTACTTCTAATTGTCGGGGATTTAATTTCAATTCTTTTCTGTTTTTTCTTTTCAGCTTGGTTTGTCAAGGAATTTTATTATCCTGCGCTTGACATTGGATATCTCTTCCGGGAATTTCAGTCTGTTATTCCTGTTTTTTTGATTGTATTCGCACTCAATAAACTTTATCCCGGCTATGGTAATTTCATTGTTGATGAAATTCGTCTCATTTGGATTACAATAACTCTCACTTTCAGCTTGATGGCAGTAGCATCGCTGTTTCTTCAGTTACAAATTTGGTTTGTCAAATCATTTTTCTTTTTATGCTGGGGAACTCTGATTGTAATTATGCCTATAGTAAGACATGCAACAAAAATGATTTTTTCAGGGAAAAAGTGGTGGGGGGCGCCTGTAATTATCATTGGTTCATTACAATCAGCTTCTAAAGTCTATGAATCTTTAACAATGAATCCATTCGGTGGTTATGTACCGGTGGCATGTTTTATCGAAGGTGAAGTAAATTCGGCAGAGCTAACAATTATTGAAATACCAAGCTATAAAATTGAAAGACTATTCTCATTTGATTTCTTCGAACAAATCCACCATGCAATTATCATCAGAGATTCGTTATCCGAGAACATTAAAAGTACTTCTATTGACTATTGCATAAATAATTTCAAAGATACTATCATTGTAAACAGTATTCATGGGATTTCGAGCTTTTGGCTTCTTTTCAACACACGCGACAATTACTATAGCTCAACTTTTAGAACAAATTTACTCGATAAAAAGGTGGTCATCTATAAGAGATTCATAGACCTAACCTCAGGAACTATATTCATGATTATTAGCTTACCGTTTCTAATAATCTCAGCTATTTTATTATTCATTACAGGTACCCGGAAGGTCATCTATTCTCAAATCCGCATGGGATTAAATGGTAAAGAATTCAAACTCTATAAATTACGCACGATGAAATTGGATGCTGAAAAAACATTAGAAGAAATTTTATCTAAAGATATTTCTAAAAAAGTCGAATTTGAAAAATTTCATAAACTGAAAGATGACCCACGAATCACCTATATTGGTAAATTTCTACGTAAATTTAGCATTGACGAGCTACCACAATTTTGGAATGTAGTCAAGGGTGATATGAGCATCATTGGACCACGTGCATATTTACCCGAAGAGCATCCAAAGATGAAAGGTCGCGATAAAATCTTGCTAAGCGTCAAACCGGGCATCACCGGCCTGTGGCAGGTCACCGAGCGAAATGACTCCACATTCGAGGAAAGATGCATGGTAGATACCTTTTATATTAGACATTGGACTTTATCTCTCGACTTTTATATTTTCATCAAAACAATTTGGGTAGTAATGACAGGGAAAAGCAGCTTTTGATTATAAGGAGATTATTTTGAAATTTGTTTTTAATTTGTTATTCTTGGTTTTAGTTTTATACAACTCTCGAAGTGAAGAGATATTAATTTTTAAGCCGTTAACAGCCAATACTTTCGAGCCGCGAATCGGTACATTTTATAATTTTGATGACGAAAATCTCAGATTGGATATAGGAGCAACGTTCGATTTACTGAAGTATGATTTCAATGATTATGATATTGCATTTGGAGCAGATTTTTTTACTTATACAAGGCTTCGAAGTGAAGAGAACTTCAAATTTCCTGTCGAAACTTCCGATTACTTTTTCGGAATTAATGCTTCTTACAAGAGAGAATTGAATAATTCTAAAATAGAGTCCAGAATCAGGATATCACATATATCATCGCATTTAGTTGACGGCTATTCAAACAAGGGTATTTTTTACAAAGCTCCCTTTGTTTATAGTAGAGAGTTTGTAGATTTATACATAGCTTACAATACAAATCTAACGCAATCACTATCCATACGACCCTACGTTGGTTCTACGCTAATTTTTTCC
>CAZWXI010000151.1:0-3478 GCA_964637845.1 uncultured Hyphomicrobiales bacterium | reverse complement strand
TTGCCAATTTTTGCAGGTCAGTCCAGCACCTTTGGGCACTTTCACCGTTCTCATTACTAATTACTCCTTACGCTCAACCCCGGTATATTGGGTTTATTTTTAGTCTTGTTTTGGTAATCTTCTATTTCTTCCGGGCTCATTTTATAATTTTCGAAAATTATCCTGAAAAACTCCCAAGGGTAAATCCCTGTGTCGTGACCATCACCCCAAACAGCATTCACGGCATAATTGCCGACTGGATTAAGCGACTTTAGCTCGTTTTGTCCCATTTTTATAGTTGGCATCACGAATTTGCTCTTTGGATTGTCTTTTTCGCGACAATCGGCACAAGGGCACTCCATGCGAAGTTTCTCAATCTTTATCGTCGCCGAAAGACCATCTTTCCACTCGGCTTTGAGTAAGCCGGGTGACACTTTGTTAATAAATGTCGGCATATCTGACATAAAAAATACGACTATGTTAATCTCATATATGCAATATAATAAAAAAATTTTTTACTGCAATATAAATAATGTACTGCCGTGAAAGTATGTTTGAAGGATGTTTCTTATATCTTGTTGATTGGTGTTCTATTGAATAATTTCAATAAAACAAGAATGTTTGCTCTACTGTATTTCATATACGCGGTTGTGAGTTCATACTACAGCTAATCATTTAGCTCAATCGTCTATTATTGATATGAGAGATTACAAAGATGGTTCGATAAAAACTATGAACTATGAAATTGAAATTGGAAACATTAGAGCTTATCAAACTTATTGCCCTGACAAATCAAGGAAATTTAACGAAAGAAAACTTGATGAAATAACTACTCTTAAAAAATGTTGGGCTTTATGTGATTTCAAGTTACAAGTTTAGAGCAAATGATTTGCTTGGAGATTTGTATGTGGCAGAGTTAAACTTAAAAGAATTGAGAAAGGAAATTGGTTTATAGCAACAGGTTGCAGGAAGGCAAATCAGTGCAGAAGCACACAATATCATACAAGCCATAATGGACAATCTTTCAACTGCAACTTCAAATCCTGACAAGGCTACTGAGATTGAGGCGATTAGAGCGGTTTTGCACTTTTGTGAAGTTATGACATCTCTCGCTCGGCATCATATATGAGTGTTTTGTCATAGTCGAATTTACTCCTAAGTATGTTTTCGTCTGAGCACACCGATATTGTAAAACTGTCTGCCGACAGATGCTCATGTGCTTTGTGTGTGACTTCTTCGGGAGTAAGTTCTATTATGCGGGCATAAAAATGATTATAGAAGTCTGTTGGCAAATCATCGGAAAGTATAGAATGGAGCATGTTTGCAATCAACGATGGTGTTTCGATACCGCGGATGAACGAACCATACATGAAGTGAGTGCAGCGTTGCAATTCTGTTTTAGTGATTGGATTTTCGGGTAAAGTATTGAAAAGTTTGTTCAAGAAATTGATGGTATCAATGATGCCTTCGCTATTTAGGGAGCTGTTAACGGTTAAGGTCGAAAAATGCTTGAATGACTTGATTGCACTTGAGGCACCGTATGTAAGACCTTGATTTTCACGAAGTACGGAATTAATTCGGGACATAAAAAATCCGCCGAAAACAGTATTTGCTACTTGAACGGCGGGATAATCTTCGTGATTTTTGGGTAGCGTGATTTTGCCTAATCGTAGCACGGATTGAGTGGCATTCGGGCGTGGCGCTAAAACGAGTGATTTGATTGGAACGGGTGTGACAATTTCAGTATTCAATTCCTTGCGTGTAATGCATTCCGACAGTTTTTTTGCTGTAAGTTCGAGGTGGTTATTAGTGAAATTTCCTGTCATCACAATGATTTTCAGCGATGGAAGGGTGGTATCTGTGAGCAAAGTTCGGCAATCTTCGAGTGTTACAGAAAAGATGTCAGATTTAGTCCCCATATGCGGACGGGAATAAACGGTTCCGTTCAGTAATGAATTATTGTAAGCCATTTGCGATACGAAATCGGGGGAGGTCAAGTTATAATCAATACTGGCAATCAGATGTTTTTTCAATTGAGCGAGTTCGGCTTCTTTCAAATCCAAATCATTAATTGCCCGCTGGACGAGTTCGAGACACTTTTCATAATGCAAGGCCGGTACGGACAAGGTCAAAGCCACATTATTCCAATATGTTATGGTATGGAACGATGCACCATAAAACTCGAATTTATCGGCTAATTCCTCCTCGTTCATGTCCTTTACTGACGAGAGTAATAACTGCATAGCAATATTAGTGGAACCTTTGATGCTTTCCGAGGCGGCACCTGCGCCAAAAATGATATTCAGGTAAATTAGGGGTTGCGATGAATTTCGGTAACTTGCAACCTTTATACCCGAATAATCTGAAATCTGGACTTCAGGGAATGATAAAGCTCGTGGTATTTCTTTAAACGGTGGAATTAGTTTATCGTGTGTAATCATTTTCGCTCCTTTGTTCATAAATATCTAAGAATTCTTGTAAAATCATTGATGTAGCGCCCCAAAGTTTTGTTTTTTTGTTGATCTCTCGGTAGGGTATGGATGCATTTCTACCCTCGATAAAAGCGTCGTAGTGCAAGATTTCATTTGGAGGCAGAAGAGTCTTCATCGGCAACCAAAAGCATTCTTCGACTTCGTCGGGATTACTTTCCATGTCATTTGGCTCGGTAGTATAAGCCAAAAATGGATAAATGAGTGAATTCGAAGGCGGCACGTATAGCGTGGACAATTCGCAAATTATATTTTCTCGTGTCACGACAAGTCTTGTTTCTTCATGTGTTTCGCGAATTGCGGCATCTACGGGAAGTTCTTCCGGTTCAATTCTACCACCGGGGAAGCTGATTTGCCCGCTATGACTATTTAATTTATCACTTCTCAGGGTGAATAAAATGCTCGTTTCGCTTTCGGGCTCTGCAAGTAAAACGAGAACGGCACTCTTTTTATGCACACGTGGCGGCTCGAATGACCTAAAAGTAATGCCTTCGGACTTTGGAGACATTTTCATATGAGAGTTAAAGCCTGTCAATTCAGATTTAGTAATGCTTTTCAGTGAAGCGACCAATTTATTTAAGGGTAACATGAGTATTTTTGTTCAACTAAAAATTTGCTATATCAAGATAAATATTATATATTTCAGTTTGTTTAATGTTAATTTTTTTAAAATATTATTTTATAATTGGAATTGAGCGTTCATATATTCGAAAAAGTGTACGGAATAGTTAAAAAGATACCTATGGGTAGAGTGACAACGTATGGTGCAATCGCCAAAGCTATAGGTATGAAGTCATCTGCCCGAATGGTTGGATGGGCGTTGAATGCTGACCGAGGTAATTCGCTGATGCCCTATCATAGGGTGGTCAACAGAAATGGGCAATTAACTGGGAAAAACTATTTTCCCACACCTGATATGATGCGTGAAATGCTCGAATCGGAAGGCATAATTTTTGATGACGACAAAATTGATTTAAAGCGGTATCTTTGGGAGCCTCCAATGATTGAGG
>CAZWXI010000150.1:0-3585 GCA_964637845.1 uncultured Hyphomicrobiales bacterium | reverse complement strand
TCGGGAGGCAAACAAACAATCGAAGAAATGAAAAAAATGATTACAACAGCCAATAGAGTGGGAATCACAGTTGCCCGAAATTCATGGGGCGGCTCAGGGGCAACTACTGTCGAAAAATACATCGAAGGTTCGGGATTGTTGAAACAATATCCTGATATATTCAAAATTGACTCATTTTTGGCAAATGATGCTGATGAAAACCGCATAATCGAAGGTATTAAGAAATTAGTCGCACAAAGAGCGGAGAAACGATGAAAATAATTGACCAAAAAACCAAAGAAATAATGGAAGAATGCAAATCGAGGGCAAAAGATGCGGGATTAAGAATCGAAACCGAAACACTTGAGTATATTGTTACGAATTTAGACTTGATAGAACTCTCACCGAAAGCCATGATACCCACGTTGTACGATTATTGGGTCAATGATGTTGAAGTTCTCAAAGGCAAGGGACAATATAAGTTATATCCTCACAATCCGTATGAAACCGTTATAAACAGTCGTCCGGCAATTTCGTATTATAACGACAATAATCCAGACTGGCTGAATATTATGATATTTTATCACGTATTGGGGCATGTTGACTTTTTCCAAAATAACATTTTTTTCGAACATACATGGAATGATGATTTTGTCGGACAAGCATTAGCGGACAAAAGGCTAATTTCCTCGCTCCGAAGTATGCACGGTAGATGGGTGGACTACGCAATTGAATTCTGCCGTGGAATTGATAATTTATCGGGCTATTTCACGGACCTCTCTGAAAGGAACTTCCCACAGTTAATGGAACTAACTCCGAAAACTGATTATTATTTCGATAAATTCCTTCAAGAGGAAGTCAAAACAGCAACGAGCGAGATTTACGCCGAAATTAACAGATACAATGAATTGGTTGATAAAAATCCCGACCTTGCAGATTCGATATTTTTCTCAGATATTAAATCAAAATACCCTGAATTCGAAAGTAAGTATGAAAAATACAAATCAAAAGACATAAGTAAATCCAACGATATACTTGAGTTCATCAGAGATAACTCACCTTATTTGAAGCGAGATGAAAACAAGTGGATGATTTCGATTTTAAATATTATCAGAGCCACATCAGTGTATTTTGCTCCGCAAATACGCACAAAGACAATTAACGAAGGATGGGCAAGCTATTGGCACGACACGCTTTTCATGATTGACAACCGCATCAAAGGTCATGAGTCTGAATATGCAGTCATAAACGCCAAAGTCACCTCAATTAATCGAATCGGTTATAATCCTTACGCAATCGGATTAAGACTTCTTCAATATATCGAAGATATGGCAGAAAAAGGGAAATTCTCTTACAAATTTCAGCAAATCAAAAAAGCTGAGGAAAGAGACAATTTTAACCTAAATACATCGAAAGGTAAAGAAACTTTGTTCGAAATCCGGAGAACATTCTCGGACTTTATGCTCGTCAATACTTTTGTTGACCAAGATTTTGTTGATTTGCACAACCTTTTTGTCGTAGGAAAGAGATTCAATAGAAATCGCGGTACCTATGAATACTACGTCAAAAGCCGAAAAGCCGAGGATTACAAAAAAATGTTACTCGATAATATGTACCATCCGCCGTACGTAAGAGTAGATAAACAAAATACCGACGAAAATACTCTTTATCTTAAGCATCATTTCGAAGGTAAGCAACTTTATAAACCCTATATAGCAGATACGTTGATGGGAATTGAATATTTATGGTCTGGCGGCCACGGCAACGGTCAGGTCGTTCTCGAAACAACCGATATTTACAAAAAAACCGATGCCGGTGACGACGAGAAATTCGAATACAGAACAGTTGTATATACAATGAAAGACAAAAAATTATCGAAACGAAATCTATAGATTAAAATGGAAACCTTTTTTGAGATTCAAAATAAAGCCAAACGACTCGAAGCACTAATAAATTTAAGTAATAACATTCGCGAAAAGGAAAAGCGTCTGCCCATACCATTCAATGATTTTCTGTTTCTTTGCTCGAGAAAACCCGAATTGGTATTCAGGAGCATTTTTCAACTATTTCACGACATGGTTCATTATTATGTGCCCGAAGGCAAGGACGACTTTTCGAACGATGAAGAACATATAGGCTTTGTCCATTATGATACCTCGGCATTATTTGCCGATGATTGCGATGACCCTTTTTTCGCGGATAGATTATTCGCAAATCGCTTCATGAATTTAATCAAAGATTTCCGTAAGGGAACTCATAACAACCGTATTTATATATTCGAAGGCCCACCCGGAAGCGGCAAAAGTACTTTTTTGAACAATTTGCTCCAAAAGTTCGAAGAATATACAAAAACTCCCGACGGCGTTTCGTATAAGACCTATTGGAGATTAGACATAGAGAAATTGGGAGGCTTTCAGTCCAAAGCAATGCAAAAATATAAAATGGAAGAAGAAAAACATAAAGACCAAAAAGATGCGGCGCATCCATCTGTTATGAATTTCCCTGAAAAGTACCTCGAATTTTCATGTCCGAATCATGACCACCCGATTTTGCAAATACCGAAGGCATTCAGAAGACAATTTTTGAAAGAATTAATCCCCGATAGCGAATTCAAAATAAAAATGTTCAATAGCAAAGAATATGAGTGGGTGTTCCGCGACATTCCCTGCTCAATATGTAATTCAATAGCGAAAACTTTGATGGATAGATTGGGCGACCCATTGTCTGTTTTCAGCATGATAAATGCAAGGAAGAATTACTACAATAGGCAATTAGGCGAAGGAATTAGCGTATTCAACCCGGGGGACCCCTTATGCAAAGAAATACTATCCAAACCCGCCCTACAATATATGATTAACGATTTACTCAAAAACGATGAAGTTAACTATGCATTCTCTTATCTTGCGAAAACCAACGACGGTGTACTTGCATTAATGGACATAAAAGAGCAAAACGTCGAACGCTTGAAAGCATATCACGGAATCATCAGCGATGGCGTACATAAGGTAGATTTGACCGAAGAGCATGTGAAAACTCTGTTTATCGGTTTGGTGAACCCCGAAGATAAAGTACACTACGAAAAAATTCAATCTTTCCGCGACAGAATTATCGGCATCAAAATTCCATATGTCTTAGATTATAATATAGAAGTGTCAATATATAGTGAAAAATTCAGCGAAAACATAATTTCAGCCTTTTTGCCGGGAGTACTATCGAATTTTGCAAAAATCATCATCGCAACAAGGTTGGAAAAAGAATCTCCAGCACTCAAAAAATGGCTCGATAAACCCGATAAGTATTCGAAATACTTAGATGCAAATTTACTGCTTCTAAAAATGGAAGTTTATAACGGTAAACTCCCAGAATGGTTAAGCGAAGAAGATATTAAGAAATTCAATCGAACAATACGTAAAGAGATTCTTGCTCAATCCGAAGCAGAAGGCAGCAAAGGTATTTCGGGAAGAAGGTCATTGTGGGTATTCAACGAATTCTATTCTAAATATTTCAGCCCTGAGCGATTAATAACAATGAATGACGTCAAGAATTTTTTTGTTAATTTAATGAGCGATCCTGATGTCAACATAACAGAGGATTTCATTGATAAAC
>CAZWXI010000149.1:0-3620 GCA_964637845.1 uncultured Hyphomicrobiales bacterium | reverse complement strand
AAGCAAATCGCGACCAATGTCAATTGCTGAACGTCCGACAGTACCCGACCCAAGTATAATTGCAATAAGTTCGCTATCGGATAACACTTCGGGACCATGAAGCATCATGCGTTCACGAGGTTTTTCGTCGTCACGCCAATCTCTTATGGGTACAAAGGTTCTTTCGGACTTGTATATTTGTTCACTTGTTTCGATTGTGTCGAAAGTTGTTATTGTGTCGTCTTCGTGAGCCAATTTAAGTACCCTTCGGATATTTCGTTTACTTTGACAGTTATTAATTCTGGGACTGCATCATTATGCAATTCCGTCAATCTTGCCTCTAAATCATCCAACAAGCTTGCCTTTGTTTTTATCATTAAGACGAATTCTTCGCGGCGTTCAATATTATCTTCCCATTCAAAAAATGATGTTGCACCCGGTATTACGGAGCAACATGCCGCAAGTTTTTCTTTAACAACTGTTTCAGCCAACAAATATGCGTTATCAGCGGTGTCCGTTGTAGTGTATAAAATTCTTACTTCATCAATGTGTCGCATATTAATACAAATTAATACTTTTGAATAATTATTTATCAATGTTACGAAAAAATGATTGAACTATTGATTTTTCATTTGCATATTGTTGCGGCTATTTATGCTTTTACAAAAAACTGGCAGTCCGGCGGTGTTAAATCAGGTGTATTGGCAATACTTATAATAGGACTATTCTTTTCCATCGGTTGGGCTTTAACGGCAACTGTAGCAAACTTGGTTTGGTCATATCAATGGGACTCACCTTTTTTTACGAGAGACACTCTCGGGCTATTGCTTCTTCTTGTCCCCGAATCAATTTTCTACTATCATTATTTTATCAAAGATAAATTCATAGGCAGAATTAATTCAACTTCAGAAAGCGTTTGACTTCATTTCTGTCTTCTGTGGAGATTTTGATAAAATATACTCCGGAACTGAACCTTGACAAATCAAAAATCATGTTGGAGACGCCATGTACAATTGTTTGAGACTGCTTTATGAGTAAATTGCCAGCTACATCATTGATTGCAATTGTGATTTCAAACTTTTTCCCTGCTTCGAATTCCACATTTAAACTATTCTCCCATACTACTTCTGGTACTTTGGAATTCAATTGCGGAGTTCTGATTAGCTCGAAAGCCGCCTCGGGTATGCAAAAATCTACTACTTTCAGACCGCCGTCTTTTTTAGTGATTACAATATTTTTGTCTGTGAATAATTCGATGTCTTTTATGATAAATGGAGTAAAATCAGGTATAGCGGCTAAAGCATATCCGTCTATTCTAATTATTTCACCTTGTTTTTCGAATAACTTCCTTCCCACGGGATTGTCAACTAAAATGTTAAGACTGCCAAAGCGATAAGAAAAATCATTCTGAATGAAATTATCACCACTTTTTACCATTATGCCGGTCGGAAAGAATAGCTTACGATCGAACTCAAATTCAAATCTCGCATAGTTGACACTCAATCGCAATTCTTCGTTCAGCAAGTTCAATGGTATTATGATTCTGTCGCCTGCGGGTGCAGTATGTTCATCGACTGAAAAATCAAGTTTATAAATCTCCTCGGGCACTTTTGCAGAAAACATAATAACTTTGCTGTCTTGACAGAAATTTTCCGCAGTTACGGTGATTGTGTAAGAGTAACTGCCTGATAATACTGCCGTATATTCGTATGGTATTGTTATACTACCATTTCTTGGTATGACTGTACCTATGACGTAATTCAAAGACAAATCTGAACTTGGCTGAGGTGTGATGAGTATCTCTGTTAATCTTGCATCAAAATTCGCAAGATTGCTAATCGTGATTGAACCCGATTGCTTGTCTCCAAGCCAAAGCTCATTAACCATAATATAATCGGGGTTGGCTGATATATTAGTTTTGTAAGCATCTATTATTAAATCAATTTCATGATAATAGTTGCAATACAAACTTCGTATTCTAATTTTTCCTTTATTTAACCCGATTTCACAGAGGTATGGACGCGCAGTTACCTCAATTTTTTCAATTTTACTGGGGGCAATAAGTAATTCAGTTGCATTAGCGGAAAAAACTTTTCCTTCAAATGATATTTCAAGTAAGTCATCAGAGTTGCCTGAATTGCTGAGTTCAACGAACAATGTTTTATCATCTTCGCAAATTTCGGCAAATCCGAAATTCAATTCTTGTGTTTGAGTTGCAATTACCGGAGAATAATTGTTTGCTTTCAATGCAACTCTGAATACATTATTCTCTGTGTCATTACTTCGTATTTCAAGCACTGCGTCATGTGTCCCAAGCGATTTCGATGTAAATGCCACGATAAATTCATATTCTTTCTCGGGGTCTAAGTATAGAGGTAAATCTGGTAGATTTAAAACTTGAAACGCACCCTGTGGTTCAACATTGACCGAAATGATTGTATCGGTGACAAAACCGTTGTTTCGCATATTAACAGTCTGATTTTCGGAGGCTTCTCCGCAATAAAGAGGACCAAAATCAAGTTCATCTTTGTTTATTGTCAAAAATCTCATAATGCCCGACAAATTAACTTTAACGATATATTCGCTTGGGCAAGGTCCGTCGGCAAAAATGATTATTTCCGAATCAATGTTTTCATAGCCATTGTTTGTAAAGAAGAAATCGAAAGTAAGCTTCGTACCGGGCAGCAACACTTGAGGTAAATTCGGTGAAAATGTAAATGTCCAATTTGCGGGGAGATTCGCAATTCTTATGTCTCGGATATTTACATCATTGGGGGCAAGTGACTCAATAATTACTTGTGTTTCGAATGTAGTGCCTGATTTAACGGCGCCTTGGATATATTGGGGATTAACGACAAGACGGCTACTGATTCCTCTTCCTTTAAGAGTAATTTTTATGGTATCACCGCAGGGTTCTGTAGAAATCATAAAAGTTTCCGAAAACTCACGCTCGGTATTCGGGAAAAAACTGAAGTGAACCAAGACGGAATCATCAGGATTTATACTGAATGGTGTAGTTCGTGAGAATTCAATTTGGAAGTTTGTTCCCATGAATGAACGGTGATTTATTTGTGCATGGAAGTTGCCGATATTTTTGATATAATGGCTAACTTTTCTATTGTCACCAACACAAACGTCACCCAAATCAACAGTTGTTTGATATACAAGTTGTGCATTTTTATAATTGCCTGTGTAGTCAATTATATAAGGATTTTTATTGCCGTTTGCTTTTGTGGAGTCATTAGTCTTGAGGATTAATCTGTCGCCGTGCGGTCCTCTGCCGAATGATTTATAAAGAACATATAAAGTATCCTGCTTTTTGGGTTGAATTATCTTTGTACCTGTACCACTTGCCCACCCGATTATTTTGAAATAAGTACCATTCGAAAATCTTAATTCATCAATTATTAGTGGAGCGTTCCCTGTATTATTTATAATTAACGTATCAATTTTTTCATTAGAGCAAGTTATATCAACATTTCGTTTGACATCACTCGTTATAATTGATGAATAAGCATAGGCGCGAACAGTAAGTATAGTATCTTTCATACACGGGTATGTTGTTACTTTGAATTTTGCTTCGACCCAACCCGTGTCTAATGTGTTTATTCTAAATTCGGAACAAGAACCCTCGAGAAAAA
>CAZWXI010000148.1:0-3750 GCA_964637845.1 uncultured Hyphomicrobiales bacterium | reverse complement strand
TTCAACAATTCGATTGCTATGCTGATGGAATCTGCAATATCGGTATTTAAATCTGTTTGAGCTTGTAATACGTCAAATTTTGATGCTTTCCCTAATTCTTCGCGTATCTGAGTCAAAGACAATCTTTCTCGGGATATTTGTACGGTTTCGGTTATGCTTTGCAATCGTGACTTGGAACTGACTATGCCGTAATATAATGAAATTACATGACTTGCTGTCAATTCAAGCATATTCTTGAACTCTAATTCACCTGTTTTTTCAAATTCGGAAAATTGTTCTTTACGCAAAAACATTCGCATTCCGTCGAATATAGTCCAATTTAAATTGATTCCGGCATCTATTTGGTCTGAACGGGCACCTGTGCGATCAACAACACGACCGTCAAGAAATACTTGGTTTACATTCTGGATAGACTCTCGCCAACCAGCTCCAATACTTAAATTAGGGAAAAATCCGGCGTTACCGATAGAATTATTTTTTTTGTCAATTTCTAATTGCTTGCCGGCTAAGAGTACCTGATGATTATTTGTAAAAGCAATTTGCAAAGCATTTTCGAGCGTTAAAATCTGTTGACTTTGAATTAATGAAGCATTAAACGCACAAGATAAAATGATTGTAATAAATTTTATAGTTCTCATCTTCAACAAAATTAATAGTTTAGAGTTTCAGCTAAGCTTTCCGTTTCTTGTAATTCTTCTGTTAATACGGCTCTTTTCCCTGAAAAGTACGAATATATTGCCGGAATAACGTACAATGTCAAAATTGTAGAAAATATTAAGCCTCCAATTACTGCAATACCCATTGAGCGTCTGCTTTCGGAGCCGGCTCCCAGTGCCAAAGCAATCGGCAATATTCCTAGTATTGTTGACAATGATGTCATTAGTATTGGTCTAAACCTTAGTGCAGCCGATAATTTAGCTGCATACATCGGATTGTAACCCCTTGCTTTTATTTGATTTGCAAACTCAACGATTAATATCCCGTTTTTAGTTACCAAACCAATTAACATGATTTGCCCTATCTGACTGAAAATATTGAGGGTTTGCCCAAATAACCATAAAGAAAGTATTGCGCCGCCTATGGCAAGTGGAACTGTAAACATAATTATGAATGGGGCCCGGAAGCTTTCAAATTGCGCTGAAAGCACTAAGTATATTAAAATCAATGCCAAAGCGAAAATAAATACCAGACTTGAAGAACTCTCTTCATAATCCTTCGATGGACCGTCAAGAGCGGTGTACATTGTCTCATCAAGTACGTTTCCTGCTATTCTGTTCATTACGCCAATACCGTCAGCAATGGTTTTTCCTTGTGCCAATGATGCCGATACCGTTGCAGAGGCAAATCTATCGAATCTGTATAATTGCGGGGGTGAACTTGTTCCGGAAACTTCAACTACGTTATCGAGTTGAATTAATTCGCCTCTGTTGTTTCTGACATAAATAGATTTTAAATCAAGGGGTTTATTACGATTTGCACGTTCTAATTGACCGATTACTTGATATTGTTTCCCTTCCATCACGAAGAAATCAAACCGTGCACCGCTAAGAGTAAGCTGGAGAGTTTGAGCAATATCAATAATTGATAATCCTAAGTCCAATACTTTCATGCGGTTGATGTCAACTTGCAATTCCGGCTTATTGAATTTCAAATTTACGTCAGCCATTGCAAATGTTGGGTCATTAAGTACACTATCCATAAAATCGGGAATAATTGATTGAAGTTTATCCATATTGGGTGCTTGCAAAACGAACTGTATAGGCAAGCCACCTCGAGCCGAGCCGATAGTTTGCTCTTGTATTACGAATGAACGTGCATCTGGAAGTCTTGGCAGGATTTTTTGCATTCTCTCGGTAATCTCTTGTTGTGAGATTTCTCGTTCGTGCGGTTCAGTCAGCAGCACTCTTACAAATCCACTGTTTACTGAACTTGACGCTCCAAATCCGGGCGAAGTGACTGATACTAATGTCCTCTTTTCGGGTACGTTCTCTTCGATTAGTGCAACAAGTTCATTCATATATTGTTCCATAAAATCATAAGATGTTCCCTCGGGTGCTGTGGAAACTATTCTCAAAGAGCTTCTGTCTTCAATCGGTGCCAATTCGGATTGCAACTGACTGCCAAAAAAGTAAATCATTGAAAATGTGACAATTATAATCGGGAACGACAACCACCTTCTATCCATGTACCAATTTAGTGATTTAGCGTAAGCATTGGTGAGACCAGTGAAGAATGGTTCAGTGGATTCGTAGAATTTATTATGCTTCGTTCTTGTCTTCAGGATTTTTGTTGCAAGCATCGGCGTCAAGCTAAGAGCCACAAACGATGATATTATTACCGCTCCGGCAATTACAACACCAAATTCACGAAACAGCCTACCCGTAAGCCCTTCGAGGAACATGACCGGCATAAAAACAGAAGCCAGAGCGATGGTTGTTGCAATTACGGCAAAAAATATTTCGGCTGTCCCCTTGATTCCGGCTTCTTGCGGGGGCATACCAATCTCAATTTTTTTGTAAATATTTTCCAAAACGATAATCGCATCATCAACAACAAGTCCGATTGCAAGCACTATACCTAATAAAGTCAATACGTTAATGGAAAAATTAAACAAATACATGATGAAAAATGAGCCGATTAATGCAATTGGTATTACAATTACGGGAATAAATGTAGTTCGCCAGTCACGCAAAAAGAAAAATATAATGAAAATTACTAAGCCAAATGCTATAAATACTGTTTGGACAACTTCGTTGATTGATTGACGTATGAAAATTGTCTGATCGAAACCGATGCCGATATCAATATCTGTAGGCAAGTCCTTCTTGATTTGCTCAATTCTGCGATAAAACTCATCAACAATTTCAATATAATTTGCACCGGGTTGGGGTATGAGGACAGTTCCGACCATCGGAACGCCGTCTCTTTTTAGCAGTGTCCTTTCATTTTCGGGGAATAACTCAGCTCTTCCAATGTCCTTAAGTCTGACAATACCATTACCGTCTTGCTTGATTATTAAATCGTTGAATTCCGCCTCCGTGGTTAATCTTCCTAAAGTACGCACAGTAAGTTCAGTATTTACGCCTTCGATTCTTCCCGTGGGTAGTTCCACGTTATTGCGATTTAGTGCATTTCTTACATCGAGAGGCGTTAGCCCGAAAGCGGCTAATTTGTATTGGTCGAGCCATAATCTCATTGAATATCGCTTCTGTCCCCAAATTCGGACTTCGCTCACTCCATCAATAGTTTGCAGCCTTTCCTTAAATATGTTTTCAGCGATTGCTGAAATTTCAAGCAAAGAGCGAGTCTCGCTTTTTATGTTTAAAAAAGCAATCGGATTCCCGTCAGCATCTGCTTTGCTGACAATCGGGGGTTCTGTATCGGGGGGAAGCAATCTTAGAGCACGCGAAACCCTGTCTCGCACATCGTTGGCGGCGGCTTCGAGGTCAACGTCAATGTTGAACTCAACTGTAATAGTGCTTCTGCCGTCTCGACTGACTGATTTCAATGACCTTATACCGGCAATACCGTTAATGGATTCTTCCAAGGGTTCGGTGATTTGTGTTTCTATTACGTCTGCATTTGCACCAGTATAATCCGTCGAAACCGTTATAATTGGTGGGTCAACGCTCGGATATTCCCTTACGCCTAAATAGGTGTAACCGATAGCTCCGAAAAGCACTATTGTGATTGACATTACTGTCGCAAGTACGGGGCGTTTTATGCTTAGTTGTGCTAAACTCATTTATG
>CAZWXI010000147.1:0-3917 GCA_964637845.1 uncultured Hyphomicrobiales bacterium | reverse complement strand
GGGCTCGTGGTCAGCGACTTTTAGCTTTACGACCAAAGAATATATCACTCATAGATTGTCTCTATCAGCAGGTTGGAACACGATTTCCACTTATGTTATTCCCTCGGAACCTGATATCGAAGCAATTTTCGAAGATGTCAAAGATGATATTGAAATTGTCAAAGATAACCTTGGCAACGTTTATATTCCTGTATTTGAAATTAATGTGATTGGCAATTGGAATTACAAAGAAGCATATTCGGTTTATACCAAAAGGGCATTGGATATGGAAATTATTGGATTGCCTCTTGTTCCGTCAGAGCATTCTATTAGTCTGAGCGCAGGATGGAATATGATTGCTTATCTTCGCTCAAATTCCATGGATGTCGAATTTGCTCTCGACGGCTTGGACGTTAACGGCAATCTGATAATTGTTAAAGACAATCTCGGGAATGTCTATCTGCCGGCATTCGAAATTAACACAATAGGGGAGATGCTCCCCGGGCAAGGCTATCAGATATACATTATGCAAGCCGCAACGTTTGCATATCCGGATAACTAATAAAAGACCTCCGAGTAGTAATTCGGAGGTGTATTTTCAGTATCGTTCTAAATATTATCTAATCTGCGATGATGATTTTTTCGGCTTTAGATGTACTCCCGTTATAGAAAATGCAGTAGTAAACACCTTGTGGCAATGTTTTTAAGTTGAGTTCATAAGTATTGAACATCAGATTCGAATTTGCATTATTTAAAGTATAAATTTCGTTGCCTAAGATATCAACTATTTTCATATTTATTTGCTTTGTGTCGGGTGAGTATAATTCAATTCTGACTACGCCCGAATTCGGGTTAGGAGATATATCGGCTCTGATTAAACCTCGCGTGGTAGGGTCGGGTTCTTTCACGCTGACAGCATTCAGAATACTGAAAGTTTGACCGCTTCATTGTTGATTAAGTTTTTACCGTAAAGTGGATAAATTGTGACGGGTTTTCTTATGTTTGGATTTTGACGCTCGAAGGCGATAACAAACTCTCCAAAACTATCTGTGATTGCGACTAATTGGTTGGATTCGTTTAAGGAAGTTTCAAGTTTTTTAAATACACCTGAATTTGGGGTTGTCCTGTAGAATACCGCAAGCTCGCTCGGGTCTTTAAACGGTGGAAGTTTTGATATATCAAATCTGATTTCTACATTGATTGAAGTAATCATTTGGGGTTCTAGAAAGTATTTACATTGCAAAATTACGGGGGCTTCACCATCGAATTCCGGGTCTAAGGGGGCACAATCAAATCTTTGGACTTTCAGGTAATTATAGGTAAATCCTTCCAATTCTTTGAAAAAGATTTCAATACCGGTGGATGCGCCTTGCATTTTAAAATCTACTCCCTGGTTCTCTGGCTTGTTATACCATACGACTTCACCCTTTTCATTAATAAGCATGATGTAATTGGCATCTGGCGTTGATACCTGGAAGCATTCCATAAAAATTATACCTTTGGTTGGTGTTTCGAGTGTGTTGACGATAAGTTCGGGAAAATCATCCGGTAAGTCTTGCTGTAGCCCGATAGGGCTTGGCTCTTTCAATTTGAAAGGCGCTTTCATCGCATCTTGCTTTGAGTTTAAACTCCCAGTTAGGGAGCATGCAAGAAACAGATAGATGAGTGCTGCAAAAAAATAAGCACGAGACATAATTAAACTCCTCTAATTAAAAATTCATTTTTAGTTAATCAAATATAAGTAAAATACTAAACTCCAAAAATTAAATTTTGGAGTTTAGTAGATATTTTAAATTTGAAATTAATGAATTAGTGGGCGCTTGTATAGAGTGTTACTTTATTGTTGATAGGGGGAAGCGAACGCAAATAAGCATAAATTGCCCCCAAGTCTTCTTCGGTCATGCCCGCATACATAATCCAGGGCATAATTGTTTGCATTTCGCCGGGTTGGACCTTGTGAGGTACAAAGCTGCCGTTAGCATATGCTTTAAATTTCATAATAAAAAATTCTTCTGTCCACTCTGCTAAACCAGTAGAATGGGGTGTTAGGTTCGGAGTGCGCAAAATACTGCCGTCCGGAAAAGTAAACTCTCTACCCCCTGCGAGCCACTCACCCGTGAACTCTCCCTTTTCAAATTTAGTATGGCAATCTCCGCAAGCAGCCGCAGTAGTCAGATATTCACCGTATTTTACTCGGTCAGATTTTGCAGGCATTGGTTTAAGCTCCGCTTTTCGAGGGAATGTCCTCATGATGAAATTTAGTGGGAAGTCCGCTTTAGATTTTGGATGACTTGTCATGACCGGTTCCAAGGTTCTTAGATACGCGATTACGGACTTGATGTCTTCCTCATCTAATTTGCCGTAACTATGATATGGCATTACGGGAAAAATTGGGTTGCCATCCTTTTTTACACCTGTGGTAATTAGTCTGAACAATTCTCCGTCGGTCCAATCTCCAACTCCATATGGGGTTATGTTGGCAGAAATGAATACACCCGGGAAACCCATAGTATGGTCAAAAACTTCTCCGCCCGAGGCTTCAGTCCCCGGTTTTGGTGGTCCGGCAAATAAGCTGAAATCTCTGACTGCATGACAGTCTATACATAGCATTACATGGTAAGTGAGATATTTGCCTCGAGCTATTCTCGCTTCTGTTAGTTCAATTTTCATATCCTGTGCAGGACCTACGTTTGGCAAGAAATTTGAGACGTAAACCAACAGCCCGCCAACTATTACAACTACGGCAACTATTACTATTGTTAAAATACGCAAGACTTTTTTCATAAAATCTCCCTGAATAAGATTAACAAGAATTTGACAAAAGAAATGCAAATGTATGAAAAATATTTGATACGCTAAAAAAATAATATGTTTCACCAATTATATAATTTAGCGAAACATAACAGTTTTTGTTTATGAATCGAATTTTTCGTTGGATTTAGAGTCGTATTTATACTCAAAACTATTGAAAATAAACCGGGCTACTATTACCCAAAACCGAGCATCTTGCTTTCAGTATATTCTGTTATTGCAAAATATACAAGTAACTAAATTAAGGTGAATTTCCTTTGGTAGTAATCTTTATAATATTTATTCGTATCAGTAGAAATGTTGTAGAATGAGAAATAAAAAAGTATGAACAAATTACAAATAAGACACATCTTTGTGGCAACGTTTATTTTTGTCGCCGCTTTTCACAAGGTACTTTTCGCTCAATTTCTTCCGTTAAATGAGCAGGTAATTTATTATTCGGAGCGATACAAGGTCAACTGCACCGACGAGAAAATTACCGACAACTTCGGAAATGGCTTCCCTGAGCTTTACGGCACTCGGAATATGCGTCCCATCTTGCATGGTGTAGCTTATCGCGGTGGCGCCAACAACTACTATCATAAAAGTGATAAACGAGATAATCAAAATCCGCTTCCTTCCGATGGAATGGTTCATCTATGCTTGGAAGGTTTTACGGGTGCAATATATTTGTATTCTAAAAATTTTGCAAGCTCGGACAAAAGCATCTCCATCGGCGATAAGTCAATGAATTATCATCAAATTTCAGGCAATACGCGTGACGAAATCAGGCAAATCATTGCAATGGTATATGATGTCATCAATCGCAAAGCCAAAGGTCCGCTGTATTTTCATTGTTGGAACGGCTGGCACCAGTCTGGTTACGTATCATCGGCAATACTGAAACAATTCTGTGACTATGACGATGATGATGCCTACGACTATTGGATGCGTAATACCGACGGTGTAAGCAAGGGCTATGACAACGTAAAGGCAATGGTACGTGAATTTCGTCCTTTCCCGGAATTCAAAGTTTCTCCCGAAACGGAAAAGTTAATTTGTCCGTGTCGGGGGAATTAATTCACCTTACTCCTTAACAAACATAGCGTAGCCGGTGCGGGTCGGCGAGTACAAGTGCAAATAATAGG
>CAZWXI010000146.1:0-3919 GCA_964637845.1 uncultured Hyphomicrobiales bacterium | reverse complement strand
AGAATTATCAACTGTATCCGGTCTTATTATTTTAAAAGTTTTCCAAGCGTCATTTGTCAAATAAACCCTGCTTCCAATATTTGCTAATCCCGTAAGTGTATCACTCATCATTATTTCTCTATCAAGAACATGCGTCCAGGGATGAGTGTATGAAGCATCTAAATTAAATGAATCCAATATTTTACCTTCGTCATTACATTTTATTAAAAAATTATTATAAATGCTATTTGGTATATTATTACTCAACAAAACGAACAAATTATTCTTTGCTGGATAAGCTATATTTTCAGATTGGAGACCAGTTAAGGAACGTTGTAGATTAATTATTTCTTTCCAAGTAAATCCACCATCTGAAGAAGAATAAATCCTTGAATTAATACCGCTATGTCCAGCTAAAAACATACAATTAACTGAATCTATACAAATTATCTTACCCGGAAGCCGTAAAGAGGTTTCAAATACGTTTAACCATATTTTTTCAGACTTTAAGAATGAAATATTAATGAGGAAAATTGAAAATAAAATAATAATTTTCATAAATCACCTTTTATTAAAATATCGAACTGCCGGGCGATGCCCGGCAATTCTTATTTATATTATTATTTTAAAAATTTATCGGATTTAATCAATAATCCGTTAATTTCAATTGTATATATAAATATACCGTTAGATAAGTCCGTAATGTCTAAATTGTAATCATTTTCGCCGAGTTTGCAATTCAAATCAAATCTTTTGAGAAGTCGCCCTGCTAAATCAAATATAGATAAAGACGCTCTTGATTGCTGATTGGCTCGGAGTTGAAGATTGAACGCATTTCCGTAATTAAATACCCTTATGCCGAAAGCATTGGTGCTATTGATATCCGGCAGAATACAACTCCTTTTTTGTGTTGGTCCCGGAAATTCATAGTAGCCCGGTAGATTTGCATTCCAATTGCAAGCCATGATACAAGGCAGTAGCTGTCCGTATTGATTTACAATAGTTGTTTCCATACATAATTCCTGAGGCCCATATTGCCCCGGCTCGACATTTGTTATAGTAAGCCCACCCATAGTATCGGGGCATGCTTTGACAAGCTGCCAACAACAGAATGTATCGAGACAAGATTCCCAAACTATTACAGTATCAATATGAGTCATACCTGAAAAAATGTAATATTCCCAACGACCGAAACAGCCACCAAGTGCTACGCGGTCTATGTACATACAATCATCTTGCGGGTCAAATTGGAAATCCATATCATTTTGATCAATTAATCCGACAATTGAATGTCTATATATATCTTCAATGTCACAGTCATCGCATCCTGAGCCGTTCAGTTCAAATTTCAATATTTGTAAGTCTTGACGATTATATGGCTTTCGCGTAACATAATGTATAAATACTTCACAATCGGGACATGGGAAGAATGATAAAACATCCTGAGTTTCCCAATCAACATGAAATTCATCAGGCGTGCACGGCTCAATATCGGAATCGGGACGGCAAAAGACTTCATGAGTTATAATACATGGTTCTTCGTCACCAAGGTCCCGCATCAAAACTAAGGTAATTTCGTAGAATTCACCTGCGTTGATACATAAATCATAGTTGACAATATTAAAAGTATCAAGAGCATGTATGCTGGGCGGAATAACAGCATTTGTATCAATCTTTGAACTTATCAGAACGAAATTAAAGCAATCGGCATAAAACTCGGGTATATCTAAGAAGTGAGTCACATAACACTGACCGGGTTCGCAGAATTCCTCTCTTTTAGCGGCTACAACACTCAACCAAAAAGAAGAACTTGCGGGGCAGGGACATTGCAAAGCAGTACAATAAGACTTACTCAAACTGATTACAAGCATATCCGTTTCGTTTGCTTGTTGGTTAATACCACAAGTATAAATCATTTTTGTAGGATGGTCAAATACCAACGCATTACCGTAGGCATCTAAAGCTCCGCTTACATAGGCAAGCTCATCAAGTACGACGTCATAAATATTTGAAAAATTTAAAGCTCCAACCATAATATCGGAAATCATATTGTTACCATTAAAATATTCGTAAATATGTCCATAATATTCATCTAATTCGCCATACGTAGAACCGACAAAAAGCAAATGATTACAAAATTCATCAAAAGACAAATCTGTAATCATGCTATTAAAATCACCACCGAAGTAACTTGAATATAAAAGATCATTTACAGTGGTAGAATTTAGCACAAAAGCAGCAACAAAGGCTTCATAATCGGGGGCAGAAAAAATGCTGTCAGTCGCTCGTTTTTGTGGAATGCCGTCATAAGTCGAATAACCTCCGATGTAAACAGTATCTTTAAAAACTAATATTGCATGACTACCTTCGCTCCCCTCATTTCCTAAGTTACCATAAAAAGTATTGTAGTCAATTTCGAGATTAGTACTGCCTAAGTGCAGTTTAGCAACAAAATTGGTTCTTTCATTTTTATTGTTCAAAACATCATAGGCATTAGTGGTAGGAGCAAAGCTGGTACCGGTTGAAAGCGTGATGCCGGTCATATATATACCGCCAGATGTATCAATATCAATGTCCCGGATTTCAGTCAGCGTGTCGCCACCGAAAAGTGAAGAGAAAATCACTCCATAATTCAAATAGCTCACTTCTTCGAAACACATGATAAATCCAATTTGAGTACTAGGGGATGTTATTCTAAACTGAGATGTGATTTCCTTTTCTTCGTAAAATGGATTTGCTTGGTTCGTCCCGGCTTCGCCCGCAAGCAGGACATTTCCATTATCGAAAACTTTGATGCTCGCTAATTTTGGATTTGTTGTTGCATTTCCCAGATAAGTAGAATACAAAAGACCACCGTTGTCTTTATGCAATAAAGTGAAAAAGTTGCTTCTTATACCTTCTAAAAAAGAATAATACGCGTATTGAATCGGAAAACTCGTACTTTCAGTTGTTCCCGTGACATATGCACCGTAGGAAGTTACCTGAATTGAAAGTCCGGAATCATCGGCGTTGCCACCCAAAAAAGTTATCCAATTTGTAACGTCATAAGTATAATATTTAGATGCAACAATAATATCAAACTGACCGCTATAAGCACCAAGTGTTACAGGGAAATCAGGAGCATTTGTATAACCGCATAAATAAACGTCTCTGTCATACATTGTCACATCATTCCAAGCATCAATACTTTCATTACCACCGTCAATAACATCCAAATCAATTTGTACCAAAGGGTCAATTATGAGTTCTTTTGATTTGTCGTAAGTACCTATATTAAACTTAAAAAGCTTGCCGTCAATATTAAATGACGCATTCACTGCATTTCTTGAGTTATTCGAAGCACTTTTTTGGTAAGCAAATAATTCTTTTTGTACGATTGTTTCAATTGTAGTTTTTATATGCAACTCATTATTCTTGATTTCACTACCCTCACTTCCCAATATTTTAAATTTAATTTTATTAGGGTCTGCATATGGTTGAACGATGAAATCGTATCGCAATTCACTTTCATCAAAATAGAGTTTCATATCAATATTTTCAAAAACATCCAATAACTTTACCCCTTCAAAAATCCTTGCGTTCTTAACATGCTTCGACTTATCTTGACCAATAATAAAGTTGACATTTGTGGCGATTTCATTTGTTTTGACAATATCAATTTTGCTCGGGCTGACAAATTCAAGCATGACTGCATGAGCATTTAGTTTCTGTTTGTCACTTATTTGACTTTCAAACTGTTCAAAAACCATACCTTTGGTGGTTATCTATGCTCTTAATGATTTTGTGTTTGCCATGAACAGAACTTCATCGGGCTACTGTCCCAAATTTTCTATAAAAGCTCCTTGAAGAGCCGTTGAGACATCATTGTGCTCTTCTTGCGCCGCTGTTTGTACAGGCATCAATATTGTACCTCCCAATAACATGATGCTACAAATTGCAA
>CAZWXI010000145.1:0-3959 GCA_964637845.1 uncultured Hyphomicrobiales bacterium | reverse complement strand
CCTCTCCAAAGGAGAGGGAGTAAGAACAGCCGTCATTCTGAGCGGAGTGAAGGAACCAATTCGGATTTACAACACGCTTGGGCAATGCGTAAGTCACCTCACCCCGACCCTCTCCAAAGGAGAGGGAGTAAGAATTGATGTGTCGCAACTGCCTGTGGGCGTGTATTTAGTGCGGTTTGGGAATCGGGCGGAGAAGTTTGTGAAATGGTGAGAAAAGTTAATTGAAAAGCCGCTCGTTAGAGCGGCTTTAACTATCCTAAGTTCTTTAATGATAACTATTTAATTTCAAAAAGATACGGTATTGCAACGAGTATATTTTCTTTTTCCGACATTTTGTACAAGTTGTAGGCGTGTTTTATATGAGGTTTAAATGCTTCTGGAATTACTTGGTAAAATGCATCGTATTGATTTTTGTCAAATCCAAGTGCGCTGAGGAAATTTGTCTTTGTGCGTAATTCTTCTTGGTCGTCAGTAAACCCGAATAGTTTTAGAAGCATTTTCATATCGTCTTCGGGTTCGGGATATGTTTTGACATAAACTCTTTTGTCTAGGGGAATTCCAAGTCTGTTCTTGACAATATTCAGTGCGTCTTCGATTCCACCTAATGTATCAATTAGCCTGTGTTTGAGTGCGTCTTCGCCTGTCCAAACTCTACCGCGAGCGATTGCGCGTACTTCATCGTAGGTCATATTTCTGCTTTGCCCGACTTTACTTATGAATCGGTCGTATATTGATTTTGCAATTTCGTAAAGTTTCTTTTTTGATGTTTCATCATATGGATAGAATGTATTTAGGAATTGAGCGGCACCGTTCGATGAAAGTGTGTCTACGGTGATGCCGATTTTTTCGATTGTGCCGGCGAGGTTTGGTATTGCAAATACAACTCCGATTGAGCCGGTAATTGTAGCGGGATGAGCTATGATTGTATCGCATGCCATAGCCATGTAGTATCCACCGGATGCGGCTATGTCACTCATTGACGCATACACGGGTTTGATTTTGCGTGTTTTCCGGATTTCTTCCCAAATTTCGTCTGAGCCGATGACTGAGCCTCCGGGGCTGTCTATTCTGATAATTATAGCTTTGACGCTTTCGTTTTCGCGGGCGCTTCTCATGTACCTTACAAAGTCTCCTGAGCGAATTGAGTAATCGTCGCTGAAGGGACTTTCTTCTCTACCTGAGTTTATTCCTCCGACGCCATTTATAATAGCTATTTGCACGTTTTCGTCGTAGATTTCGGATTTATCCGGCTTGATGGTGGAGGCGTACGCCTGAGGTGATATTAATCGCAGTTTCCCCTCGTAAGCGGGGTCAGTGTATAGGTCTGCTTCTTCGCTTACGTTGAGCGGGAAAATAAATTCGTCACCATTTGCTCTGTATTTCATGAATTCGAGTACCGTTGTCTCTTTTGCCAATACGTCAACAAATCCCGCTTTGTGAAGACTGTCAGCAGTATAATATCCGCGATTGATTACTTCTCTGATGTAGCTGTCTTCTAAATTTCTATTTCTTGCAATAGCTTTAACAAAGTTGTCATAACGATGGTTTACAATGACTTGCAGTTGATGTCTCGCCGAATCGGTAAATTTCTTCTTGGAGAACATGTCGCCTGCGGATTTAAAATCTTCGAAATGCTCGACGTGGTATTTGACCCCGAGCTTTTCAAACAATCCTGTAAAGAACATTGATGTGACTGCAAAACCGTTCATTTCAAGCATACCTTCATTTGGCATAAAGATTGTATCAGCAGGTAAGGTATGGAAGTATTGTCCTTCGGCGCCTATTTCTACAAAGGCATAGATAAATTTGCCCGATGTTTTGAAATCCTCGAGTACTTTTTGCAATTCCATAGATTTAGCCCAACCGATTTGTGCCAATCCGGGTTTGATGTAAATTCCTTTGATTTTGTCATCGGTTTTTGCATGTTCGATTGCTCGCAAAGTTTGTAAGAAAGAGGCACCACCACGGCTGCCGGTAAATATGCTGAAAGGATTTTGCTTAGTGTATTCTTCAAGACCGTCGTTTAGTGTAAGATACAGCACAGAATTATCCTTTACGGTAATTTCTTTCGATTCGAAAACAGAACTGAACGACGCAAACATAATTGCGAAGAAAATGAAAATCAAAACTACAATAGCACCTATGATTACTAATGGAATCACCCATCCTGTGCCGCGCCTTCTTTGATACGGAGGTGGATAAGGAGGCATATTCGGATAATTAGGTTTAGTGCTTCCATCTTGGATGTTTTGGCTCATAATAAACTCCCAATATTTTTATTAAATTCTTAATACAATGATAATATACGATTGATTGAACGATTAAGTTTCGTGAATTTTTTCTCGCAGCATGCACATACTCATCATTAATAAAAAGCAAGAATTTTCACTGGTAATGTCACTTCATCAAACAATATAATAGCCAAATTATATAAAATTTAGCTAACATAATAGCCAAATTATATAAAATTTAGCTAATATAATAGCCAAATTATATGAAATTTAGCTAATATAATAGCCAAATTATATGAAATTTAGCTTGTATATTATCAGAATTCTTTGTATTTTTGCGATTATAATAGCTGAATTTAGTGTAAATCAGCGAATTGAAAAAGAAACAAATGATTCGACGAGGTATTGAGATGATTATACCAAGAAAAATAGGAGATTTGATAAAGTCCAACTTGCTGAAGAAAAATGCAATTCTGCTGACAGGAGCAAGACAAGTCGGTAAGACTACCCTCGTCAAACAAATTGCAAGTGAACTCGGTGTGAAATTTGATTTCTGGAATTGCGATGAACCTGATATTCGCCAAATACTGAATAACCCAACATCGAGTTTCCTGAAAAATCTTATCGGTTCGAACGAACTAGTCATTATTGACGAAGCTCAAAGAGTGGATAATATCGGACTAACAGCCAAGCTAATCGTTGACAATATCCCCGATGTTAAGCTCATAATTACTGGCTCATCATCATTGGATTTGAAAAGCAACATCACTGAACCAATGACAGGCAGGAAATTCGAAATGATGCTCTTGCCAATATCATATGCCGAAATGGTTTCAGCAAGCGGACTGATTAACGAAAAACGATTACTCGAGCATAGATTGATTTACGGAATGTATCCTGAAATAATAAGTAGCCCGGGAGAACAAGAAGACAGATTGTTCGAACTTGTCGCAGGATACATGTACAAAGACGTTCTTATGCTCAACGATATCAGAAAACCCGATATTCTAGACCGAATAATAAAAGCAGTTGCACTGCAACTCGGGAGTGAAGTATCATACAACGAACTTGCCAATACAGTAGGAGTAAGTAAAGATACAGTCTCAAAATACATTGATTTGCTCGAAAAATCTTTTGTACTCTTTACATTTAATTCATATAGCAGAAATCAGCGAAACGAACTAAAAAAGAGCAAAAAAATCTATTTTTACGACACAGGGTTGAGAAATGCCATAATCAAGAATTTCAATCCGCTCGGATTGCGAAATGATGTGGGAGCATTATGGGAGAATTACCTCATAGTAGAACGAATGAAGAACTTGAACAATTACGGACAAAAGCCAAACCAATACTTTTGGCGAACTTTCCAAGGACAAGAAATTGATTATATCGAAGATTATAAAGGCATGATAAAAGCATTCGAATTCAAGTGGAATCCGAAAGCCAAGACTAAAAACAAAACAAAGTTCAAAGAACTTTATCCCGACAGCACTTTCGATGTAATCCACAAAGATAACTACGATGACTTCTTGCTATAATAGGAAATCGTACAAGTTGCAAAGCGCTAAGTGCGATTTCCTTTGTTTTTTATGAAGCAACTCCATAAGTTTGTAAATGCCAGAAGTATAAATATAAAAAGCTGATTGTATTTAAACATTGAATCGTCGAAAACAGAAAAACCATATGCTCAACCCAATCGAAACATATTCTTACGACAAAATCGGTAAT
>CAZWXI010000144.1:0-4178 GCA_964637845.1 uncultured Hyphomicrobiales bacterium | reverse complement strand
CTTTGCCGCGGATGGTACACCTCTTCCCATTCCGAACAGAGAAGTTAAGCTCCGCTGGGCTGATGGTACTGCATGGGTCGCCGTGTGGGAGAGTAGGTCGGTGCCAAGCTAATTTTTTTAAATAAAGTCTGACATTCATGTCAGACTTTATTTGATTTTTGTCTTTTTACTTTTATGGAAATCTTTATTTTATTTTATATTTTTATTAACAATTTTTAAGGGTTAAAACATGAAAAGTTTCATAATTAAAAACGTTGCGATATTAATATTTAGTTTAATATTTATATCCTGTGAACAATCTAATCCCGTTTATAATAATTCTTCAGATTTTGGACATTATACCCTTTATTCCACTAATCCTTTAGAGGCTATTGGCATTGAGCATAACATTATTTTGACAGAATTCACAAGATTAGCTAAAATTAGTGAATTAAATGGCGAATTTGAAAATATGACTTATCCTTCCATTCCTTTTAAAAGCAAGATGGCATCTTTGATGAATACAACTTATCATAATGTATATCCAGGTTCAAATACAACTGAGCTAACTTGGTCTAACTTATATACCATTATGAATATTGATAGTTATTTCCAAGCTAATGGAGATGTAAGCTTTATGTTCTTGGAAGCAGAGTCAATTTTGAGCTTACATGCTACTTTAAAAGACTATAACTACACCATGGATTTTTTAAATGATATTTCTGAATTACTTGACTCGCCTGATTCTACATTAGATGTTTTAGTAGAGATGCAGAGCATAGTAGCATCTCACGAGCAAGCAATACTTTCAGAAAGTTGGGGAAGTAATGAAACATTCGCTTTAGGCACTATTGCGGTTGCAAAGCATACTTGTCAATTTTGGATAGATTATTATATTCAAAATCCTAGTAGTAAAGTCGATATTAAAAATTATGATTTACCTGTATTATTAGCAAATAAAAAACTTTATAAAGGTACAGTAGCCGCAGCAGACATGATTGGAGCTATTGTTGGTTCAATTAAAGGTGCCACTATTGGTTCAGGAATATGTCCAGGCGCAGGTACCCTCGTTGGATATTATGCAGGAAAAGTAGCTGGGGGTGCATTAACTTCCTCTGCAGCATTAGGTATATTTGGAGTAATTGATTTTTGGAAAAGAATTAACGATTAGATTAATGAGCAAGAGCATCAACATATTATTGAATATTGAAGGAATATTAATTCTAATAATACTTAATGTAATAAATAAATATTTGTTGAATAATACAGAAATGCTTAGTGATAATTTGTATTCAATCACACTCTTTGGTTCAATAAATTTAATTGGGGCTTTTTATATAAAGTCAACATTTTTTGAAATGTCTGCTATTAAGAATAATATCCTTAAAAATATAATAGTATATTTAGATAATTATACTATTATATTCTTAACACATTCATTGATATTAAAAATATTATTTATAATATTCTTACAAGATTCTGTTTTTTTTGATTTCTTAATTGCTTTATCATCATTTGTTAATATTGTATATTTTATAATAATGCTCTACAATGCAAATTGGAAAATTATAACAAAATTTAAAGAATAAATATGACATATTGTGCAAGAAAAAATATTTTTCTCTACTATATATGATTTTTTATTAGTCAAATTCTGGTAATAACGTATAGGTACACCTCTTCCCATTCCGAACAGAGAAGTTAAGCTCCGCTGGGCTGATGGTACTGCATGGGTCGCCGTGTGGGAGAGTAGGTCGGTGCCAAGCTAATTTTTTTAAATAAACGTTTATGTTAATTGTAAGCGTTTATTGATGTTTGTATTTATTGATTGATTTGTTATTTGTTTTATTTATTCAAGGTGTAATTATTATGAATAGAATAGTTTATAAAAAATTGCTTACAATATCTTTGCTGTTACTGAGTACCTTATTTTTTTTAAACAATAAGGTTAATGGCTATCCTTGGGATACCTTACTCCAACGTAATTATATTGAAACTGACGACCCTGAAATGTTGGATAGTCTTCGGAATTTTTCAGGGGCGCCGATACAATTATCCTGTATTACTGCTTTGTGGGATAGCGTTATACGTCCTGTGTACGGAAATCCGTTGTGGACTGATATGAATCCAAAGCGACTTGCTAATGACAGTTCAAAGCATCAAAATAAAATCATTAATTATTTTGAAAATGGTTATATTAATTTTGAAGTTCAATTTGATGCTGCCAACAGAACTGAGGATTACTGTATTAAAACAACCTGTATAGGTTTGGAATGTGATAGTTTATGGCAAGAAGAAATTGGGGTCAATGTTATAAATAATAATCAAATTATCATTAATTCTTCAAATGAAGTATTTGTCGAGATATATAAAGCCTTTCATTTAGGTGATTCATATATTGCTAGATTTTTAGTTTACGGCAACAATACTGATTACATTTATAATTTTAATTTAGAAGTTAATGTAATTTATATAATTGTTTTTAGAAATAATGAAAATGATGTCGTTAATGTAAAACAAATTCGGAGACAATAAGCAATGAAACGAAGTATAATTTTGATAATATTATATTTATTATCACTGCAGCTGCAAAGCCAGCCGACTTTTGCATCAATTGATTATGGAAGACTGGGAAATTTCATTGGCTTTGGTGAAATATTTATATTAGGTGCAGATGAATATGGGTTAGAGTGGTTTCAAAGCATGTATTTTCAAAATGGTGAAATTATTAAATGGTACCACGGAGGTAGAATAACAACAATTGTTGGTTATAATGTTGACGGAGATTTGGGTTGGACAAAAAATGCTGTACAAGCCATCAATAACGAGGCAGTCAACTCCGAGGAAGATGTTCATGTTTATGTGTACGAGGCTAATGATATAGAAAATCCAATTCCTATACAGCACAAGATAGCAAAAGGTGATATCGGTTCTAAGTTACAAAGTCTTAATTTGAATTTAGATAGAGGAAGATTATATATTTTGGTATTTTACGATGTAAAAGGTGCAGTATTAGAAGTGAAGAAGGTAATATTAGCCGATTGATTTTGGCATCTGAATTGGGAAAAATAATTGCTTGGTGCCTTTGCCGCGGATGGTACACCTCTTCCCATTCCGAACAGAGAAGTTAAGCTCCGCCGGGCTGATGGTACTGCATGGGTCGCCGTGTGGGAGAGTAGAGCGGTGCCAAGCTAATTTTTTTAAATAAACGTTTATGGTAATTGTAGGCGTTTATTTATTTTTGTATTTATTGATTGATTTGTTATTTATAATTTATTTTTAATTTTAAAAGGAATTATTATGAAATTTAAAAAAGTTTTTCTTACGCTCGCAGTAGTGTTGGTAGTGTATTACTCCTTCCCTGCTTTGGGACAGTCGTCAGGCATCTGGATAATTCCGCCCGGGGCACCAAGTCATATTACACCCGGTTATCTGGATTCATTGAATTTAGTGCCCCCTGACCCAATGAACCCGCCCGGTAATCAAGTGGGGCAAGATAGTATAGGAAAACCTATGTTTTGGAGTGAGATTTATACACAAAAGGTTCATACGAAGGAAAAAGCTACAAATTATGTTTGTGGAGAAAAATACTGGGTGAAATTAGAGGCACAAAGAGATACGATTACTAATATTATTGAATTTAGTACATCAACTACCAGTTTAGATAGTACCGGAAATGAATTTTGGACTGAGGCGATTTATGTTGATGTCGTTGATTCGGCAGAAATTATCATAAACTCGCCTATAGATGTAAAAGCTAAATTGTATGAAGCATACGATATTATTAATCCTACTTTTGTAGAGTTTAATGTGACCGGCTCCGGATTAGACCAAAGTTATACTGTAAATATGAAAAACGGTGTAACTTATATCATAATTTTTATAAAGGACGAAAATTCAATTGTTTATGCTAAACGAATCGGAGGATAGTGGAATGAAAAAGCTATTAATAAAAATTTTTGTGATTACTATAACCTTTATAGTGTTGAATACATCTCTGTTTAGTCTTCCTTTAGAGCAACTAGGTGATTTTCGAGGTTCTGAAATAATTGGATATAATTTAACCGAAGGAAGATGGGTTAGTATTTTATACTTCCAATTTGGAATGGTAACTAGAGGTTTCGGCGATGATATTATTTTCTTATATGGTCAGGAAGACCTACCGTGTTGTTATGGAAAAGGGATTGTTGAAAACTTCG
>CAZWXI010000143.1:0-4215 GCA_964637845.1 uncultured Hyphomicrobiales bacterium | reverse complement strand
GTGCGTCTAAGACCACCGAACTCGGCGTATTAGTTGAGAGCTTTACGACAAAAAGCTGCTCAGTCGGGTTATGAGGATAAGATACGTCTGCGTCGGGTGTTACAATCAGGTCTTTGGAGTACGTAGCACCAACAATCGTGACAATTGTATCATTAACAAAAATAAAACCCGGTATATCATTATCGCTACCTCCGTAAACTGTTGAATAAAGTACTTTAGTCAAGTCGCCATTGACTTTCATCAGACCGACATCATAATTATGTCTATCTGTTTCGACCCAATAATTCGTATTACCAATTTTGAATGTTTCGCTACCTTCAATTTTATAACTGCTATAATAATAATTCGCAAGACCGTGTGTAATATAAATATTATTGTCTTCGTCAAGTTGAGCATCTGAACCTAAATTTGCCCAATACGCCGCAGTCGAAATATCGAAAAATTCCATAAAATAGCCGCCCGGAATAATTCCTGAACGCAAATATTCCAAATCCGAATTAAGTTTTATTATGCCTATTTTATTATGAAAATGGGGACCTATAATGTTTTTCCAATCTTGCTCAGTCGGTTTGAAGCAATCTTCATGAAGCAGCATTCCGGTTTGATAACTTACATGGATATTACCTATGAGAATAATTTCATCATTTTTGTCTATAAAAAAATGTCGTACCTCCGAAAATTCTACTGCAACAGATTTGACCATATTATAATTTCTGTCGAATTTATAAATTGATGTATAAGCCCCTACCTTGGTTGGTTCAAAATTACCTATAAAATTTTCGTACTTATTCACAAAAGCATGTGGTATTCTATTCATAAAATAAATATTGCCTTGGGAATCAGTATGTATGTCAGCTATCTGTATTCCCATGACTATGAAGTATTCTGGCGAAGTAGTTGAAGAATATGGGATTAACGTGGCGTATTCAATTTCTTTCAAATCGCTACTTACTACAACAAAATATGGATATAAACAATGTCTGCCAAATAAAGAATCACAATCCGCATAATAGGCATTATCGGTTAAATATGCAGATTTGGAACTCTCACCAAGTCCACCGTAAGAAATGAGTAATCTGTTGTCTGTGCTCATACTAATATTAGCAACAAGAGCAGGTGGAATTTTTATTCCATTTTCTATTTTTTTTTCTGTATAATTAATATTCAATAGACACAATTGATCTCTTATTCCCTTATCTATAACATTATATTCAGTGTATTTTTCTGGGGGTATAAATAAAGCAATTAAAATATGCTTATCATCTGTGAATAATATTTTATTTGCAGCAATCCATGGAACAAGAATATATTTTGTTATTCGCTTAAAATCTGAATCATAAACAATAATACTCTGAGAAGTATTAAAGTCACCATCATAATAGATTGTGTCTGCATAATAGTTTAATTGACCGTAGTCCCATACTCTTAACCAATACTCATCACCCCTTTGTTGAACATTGAAAAACCCATAATCGGGCTCTATCGCAGTCTGATTATATAGATATGATGAATAGAGCAAGGGGTCAATGGTAATTCTGTCTTTGTTGTTATTAACCAAATCGAATTGTACTTCGCCATCACTGCTTATATTTAATGAGGTTGGAAGTGCTTCACCCGTTGAATTAATAAAAGATTTTATATTTCCGTTGCGAATTTCACCAAGTTTTGTTTTGATTATTAATTCATTATTATTTATTTCGACTCCTTCGCTACCCTGTACTAACATTTTTATATCATTTGAGTTAGCTTTTTCGCTAAGTTCGAAATCGTAACGAATGTTATTACCCTCGTAATAAAATTTCATAGATATTTCGGGATAAATATCTGAAATTATTATTTCTTCGTAACAGGGTACATCCCAGTACCAATCGCTATTTGGTCCGTAATTCCAGAAATCGTAAGTAATTTCGGATAATTTGCCCGATATAATATTTTTGTTTATTCGATGTTCAATTTCGGAGCCAGCAAAATGTAAACGAAAATTATCTGAGCTAAATTTGGCTCTGTTTTCCTTAATTCCATATTCATTCGTAATTTCAGATATTTCATTTATTTGCTGATGATTGACGTAAATACCTTTCTCAGAAATCACTACACTATAACCATCGCCTGTACCGACATAAAGAATATCTTGCGACCACTGCCCCATATTTTTGATGAAAAGCTGTTGAGCAGAAGCAGAAATTGTCAGTATGACAAACATTATTAAAAAATACTTTTTCATTGTGTCACCTTTATTTAATTTTGATTATTTTATTTGTTGATATTGGAATATTCCGATTCGATACAAGTCTGACGTAATAGGCACCATCAGCTATATCAGAGTTGATGTTTACTCTAAAACTGTTTTTGCCTTGTTGTCCCGAAAATGCTTCCTCATGGATGACTACACCGTTGTTATCTAAAATTTCAACATTGATTACTTGCGGCATATCAAGATGGCAAGTTACCATAAATGATGATTCTCTCAAAGGATTGGGGAATATGACAGTCTTTGTTTTATCTGAGATAGAAGTGTTATTTAGATTGCGTTTACCGTAATAAGGGGTTGTGAGAAGGTGAGGATTAACAGCTTCGCCTGCATTATTTCTAAAACTTGTTATTTTATAGTCTTTATTAGTAGTATTATTTATTGATGTTCCGTATTCCGTGGTTGCATAATCAATTTGAGTTTCTAAATCCCATTCTTGTTCAATTTCATTCCAAGCATATAGCCGAACGCCTGACTCGGTATTGTCAAAATTCCAAGTAATTGTTAGGTTTCTGTCCACTCTCCACACACTATTGTCGGTACCTAAGGATATAAAAGATGTAAACCAAGTGAATTCATCGTTGCCAAAATCGTATGCGTTAGAACTAAAGCTTGCGTCAATATCATTACCACTAAAACTATAATCTATTGAAATTTGATGCGATATCATTTCTCTGTCAGTTTGTTTGATTAATGTTGTAGAATTACCAAGTTCAAGAAAATTATAAAGTGCATCTATGGATGCTTTTACATCGTTGCCAACATTAAAATGCTCCATTATTGCGTTATTGTGGAATCCTATGGGGTTGTTCCTGTTAGACTGAGGTAGAGAGCGATAAAATGCACTGTCATTATAGAGAGCAAAGAAATCAAAAATATCTTTACCTAGACCATCTATGTCGTCATTATTTTTCCCGCTTCTTCTTGCGCTCATAAAGTTAGCATCGTTGCGACTATCATATATATTCCATAGGTAAGGAGCAAATTTTACGGACCATCTTTCATTTTGGCTTGCACTCACTTTGCTTAGAACACCAAATCTCGGGAAATTTTGATGTACAACTTCAATACCTTCCGGTGCGTATTCAATCGGATCCTCTGAAATTCTTAAATATCGCATGTCTATTGTGCGCAAGCTACAATAAGGAGCTATTTCGCAATCTTCAGTATGGTCGCGTCTATCGCCATAATTACGCTGCATCCACGTTAGAACAGCATCAGTAAAGAATATTGCCCAGCCTTCCATTATAGCAATGCCTCCCAGCCAGCCTAACCTTCCATGGTAATAATGACCGTATTCATGCACGGTGCCACGAGGCAAATCCTTTTGTATCTCTATCGCTGGTGTAATCGTGTTGTGCTTATATACACCTGCAGCTCTTCTTGTTTTTGCTGAATTGACCCATACATCATAGTAATGCCTAGTTTCCAATTGTTCAGGTAATAAATTATCATCAATAATGCCAAAACGATCTTTTAAAAATAACCACGACAAATGTGCGTGTCTAAAGATACAGCCTTCTGAATCATTACTCCTAAATTCGTAAAAATATTTCTTCCCGATATTTAAAGATAAATTCTCAGAGGCGTTAAGATTCGCTGAATATAAAGGATATTGATATATTCGTAGTGTATCCCTATTTTTAGTTTTGTATGGATTGGTTATACCAATGACTCGTCCATGCTGATTGTCAGCAATTAAATTGATTGAACGGTTTTCCTTTGCAACATGAAGTTTGATGTTCCATGTTGAATTTGGAAAGGGTTGCAGCAATGAATCAACTTTATAATTAAAGTTAAAGATAAAATTGCCTTCATGGTCACATTTCGCATAATGAACACCTAATATTGGCTCTCCGTTAAAATACGGTACTGGGTGATAGAATAGTGATGTTTGAAGATCTCTTTCAAAAAACAGCCATACATCAGTAAAAGCACCTTTTTCTCTTATTCGTTCTCCTTTA
>CAZWXI010000142.1:0-4343 GCA_964637845.1 uncultured Hyphomicrobiales bacterium | reverse complement strand
AGTTCACTAAATGCTCAATATTGGTTTGGTTCATATCCGCGTGAGATTAGAGAGGTTCCAACTTCCCCGCCAAATTTTTATACAATTCAAGCAGACTTTGAAAGATACTGGCAAGGCAAGGAAATAACCCCCGAAACACCCAAAAATGAGCGTGGAGGTTGGCGACAATTTAAAAGATGGGAATGGTTTTGGGAACAGAGGGTCTATCCCACGGGAAAATTTCCAACTCCCGACATATTGTGGAAAGAAATCAAAAAGTTAAAATCATCTCGCGATAAAAATGCCGAAAAACTTCAATCGTTTAATTGGATACAGGTTGGTCCTTCAACTTCGCCCGGTGGATATGCAGGTTTGGGCAGAGTGAATGCTGTAGCCGAAGACCCCAACTATAACGGTACAACAAATCGCATCATATGGGGCGGTTCAGCAAGCGGTGGACTTTGGAAAACTACTGACGACGGTGGTACCTGGACCACAAATACTGACCAACTGTCAACCCTCGGGATAACTGCAATTTGTATTGACCCGAATAACACGAATATTATGTATTTAGGCACGGGAGATGGCGACGGTAATGATACATATTCAGTTGGAGTTCTCAAATCAACAAACGGTGGAGCTACGTGGAATCAAACAGGATTAAACTGGACTACAGCCCAACAGCGTACGATTCGTGATTTAAAGATGCACCCGGCTAACAGCAACATTTTATATGCCACTACTTCGGTCGGTGTTTTTAAAACCACAAACGGTGGTACAAATTGGTCACAACAATCTATACCATTAACTTACAACTCGGGATATTGGGATATTGAAATTAACCCAAGCAAACCTGATACAGTATTTGTAACAAGTAACTATGAAATAGCCCGAACTACAAACGGTGGAACCAACTGGTCATTAGTTGCAAGCGGATTACCCTCCGCCGATGCAAATGTATATAGAGTCGAAATGTCAATTTCTTCTGCAAATAACGACCATATGTTTGCTGTTTACGGCTATTACAACTGGGGAGGCGGAGACAGCGACAACAATTTCGGACTTTACGGCATTTACGGTTCCACAAACGGAGGAAACAGTTGGTCTGTTATTACAAAATGGGATGATAACAGCATTAATTTACTCGGTTGGAGTCATAATGCTAACGATAAGGGCGGACAAGCATTCTATGATTTGGACATAATCGCCGACAAGTCATCTACAAATACTTTTTTTGTTGGTGGTGTTAATGTGTGGCGTACAACTAACAAAGGTTCATCATGGACTTGTGTTGCACATTGGTATGGAGGTGGAAATAATCCGGAAGTGCATGCAGATCATCATCATCTTTATTTTGGTGGAGGTAATCGCTTATACAGTGGACATGATGGTGGTATTGACAGAACAACAAACGCCGGTAGTTCTTGGACTTGGCTGGGCTCTGGACTACGTATCACACAATTTTATCGCTTAGGAATATCACAGACCCAAGAAGATTTGGTAATTGCAGGTTCACAAGATAACGGTACTAAATTGATGAACGGCACAACATGGACAGATGTTATTGGCGGCGACGGAATGGAGTGTATCATCAATTATAATAACAGTAATCACCAATACGGCTCGCTATACTATGGCAGGATTTTCCGTTCTACAAACAATGGTGACTCATTCGCGGAATTAAACACACCTAAAAAAACCGGGAATGATGACGGAGCATGGGTTACACCGTATGTAATGCACCCGACAAACCCCTCCATTTTATTTGCAGGCTATAGAAATATTTGGCAATCAACAAATAACGGCTCATCTTGGACAAAAATATCAAATTTTACGCATTCGAGTAAATATACTGTATTGCACCTTGCACCTTCAAATCCGTCCGTAATTTATGCCGGATATTCGAGTACCTTGAGACGGACTACGAACGGCGGTACAAATTGGTCAACAATAAACCTGCCTGCATCGTTGACTTTAACATATATGGCTATTCATCCGGAAGACCACAATAGAATATGGATTACTTATTCGGGATATAATTCATCAAGCAAAGTATATTATTCGAGCAATGGTGGCGCAGGTTGGACTAATATCACTAAAAATCTACCCAACGTCCCCGTTAATTGTATCGTTTATCTGAAAAATTTCAACAATCGGATTTATATCGGCACGGATATAGGTGTATTCTACATTGACGATACTATGACTGATTGGGAAGAGTTTAATGATGATTTGCCTAACGTAATCGTAAATGAGCTTGAAATCAATGAGTCCGAAAATATAATGTATGCTGCAACTTACGGTAGAGGACTATGGAAAGTTAATCTACCGCAGGCAGTAATTCCACCGCCTATACTTGTTTTACCTAATAATAATGCTACGAATATATCACTCGCATACAATCTCAGATGGGGCAAAGTCAACAACATAGACAGCTATCAAATTCAAATAGCATCAAACAGTAATTTTACTACTTTATTGAAGGACTCAACAAGTATAATTGACACTCTATTTTCATTATCCAATACAAATGCTAATTATTCAACCACATATTATTGGCGGGTCAGAGCAAAAAAAGAAAATAATTCCAGCGATTGGTCTAATCATCGGAGTTTCGCGACAGAGCCGAGGCTATTGGCTCCATCGCTCGCATATCCCGCAAATAATTCTCAGGGCATAGCTATTGATGATACTTTGCAATGGGTGCAAGCTACAGGAGCAGTTTCTTACGACATTCAAATTGCTTCAGATACCGATTTCACCAATATAATTAAGTCTGCAAACGGATTAACCGCCCTGCAATATCCTATGGCGAATATCCCGGCTGACTACGGCACGCAATATTTTTGGCGGGTTCGCTCTAAGAGTGCTACACAGACGAGCGATTGGTCTAATCATCGGAGCTTCGCGACAGAGCCTCCACTGCCCGAGGCACCAATATTGATTAGTCCCGAAAATATGACAAATCATCAACCTTTGACATTTTTATTAGTCTGGTCTGACACTGAATATGCCGAAAATTTCGATTTGCAAGTATCAACTCAACCAAACTTTACTACGTTTATTTACAATTTAGAGGATTTATCAGAACTTCAATATCAAATTTCGGGACTAAGTAATGCTAAAAAATATTATTGGAGAGTTAGAGCAAAAAATATTACAGGGAACGGCGATTGGTCGGAGGTTTGGGAATTTACCACGCTACCACCGGTTATGTCGCCTCCGGATTTAGTTGCTCCTCAAGATAATGCCGTCTTACAGCCAACAACTTTGATTTTTATTTGGGATTCAGTGCAGTATGCTGAACATTATATATTGCATGTATCTGAAACAGACAATTTTTCAAACTTGACTTTAGAGTTTGATGGAATAGAGCAAATGGAATTTGAAGTTTCGAATCTAAAAAATGGAACTCAATATTTCTGGCGAGTCAGAGCAAAAAATCTTTCAGGCACAAGTGATTGGTCGGAAATATTTAAATTTAAAACTAAAATTGACACACAAAAAGTAAATTTGAATTTTGGTTGGAATATGATATCTTCATATGTCAGACCAACTGACTCATCGCTTGATACGATATTTAGTGATGTCCTTGATGATTTAGTCATCGCCAAAAATAACATCGGCAAAATTTTCTATCCAGAATTTGAAATCAATGAGATTGGTGAATGGAATGTTTATGAAGGTTATCAGGTTTATATGCAAAACCCGAGTGAACTAAATATAATAGGCGCAGCTGTTGAACCTGAAACCGAAACTATTGAGCTTAAAGCTGGTTGGAATCTTATTTCCTATCTGAGGAACGCATCCATGGATATTTCATTGGCATTACATTCCATTGAAGAAAAGTTAATTATTGCAAAAAATAATATGGGAGAGGTATATTTCCCGGAATTTGACATTAATACAATCGGCGACATGGTGCCGGGTCAGGGCTACTTAATATATTTAATTGCACCTGCAAATTTAACTTTTCCACCAAATTAATTACTCATCATGCAATTATTTTTATCGGCGCAGATTTTTTATTGCACGAGAAGATTGACTGAACTAAAACGTTCACCATTCAGATTGAAATCGCTATTTTCGATTTTTTAACATTTACTAAGGGTAGAAAAATAATTGAACGAATCATTAATAAAGGGAAAAATTGGTGAAATAATTGACGACGACTTGAACAAGTCCTTTGCCGATTTAAATTCCATCAAAAAAATTGTCACGACAGACAACGCAATCCAAGTGTATCTTGAATTAATCGGACCATACCACTGGATTTATAGCAGAGTTAAGTTACAATTGAAGCAGGTATTGAATGAACTTGCGCCCAACAAGACGCATGAAATATTCATTACCGAAAAGCCATA
>CAZWXI010000141.1:0-4349 GCA_964637845.1 uncultured Hyphomicrobiales bacterium | reverse complement strand
AATCCCGCATTAGCGGGATGCGCCGCGGGGAAGAGTTGCCCTTGCCCCACCCCTGTCCGCCTCTGGCGGACACCCGTGCGCGGGCAAAGGGTGCTCCAAAGTTTAATTATAATGTCACTTATAGTCTGTAGATACATAGTATACAAATGTTATTATGTAGTCAATAAGTGTCAACTGCTATGACCAATATACAAAAACTATTTGGAGATAAAATACGCGAATTACGAAAGAAAAGGGGGCTTTCTCAAGAAGACCTTGCTTTTAAAAGTGGCTTACATCGAACATACATTAGCGATATTGAGCGAGGTTCACGCAATGTATCACTGAGAAACATTGAAAAAATCGCTAAATCATTAGGAACCAGTCCTAAATTCCTCTTGGAATAATATGCTGCCAAATAAAAAATTCATCACAATTAATGACAATGTTAAAAAGATAACCCAACTTCTTGCTGAGTTAGTTCTTCAGCCAAGAATAAATGCAATTAAATGGTCTGCGATAACAAAGCAAACCCCAAATATTAAAATTGGTTATCCTGGTCAGCACCTCGCTTCACTAATATCAGGGATGGAAGGCGAGAGAACGGGCGCTAGAGGCAATGATTTAATTGATGGTTCAGAAGTAAAATCCTGTTCCCGAATTGACCAGCTTGATCTTTGTAATAGTTGTGGGAGCCCTGTCGCCCGGCTTGAAAATAAATGCTCTAACTGTGGGTCAACAGAAATTGAAAGGAAGAATGATTCAAAATGGTTATTCGGAATAAGAAATGAAGCTGAATTAAATACATTACTTCGTGAAGTCAAGCGCGTACTTCTTGTGATTGGTGACTACCCAGATTTTGATAAAGGCGATTTTGACACATTGCGTTTTCAATCTTTTGAAATTTGGCCGGAGAATAAAAGAAATTATCGTTTTGGGGAAATAATGAGCAACTATTATTATAAAATTTACCTTGCTCATAAAAAGAAAAGTCCGGCAAAATCCCCAGCACCAAAAAATTTCTGGCCATACCAGTATCAGTTTTACATGTGTAACCCTATACCAACCTTTACTTGCGTAATTAAAAATGCAAACTCTTCACCAAAAATAAGAGTAATAAATTATATAAAACCTGACCAGGATAGATCGTCAATACCATCAGTTTTGATGCCCGTGGACATTTTAAAAGATGACGAAATTAACCAAATTTTTAAAAGAGCAAAACGGGAAGAAATTATTAAAGTTACAAAACCTGCCTCTCTAAGTAGTTTTGTGAATATTAAAAGATTTACAGTTGCTGACAAGAGAGCAGCGCTTATTGGTATCGATGAAACGCTACGCTCTTACTTGCCATTGAGAGATACAGACCGTATCGCTACAGCAAAAAGCCAGTACAAAAGACGATCCCATTAAAAAAGCCTTGGTGTTGTTTTAAGTACCTTAATTCTTTCCTTGGAAATTTTGATGTACTCCTCGTCAATATCAATCCCAATATAGTTTCTGTTAAGATTGACACACGCCAAGGCAGTCGACCCCGCGCCAATAAACGGATCAAGCACGGTCATTCCTTCATTACTACTCGCTTTCACTATCCGCTCAATTAGTTTAAGCGGTTTTTGTGTTGGGTGATATCGTTTTTCTTTATAGAAGTCTATATCCTCCCAAACGTCAGTTAACCCCATTTGTGTATTAAAAATATAGTTCACCTCCGAATAGGGTTTTTTAAAACCAAGTATTTTTTCCAATTTTTCCCACTGTTCCTTAGTTGGAACTTGCGCTAAAATATTTTCGCCGGTATATAAGGACCAGAGTCCTCCACCATTACTCTTTACTTCCATAGCTTCATTAATTTGTTTTGCAGAAAGTCCTTTTTCTTTTTGTCTCTCTAATAAAAATTTTTTAATCTCGGGCTGATGATTGTAATTAAAGAATAAAATGCTTTCTGTTACATTCGGAAACATTTTATAGTTTTTTGTTGCACGCCCACTGACTACTTTAATACCTTTATTGATAATGATTTGTTGGCGTAAAGAGAAATTTTCACGTTCAATCTCTGGTAAAAGGTAAGATAGCGTTCTAAAAAATCCAAAAATGTAAAAAGAACCAGTTTTTTTTACAACTCGTGCCACTTCCTTGATCCATTGCTTTGTCCAATAGATATAATCTGCTTCTGTCCGCCACTGGTAGTCCCATTTTTCGTTGATAACCTTCCAATATGGCGGATCCGCAATAATCAAATCGACTGAATTATTGGGCAATTTTTTTAATTCATCTATTGCGTCACCGCAAATGAGTCTATTTAAAGGTAAAGTGTGTGACTTTGAAACGACTTTCCCTTTTTCAAACTTTTTACTAATTTCTTGAGATATTTTTTCGTCTCTTATTACTTCTACAACAATACCTTGAATAGTTAATTCACGCTCGCCATTTTTGATAATTATTGGTTCGTAGCTTCTATTTGCTGGTTGTAAACGTACTTGCCCGTACTCTTTAAAAAAAGTTTTTAATGTTGCTTCGTTATTATCTATAAGCGCAACTATTTTCTGACCGTTTTCTGCAATACTTTGTTGGCGAACCAGTACAACATCCCCGTCATTAATGTTCTCATCAATCATGCTTTGCCCCTGCACCCTAAGTGCAAAATAATTTTTCCCGGGATGAATTTTTACTTTAGGTACTGCTATGCTTTCTGTTCGATCTGTAATAGCTTCAATAGGCTGTCCAGCGGCTATTGTCCCAAGTAATGGGATTTTCATCAGCGGTTCATTTTTACTCACACTAATGGCACGTGGTCGATTTTCCTCCTTAAATAAATAGCCTTTATCCTGTAGAGATTTAAGGTGGTGGTGTATGGTTGAAAGCGAGGTAAGTCTAAGGTGTTTCCCAATTTCCTTAAGCGAGGGGCTAATTCCTCGCTTTTTTTGATAGGATTGTATGAAGTCTAATACCTCTTTTTGCCTTTTAGTTAGCATATTGACATGAAAAATAAGGGATGTATACTATAAGTGTATCGAAACTATTTCGAAAGTCAAACACAGTTTATCCACAATTACTGTGCTCTTCCTAGGGCCGCCTCTTGATTCGCCTGCTGTACGTAGTTGACCACTTGCTGCCTATGCAGCAGGCGAGGGGCTAGTCGACCCACGCAGAAATTGATAGAAAGCAAGTTTCTATGAAACCTACTTTCAGTCCTGGCCAAATTGCCGAAGACTCGGGTCAATACGAAATTATTGGCCCAAGAGGCGGTAGGACTGGCATGGAGCGCACTGTTACACAGGGTGAACCATTACCACCTACGCCTGAGGCGGGTCAGCATTACATCTTGGTGGATCGAACGAAACACTAAGGCGTAAAGATGCGATGATAGAGGCGGCCATAGATAGATCTAAAATATCTTTGATAAATATGGAGAATAAGCTAAAACATCTTGAATTTATACAAACTACCATAAATCGAATGGCAGGAAATTTGTTTTTTCTGCGAGGATGGGCGATAACTCTCATTACAGGACTTTTTGCTGTTTCTGTGGCAAAAGAAACCGATGACAGGTATATAGCACTAGCCTTTCTTCTCCTTTTGATATTTTGGATTTTAGACGGCTACTTTCTTGCGCAAGAACGTCGTTTTCGCGATTTATACGACGATGTGAGGAAGGTGGATGAGAATAACATTGACTTTTCAATGAAAACTAAAAAATACAAAAACACTCGACGAAATACGTGGTTGGGCGCGATATTCTCTGTAACACTGCTTTGGTTTTATGTCCCTTTAGCCGCGGCAATGTTAGCAGTTTTATATTTAATCAATAAATAATATGGCAACAAAAAGACAAGTTTTTTACAGCTTCCATTACAAACCCGACTGCTGGCGTGCATCTCAAGTTCGAAATATCGGCGTTGTTGAGGGCAATAAACCTGCGCCCGATAACGACTGGGAAGAAATTGCCAGTACCGGTGATGATGCAATAAAGGAATGGATTAATGAACAAATGAAATATCGCTCCTGTACTGTTGTACTCGTGGGTAATGATACAGCTGATCGTAAATGGATAAACTATGAAATAGTAAAATCTTGGAATGATGGCATGGGCGTTGTAGGTATCTATATTCACGGATTGAAAAATAGTGATGGATATATTTCCGAAAAAGGGAATAACCCTTTTGACTATATTAGCTATGGTAATACTGGAAAAAAGTTGTCTTCAATAGTAAAATGTTATGATCCGTCCGGGGCGAATAGCAAAGAAAGATATGATTGGATTTCAAAGTTTATCTCTGACGCTGTAGAGGAAGCGGTGAAGATTAGAAGCAATAATTAAATCTGCCAAAATTTGCGATGTCCTGGCCGCGGCGCGCGCCGTAATCGGCGCA
>CAZWXI010000140.1:0-4439 GCA_964637845.1 uncultured Hyphomicrobiales bacterium | reverse complement strand
TTACAATCGGAAATATGATTTTATAATTCAAAATGATCCGGAATTTGAAATAAAAGATGAACGAATAGTCAAAGTATTCCAAGAAGTTCTTAACGTCAAAAAACCCGATATAATCCACTTTCAAAATTTTTTGGGTCTGTCATTTGCGTTGGCTGAAATATCCGACAAATACAATTGCAGGAAATTCTTCACAGTTCATAATTATCACTTGCTTGACCCGCAACTGTACATGTTCAAACAAAATGGCGTAAGGTGGAAAGGAATTGAATTCATAAGTAATTCCATATTGTCTAAATCATTTCCGCAACTGATTGATAAATACTTAGAAAGAAACCGTAAAGCCATCGAAATAATTAATAATCACGTAGATAGAGTATTAGCTATTTCGACACGAGTAAAAGAGATTCTATCCACGGCAGGTATATCAAAGAATAAACTACAGATTGTCCATCAAATACCTTTGATGCACAACGGCAAACACAGAATTGATGAAAAAACAACTTCATTACCGTTGAAAATCGCTTATTTCGGTTCATTAATTCCTCACAAAGGAGTACACGTACTTGTAGAGGCCTCTCAAATGCTTAACCCCGAGAAAATCAATGTGAAAATATTCGGATCGGGACCAGTTAATTATGTCGAATTTCTTAAAAATTTGGATAAGAACAAAGTTTGTGATTTCAAAGGTGAATACTCACGAGAAAATTTGGGTTCGATTTCATCCGGGTTGGATTTAGTCGTTGTTCCGAGTATATGGGAAGAATGTGCTGGGCTTGTCATTCTTGAAGCTCATTATTATGGATTACCCGTTATATGTTCGAATATTGGCGGTATGCCGGATTTTATAAAATCTTATGAGAACGGAATTCTATTTGAGCCGGGAAATATTAGTGAATTGTCCAATATACTTAAGGACTTGATTAAGTATCCAAATAAGATAGACTTTATGAAAAACCAGACAAGATATGAAAAGTCGTTTTCTGACTTTGTTGATTATTTGGAGAAAATATACTTTTCTGAAAAGTTTTATTTCAGTGATTTTACAATTTGATATAGCTAAATTAAAATTTATTTGAACATTAATACGTATATTTGATTATGTATATTGTTCAAATTTTATGGATTAATTATGATGAAATTTCTTCAAAATATTATTGTACTCGCTATGTTCAGCGGTGTATTATTTGCCGAGCCCATAGAGCAAACAATCACTATGGGAAAAGACTACAAAAATGACATTTGGTATAGTCTCAAAGAAGGAGTAGTTCACGAAGCGGATAAAGATAACTGGGATATAGCTTTTCAGACAGGACAGCGGGCGGCAGTATTAATTAACGGACAAAAGGGACTGAGAGCATGGATGGTTCCTGGGAGTAACGAAGATTCTTTTAATAAACCGGTTGACACAACCGGCATGGAATCATCGTGGGAATGGACAATAAATTCCGAAGTATCTTGGCACATCGGAGCATTTAACATGAATAAAGACGGCTACGAAACAGGTGGAGATTTCGGATGGGGCTACTATGATTTATCAACACATTACATAGTAGGTAATAAATTGTTTGTTCTCCGTTTGGGTAAGGGCATTTATAAAAAGTTTATGATTGAGGTTTTAGCAGCAGGTGAATACACAATACGGTATGCGAATCTCAACGGAACTGATGAAGGCATTGCTGTAATCAAAAAGCGAGACTATGACGGGCAAAATTTCGCATATTTCAATTTAAACAATAACACAGCTTTAAGTAGAGAGCCGCAAACTAACGACTGGGATTTAGTTTTCGGACGCTATGAAAGTTTAATCCCGTTCGGACAAGGACAATTTATGGCTTATCCCGTTTTAGGTGTAAGGCAAAACTTCGGAATTAAAACTGCACGTCTAAAAGGAGTAAACCCAATTCAAGCTGAGCCACCCGTAATCGGAAGTGAAAAATATTCGACAAAAATCTCTTCAGTCGGCTCTGATTGGAAAACTTTCAACCAAAGCGAAGGGAAATTTGTGCTTGCCAATGATTTGGTATTTTTTGTTTATCGTGAGGATGCATTAGCACCTGAAATTACTGTTTACAAGATAGTTTTCACGGAATTCACGGGGGCTGAGGCAGGTATAACCAAGTTTAATCAAACACCTTATGTTTTATCAGGTATTGAAGATTTCCCGGGTCTATCTTATGGAATATTTCCGAACGTCATCGGCAACAATGAATCCATAAATTTTGTTATGGCTTATGAAAACTCAATTGACAACATAAACATTAGAATATTATCGGTTGACGGTCGTGAAGTCATAAATAAGAGTATGGTGAGTGGTGCCGGATTGAATGCTTTTGACTTAGGCAATTTAAATGCTCCATCTGGAATGTATTTTGTAATTCTTACAATTGGTAACAAAGTTTATTTTGACAAGTTAATCGTAAGATAGTGTTGGGGCACAATTTTAAAAATTAAAGGGGCTCCTGAAGCCCCTTTTTTTCTATAAAGATATTACATATAGCGATGAATTTCGCCTTTGTGTAGTTTGAATGTAGGTTTGTATGGAACAGGATCACGACCGAAACACACACCCATCGATTCGTGGAAGGCAATTTCTTTTAGTTCAACATTTCTTTGCTTGATAGCTTCTTGTGTCGGTATGTAAACAATTTCCTCCGCTTCTACACCTACAATTGTTACACCCTTTATACCGTTTTTCATTGCAAGCACGGCACCACCACCGATTTGCTTTCCGAAAGTAACGTCGTAAGCACTTGTCGCACCCGCCCGAACGAGATGCCCCAACTGTATTTCGCGTATTTCGGGATACATGTAAATGTCATCAACGTAAATTCCTTCACGTTTCAGTATAAATTCCCAATATGAATCATTTTTCATTCTGTCCTCGAGTTGCTGTCGAATGAATTTACCCACCCCTGTGAGTTTTTTATGCCCGAATGAATCTAAATTATCGGCTGAGTCGGTAAAAAATTCGCCTTTTGTATTTTTGACGCCTTCGGCGGCAACGACTATATACGTTGAACCTTTAACATCGCTCGATAGCAAACGGTTTACGTAAGTTTGCTTAAAATGATTATACACTATTTCGTAATCAACATTTATTTCAGGTATAAGAATACAATCGGCATCTGCTCCAAGCCCACCTCTGAAAGCAGTATGCCCCGAGTATCTTCCAAAAACCTCTATTATTAAAGCACGGCTGTGAGTGATGCCGGTTGTACGCAATTCATCGGTAAATTTTGCGATACGATTTATCGTAGAATCACCGCCAACGGAATAGGATTGTAAATCCAAATCCATTGTTTTGGGAACGTGGATACAAGTGATACCATGATTGATTAAGTCAACAACAACACTTCCCGTATCATCGCCGCCGGCAATTATCAAACCGTCAATATGGTGCTTCTTAAGTCCCTCTTTGATAATTTCATACTTATTGACATTGTTAATTTTGCTTATTTTGACGCGAGAGTGCCCTGCTTCGGAGCCTGCGACACCTGAATGAATTTTATCGGCACGTGCAAAGTCTATTAAAACGGGTTCAATATTGGCTAAATTATATAGTCCAGCATAGCCGTGAGGTATTAGACAAGAAACGATTCCAAGGTGGTATGCCATGCGAGCGGCTCCTGTGATAACAGCATTTAAGCCTCCGCAATCACCGCCGCTTGTGATGATGCCGATTTTCTTTATTTCAGACATTTATTCTCCGATGTTTTTTAATTTACAAATAGTATTTGAGTAATAATAAATATCGGAAGTAAGACGATTATTGAGAACTTTATCATATATGAGAAGAAATCAGGCATTTTAATTCCTTCGCTTTCAGCGATGGCTTTGACCATAAAGTTTGGTCCATTGCCTATATAAGTCATTGCACCAAAAAATACTGCTGCGGTCGAAATCGCAATCATAATTTTTTCGGGTATTCCGGCAACTGCGCCCATCAGTAGTGAGTCAGGATTCAGTTCAACCAGCCCCACTTGCAAATAATAGAAAGTCACCGCAGTAGGAGTATTGTCCAAAAAGGCACTAAGAATACCGGTAGCGTAATAAAACTGAGCCGGCGATACAATACCTAAATCATTGGCGTGAATTTTAAGATATTCCAGAGCCGGGACCATTGTAACAAAAATGCCTATAAATAGGAATGCAACCTCTTCTATTGGTTCCCAGTTGAAATGATTACTTTTGCGAACTGCTTTGGATGTAAAAATCAATGATAGTGCTGCCATCAGGAGCAAGAACATTTCTCTCAGAAAGCGGTAATAAGCATTTTCTTTGATGAATTCTATGGTATTTTCATTAATAAAGGCTACTCCGCAAATAACACCCAGTAAGAAAATGAAATTTAACTTGCCAGAGATGCGGATAGTTTTTTTTTCAGTTTGGCAAACGGGCTTTGAAAAAAGGAGATGAACTTATCACGGCAGCCGTCGGTT
>CAZWXI010000139.1:0-4580 GCA_964637845.1 uncultured Hyphomicrobiales bacterium | reverse complement strand
GTTTTAAAATGTATAGAAAGTTTGTTTTAATGCCATTAGTTGTAGTTTTTTTGACTTCAACGAAGATGTTTGGGGAAGTACCATATTACGTCCTATCGCGATTTTTGATTGCGGGAAAGGGTAAGGAGGAAAATAAAATGAAAAAGTCAATTATTATGCTGATGCTTTTAGCATTCCAATACTCATATTCTCAGTGGGAATTACTTTATCCGACAGCCCCAACTACTACAATTACATCTTTTGCTGTTTCAGGCAATAATATTTTTGCAGGTTCTACTAAGAGAGGTGTTTATTTATCCACTGATAAAGGGCAAAGTTGGTCAAGTAAAAGAATTGGACTAGATATTAAACCGGTGCAGGTAAATTCTATTGCAATAAGCGGTAATAATGTCTTTGTTGCAACTGCTGACAGCGGTGTATATCGTTCTGGCAATATGGGAAATAGTTGGGAGAAGATAATCAACGGGCTATTATTATTGAATGTAAACTCAGTAGCAGCCACCGGGAGCAATATTTTTGCCGGTACAAATGACGGATTTTATCGTTCAACTGATTTTGGAGAGACTTGGGAACTTGCATTTAAGGACAGCATTTCTACATCTATTTTAGCTTTTAAATTACATGATGGTAATTTAATAATTGGTGCTTCGGGTACTAATACTGAAAATAGAGTATTTGTTTCAACTGATATGGGGGAAAGTTGGATAAGAAGGCATGAGACCTCAGTTAGAAGTGATGCTATATTCAGCAATCGTGGAAATATAATTCATGATTTTGATATAAAAGGAGATTATATTTATGCAGTTGTCAGTCCGAGTATGATTTTTAAAGCAAAGTTAAACGAACTACTCCCAACGAGTGTCGAGGAGGAGAAAATTAAAAATGAGTTCACCTTATTTCCAAATCCCACAAGCGATTACATCTATATTAATTTCAATGACTTAGATGGAGATTATTCCCCCTCTTATAAGAGTGGGTTAGGGAGTGTTCGGATATACAATACACTTGGGCAGTGCGTAAGTCACCTCACCCCGACCCTCTCCAAAGGAGAGGGAGTAAGAATTGATGTATCGCAACTGCCTCCAGGCGTGTATTTAATGCGGGTTGGCAATCGGGCGGAGAAGTTTGTGAAGTGGTGAGGTGTTGCCCCGTCATTCTGAGCGAAGTGAAGGAGCCATGAAAAACTTGTTCCTTCGCCGCTACGCTCAGAATGGCACTTTACAATTATTTTGCATCATTCAAAAATTTTCCTTGCATATTTCATTTTTTTTTTATTAAATAGCGTATGGAATGGTGTAAAGTTTAGAAAAAGTTTGTTCTTTGAATTGAATGCGCTTTTGCTTGTGAGGGTATAAATATATTATTCATATTGTTTCATTAATTTTTGGAGGTTTTATATGTTCTCACCAAGAGAAATTCTGTTCACCGCTCCGCATTGTGGGGAGGGGGTAACTACTTTATTTATCAAAGAGTTACCGAAATCACTTGGCAAACTATGGCTTGCAATTTGTAGCATCATGTTATTGGGAGGTACAATATTGATGCCTGTACAAACGGTAGGGCAAGATGCAAAGGAGAGTTCACCTTTTTTGCAAACTTCATCGTGCTGCGAATTTATTGACATTGATTATTATGTTACGGAGGATTGCTGCGTCCAAATTGATATCCACAATCCGCATTGCGATAGTGCGAGAATTACTATACTGTATTTCAATCCACACATGTATGTATGGCAATCGAAACATATAGCTGAGCCACCAAATTCAAACAGCGTAAGTTATAAACTGTGTCCGAGTTTTGTATCTTCGACACTAAAATTTCAAGTGTGGATACACAATCAATATACTATGCAACCCGATTGCGACAGCATTTTGGTTGAAGGCGTAAACAAATTTACTTATGAGGTTGATATTAGCCATTGTTGTGCATGCGGTGGAGCTTACTTTAATTCATGGTTTACAGCAACAAAAACAGCAAATTCCCAATGTCCGGATTCCTGCGAAATTGTTCTGAATTTTAATATCCCAGATTCAATAACTTGTCTTAAATACTACGCCATTGAACCTCTGCCTCAAGGTGAAGGACATGGAGCTTTAGCAAATGAAACAATTTCGGGTACACGAAAATGTTTAGGACCTGGGGAAAAATTCAATATGATTGTCAGACTACTTGCATCACCTGAAGAGTATGAAACACATTCAGGTTGTTGGGCTCACGCAAGAGTAATATGCGATACTTTACTGACGGTTCAATTACCTGAAATATCACCATCCTGCTGGAATGATTGCGATAGTAGCAATGAGCAAAGACATGTATTAAACAACTATTTAGTGCCTGAATGTCAATGCGAGGTAAATGTTGAGTATGTCACTCGAACATGTGACGGCTTACAACAAATACAGGTTTTAGCTTTTTGGTCTGATAATACTTGGTGGTGTAGTGGCTGCCCAGATAGTGTTCTATACATGGAGGCATTAAAAAAGATTATTTATGATAATGAGATGCAGTTTAAACCCCTTGAGCCGGATAGTTGTGATACAACATGGGAAATAGGAATAAGCAGTTGTTGGGGGACATATATTTATTATGAATGGATAATGAAATGGCAGGAACCCGGTCCATCAGGTCCCGGCGGATGGGTCGAAGTGCTTGATACAGTTGTCGTAAGAATTATTTGTGATACTTTGAATTGTTGCTTCAAAAAAATAACGGTTTGCCGAGATACAAACAGTGTGACAATACAAGTAGATTCAACTTATGGAGTTGGTGATTTTTGTTTTCCGCCTTTACAATTTCCGCCGCTTGAATCGCCTTTATTCTGCGCTCCGGCATGCAACTGGCTTGACAGTCTGGAAGGTGATTACCAACCACTAATTATTGGAAAACAAGTTCTTACGCCAAATTATTATCAAGTTGACGATATTTTAGTTCGGACTTATCTGCAACATGAGAAATTTAATATTGAGTTTGAATCAGCCCGTTCAGCAAATATTACTATTTCGCTGTATGATTATTTAGGGAATGCAATACTCAGCAAAACACTACGATTATCTTCGGGAGTTAGTAACTATAGTTTTGATTTAACTCCTTTGGTCAGTGGAACTTACGTCTATACAATATCATTTGACAACAGAATAATCAAATCAGATAAGTTCATTTATATTAAATAATTATAAATCTACTCCTACCATTTTGGTAGGAGTAGAATCTATATATACTAAAGGAGTCAAAAATGTTTAAGAACCTTATTTATATATTTATTATTGCTATGATTTCTTATACGCCTTCTTTAAATCAGACTGTTTGGACAAAGGTGAATCCTTACTATGGCGATTATACCAGATTTCATTCCGTAAGGTGTTTTGATAGTTTAAATTGCATTTGTTTGGTAAATAATGCTGATGAATGTTGTGAAAGAGTTATAAAAACGACTGATGGAGGCAAAACATGGTTTAGTTTATATCATGAAAAAAGGTATAGAGATGAAAACGGTAAACTTATAACTCCGGAACCAGTTGATATGGAGAACGCATCATATTTGTCGGAAAATGAAATATTAATTTCCAGGGGTAAAGGTTTTTTGTTTAAAAGTAGAGACGGCGGCAAATCCTTTGATACAATCAAAATAGCAGGAGCCGGACCTGGAAGTCATCCCGATGCACCCTTGTTAAAATACATGCATATGTACGACAATAAACACGGAGCAATTACGAACAACAGATCAATTTATATTACGAATGATTTTTGGGACACATTTAAGGAAGTTAAGATTATTCATCCGGAAATACCTGATGATTACGTAACCTATGTAAACCACATATTTATGACAGATATTGGAAAATTTACAGCTTATGCTTTTTCACGAAAACAAATAGGGCAGACAAGTTGGCATACTCTATTTAAAGGATTTATGACAACTACCGACAACGGAAAGACTTGGCATATGCATGATATATTGAAAGATTCAAGTGAAATCAGTTCTACAATAATACATTCTTTATTCTTTATTAATTCAAAAATCGGCTGGGCAGTAGGTGATATAGTATTTAATATACCAACCGGCAAATCACCTGAACTTAGTTTAGTTTATAAAACATATGATGGTGGTATGAGTTGGAAATTGATACATACTAATGACTTAGAGCCGAGATTCGGATTGTGGGATATAGCTTTTTACGACGAGCTAAACGGTATAACAGTAGGTAAATACGGTTTATTACTACGAACAACGGATGGCGGTTATACTTGGTTTCGAGATGCTATACTTGATGGTAGGATACACATGGGAAGAATTGCACAACAAATTGCCTTTGCAGGTAGCACACCAATACTAAGCACATTTGGTGACGGTCTCTGGCGTGGCACATACACACCATCCGACATAATCCACGAGCCATCAGGGATGAACACATCTATCTACCCCAATCCCGCCACAGATTATGTTGTGATAAATCCCCCTTTGCCAAAGGGGGAAAGCGAGCTTGCGAGCAGGGGGATTTACGAAATAAGAATTTACAACACACTTGGGCAGTGCGTAAGTCACCTCACCCCGACCCTCTCCAAAGGAGAGGGAGTAAGAA
>CAZWXI010000138.1:0-4595 GCA_964637845.1 uncultured Hyphomicrobiales bacterium | reverse complement strand
CGGACCTTGTATAATGTCAGTTTCATAGATGATTTTACCCTCTATCATTCCGGAATTTTCAGGCAACTCTTTATCAAAGCCTCTCAGAAAATAATCATATGCAGCGATGTCAATAACTTCGCTCGAATGAGCCAATGTCATTTGCTCGGTATCATCTTCGGTTTCATTCGGTTCAGAAAAGGTCAGCCCCGTAAAATCGCGATTTTCATACTCCTTTAGCTTCTTGATTTGTTTAGCAATCATATCTTTACGTTTGAGTTGCCATCTATCAATCGAATCTCTATCGAAGAGTACAAAGTTCAAATTTGATATAAAATCACCATATTCGGTTGCTTTTACCTCAAACTCGATGAACTCGGGAACAGACTTAACTTTCAAAATCGCTAACTGCATAGAATCAACTTGTGCTCGATATTTACCGGGGGGAATACCCATTCTATAAAATGAGCCATCGGAGAATACGGGAATTATATCCTTATTTTCATTTTTGATGTTATCAATATGTAATCTTATACGATTTTGAGCCACCAAGCCTTTATTAGTAAATCTTCTTACTGAGCCATCAATAATACCGCTTGATAAGCATGGCATATCAATATAGCTGATTGTGTTAGCCTCTGTAATAAATGAAAACACGCTATGCTTGGGTAACCATATTGGGTCTTTGAACGATGACATATCAACTTTGACATTGTATTTATAGTTCGGAAGTAAATTACTCAGAAATATCGATTTTTGACCATAGCTGACCGAACCACTTCTACTGTCAATAATAACTCTAACATCATTAATAAGTAGCTCATCGCTATCTAATTTTCCATTGTTATTCAAATCTTTAAAAAATCGTATCCTGGCATTACTTATACCCCAATTCGAATTGTGTAAATTATTGTTAATAAACCTAATGTCCAATGACTGAGGAGCGAATGCTACTATTCCTTGTAATTGTTGGTTAACACTATGTTGGTTTGTATTACTATAACTAGCGCGAGAATTTGCTTTAAAGAATGGCGTGTTGAAACTTAAACCCGCTGATAATTGAGAATTCCTATTGAAGTGGTCATGCGACATTCCAAAGTAAATATTAAGATATTTAAACAATGACATGCTGATATTGCCAGTAGATTGCATAATTCTCTGAGACATTGCATCGTAACTTGTTAGTGCCTCAACACGCAAAAAATCAATTAAAGGTATAAATTTGCTAATTGAACTAAAATTGTTAGCCAATGAAAATTCCAGAAAATGAACGGGTAAATTACTTGTTTTTCCTCTAATAAATGCACCGCGATATCGCCCTTTAATAGAAATTGAACTGAAATAGCTCATCAAAGAGCCACTTATGGTTAATGATTCTCTTGTTGCATCAGTATTATGGCTTCCATTTACATTTAAGCTCAAAGGAAGATTTGCTATCCGATTTACGGAAAAGTACAAATTTGTTCGGCTATTATCAAAAAAATGGGAAAAATCAAATCTCTTAGAACTATTATAATGCATGATTGATAAATAGCTGTTAATTGTAAAGTAGTCCAAAGATGTGTTTATACCATCATCGGGATTAAATCCTAAAGAGAACGCTAAATTATCCAGAAGACTTGCTGAAAACTGGTTAAAGTACAACAGTTCTTTGCTGGTGTGTTTGTATTTCAAACGAGTAGAATTTGTCAGCCAAGTGAAAATCCCCATTGAAAAGTCACCATTTAACTGATAATCACCTGAGTATTTCGTCTGTCCGCCCCAAACTGAGTACTTTATAGAACCCGGAGAAATGAAATTATTTAATATGTTGAAATTCCTGTGCCGAATTAAGTATTCACCCAAAGGTCCATAATGTCTTAATTCAACTCGTGACAAACCGTAGCTTATTGGTACTTCGAAATTGTAAAAGCCTTCTGAATCGCTCCGAGTATGACTATAAAGCATGCCGTTCAAATATACTTCTGATTGCCAATCTGTGCCAATATATTCACGTAGTTTAATATTTGTAAAATGGTCCCTGATTAACAGTGGTGATTCATTACTGAGCATTATGCCCATAATCGGTTCGTCTCGCAAACTTGATGCCGACAGATTTGAACTACGCATTTGTATGAGTTGTATATCTCCTAACTGAACTATTTTCATGTAATCGTTAGTGAAACTATACTGTAAGGAATAAGTGTTTGATATTCGATTCAAATTCCGACTAAAGTCATAGTTACCGAATGTGTTTATATTTAATGAACCACCTAAAAGCGTCCCGCCAAATCCTAAATTGTAAGAACTATTCCGGTTGATATTGTTTCTTTGGTCGTAATTTATGTCATATTGTAGCACACCTGCATTCAATATAGTAAAAGTGCTGTTAGAAATGAGCGGATAATCCTGGAGCTCAGTTTTGGGAATGAATTTATATTCATTCTCTCTGATTTGCTCTTGTTTTATGGGTAAATCAGTTTCGCTTGTTAAAGTCACTCTTAATTTTAGCATGCTTATAGTTGCTTTTATATTGAAAACTCTTTCCAATAAATCGGGGCTTACAAATATCTCCAGTTCGCCGTTGATATAATCTTCTTTTTTAATCATTCCCCTGGAATTATTGATTTCATAATAAGCTTCGGAGAAATCTATTATATAATTATTGCTTTGATTAACGAAAAAGCCCGTGATAAGTTGAAGATTGTTTTCCGGAGAGTGATAAATTTTTAGGAAGGTTAATATGCTAATTAGAGGTAAATAATGAGTGTCATCAATGATGATTGTAGTTATATCGGTCTCAAAGTTGCTATAGCTTAATGTAAAGAATCCTTCGATAGCATTATCCGGTAAATTATTGTCTTTTGAGTGTAATGTTGTGCATACGAGTATCAAAAATGCCAATGTTATTTTTGTATAATTCTTTCTCATTGATTTTGACAATACCGAATTTTTGTAATAAAATTGCCGCAGGATTCTACATTATTGTCATTACTTAATAGCTCACTGTCACAGTTATTATATTATCGAATACACCCTCGGGTGCATCATGTGAGATTTCTAATCTTGATAAAACAATTCTTAAAAAGTATTTACCGTTACTGTTTAATTTAGAGTATCCGAACTTGTTCAATTCTGTCCAATTCAATCCATCTGAACTACCGTAGTAGTTCATTTTTACCATAAGTGACTCATCTGACAGGTTCGTAAATTCCCAGGTAAAATTTGTTTCAGCCGTACCATCTACTCGGAAATCTATACGGGCGTTGTATAACTCTTCATTCGTGTCAGGGTAGTATTCGCCTAGATAAATGCTTGATTCGCTCAATAGCACTAACTCAATTGAGTTACTTAAAAATTCATCTGTTGAAATGTCCTTTTGGGCTGATAAAAAGTTTATATTTACCAGAAAAATCATTAATACACAGTATAATTTTAAATTATTATTCATGTAAGAATCCCGTAAACTCACCGTTATTATCAACTATACTGAAGGTAAAGCTCTTCGTTAAATTATTAAAAGGAATTCTAAACTGTTTGTCCAAATCCGGTCGTTCATTATGAACCATTAGATTTGCTGTGTATGTTCCCAAGGATAATTTTTCCTTTGGTACTCTGATACTTGGCGATGTGTCGAAATAAATAACATGACTGCCCGCAACTGTTTCGACTGTCTCGCCTATACTATCAATGACTTTGAACTCATACATTCCAACATAAGGAGAGTTGCCTAACTTTTTAGAATCAATTAGAAAGTAGTAAAAACTTGAATCTTGTTTAATTGTAACGTCACCCAGGCTTATATCGGTTGTAAGATTGCCTTTTTGTAGCATTAATATGGTGCTTGTTTCGTATGCTATGTCTATCCCAACTTGGATCTCTTCGGCATCGCCGGTTTCTATTTGCTCTTTTTTAATCAATGTTTTGACTGATATACGAGACCATTTTGTCCCGCTCGGTAAATCATCAAAATTGCCTGTAAAGATGAATTTTACAGATTGTTGTGATCTACCCGGTAGAACAACCTTTTTTGGAAATATTTTTACAATATTATCCAAACCATATTTCATGGCAGACAAGCTGTCATCATAGCGCATATAAAGATTGCCCAATGAATCATAGTCCGGATAGCCAAACTTAAATTCTACATCAGCCTCCTTGTCTTCGTCTGCTTGATTAAATATTGTTATTGTTACTTGCCGGTTCTTTTCATTTATGAAAGCATATCCCGGACTAACACCATGTTGAGCTTGTAATACTGGTGCAATTAGCACTACAACTATAAAAATTAAATATCTCATCAAAAACCTCAATGTATTGCTATTAAATTATATTTCAACTTATTAATTATATGATAGACTCACTTGATAGATACCGGTGTAAGTACCGTTTGGCGTACCGGGTAAACAGTTAACGCGAAAGTGATATATTATCGGTTGTGACTTTCCGTTGCCCCAATTAAACTGTCCGTTGAAGTCTTTTAATTCATCAAAATCGATAAAGAAGTGCTCACCTAATTCTTGCAACCAAAATCCGGTTACAGAATAGCACATTCCGTTTTGACCCCTGAAATGCCATTTGAATTTTAATCTTTCTGTTCTTGTCCCGGGATACATCGTTTTTACTATATCGCCCGA
>CAZWXI010000137.1:0-4690 GCA_964637845.1 uncultured Hyphomicrobiales bacterium | reverse complement strand
GAATTGATGTACGATATTACCGATTTATCCACAGGTATCTTACCTAAGGAAAAACCAAGATATCTAATGGGAGTAGGTACGCCACAAAATTTATTGGAATGCATCGAACGAGGAATTGACATGTTTGATTGTGTTATGCCTACAAGAAATGCACGCAATGGACAATTATTTACAACTCGTGGTAAAATCAACATAAAAAACGCAAAATATAAACTCACCGATGAGCCGATTGACACTGAAATTGATAGTTATGCAAGTCGGAATTTTTCATTGGGATATTTGAGACATTTATTCATATCTGATGAAATTTTAGGGATGCAATTGGCTTCTCTTCACAATATCTCTTTCTATCTATGGCTTACTCGGACAGCAAGGGAACATATAGTAGAAGGTACTTTCAAATCTTGGAAGAATGAATTTCTATACAAATACCAAAACACTCCAAGTTGATTAAATGTTTTTTTCGTACTTTCGTATTTTGTATAAATCAATAATTTAAATAGGTTAGGGAAAAATATGAATCTTTTGTCTGCTACCATAATGATGACACCACCTGCCGGTGAAGGCGGAGCAGGCGGTGGTATGATGTCCATGTTGCTTATGTTTGCTGTTGTAATTGCCATTATGTATTTTATGATGATTAGACCGCAACAGAAACGTCAAAAAGAGCATCAAAACATGCTTTCGAACATTCGTAAGGGTGATAAAGTAATAACTACAGCGGGAATGCACGGAACAGTCGTAGAACATGATGATAAGACGTTCACAGTACAAATAGCCGACAACGTAAAAGTCAAATTTGAAAAAAACGCAATAGCGTCAAAAGGATAATTCTATAACACAGGATTTTTAAAATGCTGAACACGATCGAAGAGGCACTGCTCGACCTTGCTTCGGGAAAATGTATTATAGTCATGGATGATGAAGACAGGGAGAACGAGGGCGATTTGATTGCCGCTTCTGAACTTTGTACTCACGAAACGATTAATTTTATGAGTTCAAAAGGCAAAGGACTGATTTGTATTGCCATCACCGAACAAAGAGCAAGAGAGCTTGAACTCGAGCCAATGGTTCGAGTAAATTCTGCACTTCATGAGACCAAGTTTACAGTTTCCGTTGATTATGCACATGGCACTTCTACTGGTATCTCGGCATATGACCGTGCTGTTACTGTAAGAGCAGTTGCCCGGCTGGATACAAAGCCATCAGACTTATTACGCCCCGGACATATTTTTCCTTTAGTCGCTCAAGAAGGTGGCGTGTTAAGGCGTGCAGGACATACTGAAGCCGCAGTTGATTTGATGCGCCTTGCAGGTCTGAAACCAAGCGGTATTTTATGTGAAATGATAAGCGATGACGGTTCAATGTCTCGTATGCCAGAACTCGTTGAATTTGCTAAGACACATAATCTGAAAATCATTACTATTAAGGATTTAATTGCATACCGCTTAACAACGGATAATCTTATAAATTGTACTGCTTCGGCTAAACTTCCGACGAAGTTCGGAGAGTTTGACGTTCATGTTTACGAAAGCGAAATAGATCGACTAGAACACTGTGCTTTGGTCATGGGTAAAATTTCAACTGAAAAGGAAACTTTAGTCAGAGTACATTCAGAATGTTTGACCGGTGATGTTTTCGGTTCCAAACGTTGCGATTGTGGTGAACAATTAGAACGTTCACTTGAAATGATAGCTAAGGAGGGTAATGGTGTTTTATTGTATATGAGACAAGAGGGTAGAGGCATTGGTTTAATTAACAAAGTCAAGGCTTATTCGCTTCAGGACAAAGGCTGGGACACAGTCGAAGCTAATATGGAGCTTGGATTTTCTCCTGACCCGCGAGATTATGGAATCGGAGCTCAGATATTACGCTCCTTAGGCATTAAAAAGATGAGATTAATCACGAACAACCCCAGAAAACGTGTTGGGCTTGAGAGCTATGGTCTCGAAGTAGTTGATTTAGTACCATTGGAAATTGAACCAAACGACAAAAACCGAAAATATCTTGAGACAAAAAAATCTAAACTCGGACATATTTTGCATAGTTTTTAGCATTGTGTTTTAAAATTTAATATTTCATTGAACGTTTTGAAAGTAGATAAAGCCGATATGGTAAATAGCGGCTTTATTTTTTAGTTTAATACACTCTATAGGTGGGTTTATGTCCAATACCATATATATAACAAAAGAAAAGATTCAAGAGCTTGAAAAAGAATTACATGAATTGAAAACAAAAGGCAGACCTGAGATTGCGAGGAAAATTGCTGAGGCACGCTCTCACGGCGATTTGTCCGAAAATGCCGACTATGATGCCGCAAAAGAAGAACAAGGTTTATTGGAATTAAAAATCAGTAAAATATCGGAAATCTTATCTCGGAGCCAAATTATCAAAGCAGATGAGTTCCCAGATGATAAAGTTTACATTTTATCCAAAGTAAAAATTAAAAATTTGAATACGAATAAAATCTTAGAATATACAATGGTGAGTGCCGAAGAGGCAGACTTTGAAAAGAACAAAATCGCCGTATCTTCACCCCTTGGAAAATCTCTCATGGGTAAATCCATTGGCGAAATTGCTGAATTAAAAGTACCCGCGGGGACTACAAAGTTTGAAATTCTGGAAATTTCGAAATCAATTTAAACTAAAATCCCGTTCATACGGAATTTTTTAAACTTTTTTTGTTTTTGATTGTCTATATTTGAGAAAACAAGTTAAGGTATTGATGTGAGTGTAGCAGTTTTGACAAAAGCAGTATATAACGAAAAAGCTGAAATTTTTTCCTTAAACGATTCAGAAAGATTTTCTAAAGAATTCGTTAATGAATATAAAAATTTCGTCTATGCAACTGCTTTAAGATATATCAGAAATCACGATGACGCCGATGATATTACTCAGGACGTTCTAATCAAAGCACTTAATTCATGGTCGAAATTTGAGCATAAAAGCTCGGTGAAAACATGGCTTTACAAAATTACCTTAAATATGTGCTTGAATTACCAAAAACGCAATAAGCTAATAACGATTTTTTCCAAGATGGATGATGAAACTGTAAGTTCGATCAAATATGATGAATACGATGCCCAAGAAAATATGGAAAGTGATGAGGTTTTCAAACGTTTTAACGAAGAATTGGCAAAATTGCCCGAGAAACAACGAGAAACATTTGCACTCAGATATTTCCATGAGTTGTCATATAGTGAAATATCCGAATTGCTAGGCACAAGCGTCGGAGGATTGAAAGCAAACTATTTTCAGGCAGTAAAAAAATTAGCCCGCAGTCTCAGAGATTTGAGGTAGAATATTATGAAGAAGTTATCAAAAAACGAACTTGAAGGCATGTTACCCGACTATATTTTTGAGAAATTAAGCCCCGAAGATACTGAAGCATTTGAGAAAAATGCTGTCGATTACCCTGAATTACTTCAGGATATCAACGATGCAAGGAGTCTTTTTGCTCGGATTAATGCCACTGAGTTTGACAAAACTATCAGCAGAAAAACTAGAAATATCGGCGTTAAAGTCAGACAAAGGATGAGTCGTAAAGAAGCAAAATTCGGGAGCTTTCAACTACTCACGAGATTTATATTACCTGCTGCAGCAGTGCTTGCAATATTTGCTTATACGATTTTTGTACAACAAAATGCCAAAGATGGCAATACATCAGTAGATTTGATATCCGAACGAATTAGCATAGATGAGATGAGAGAACTAATTTCAAAAGACGATGAATTTAATATTGGTGATATAAGTTTTTCTACATTGGCCTATAAAGATCATATTTATGAATCACAAAGCGAATACATACAAGAGATTTATTACGATGAGCTTTTAAACAATTATGAACAGGTTTTGAATTATTTAAACTCGAAAATTACTTACTCAAACACAAAAATTTTATTATTAAGTACAGTAGATGAAGACGAATTTCAAGATATTTTGAAGGAGTTGGAAAATGTCGGTAAAATATTTTAATGTCATTGCTTTGTTGGTAATTTTATTGTCAACTTCCAGCACGATAGCCCAGCCACCCGAGAAAGCAAGAGAGAGAATTGAAGCATTCAAAAAGATGCGCATGCTCGAAGTGATGGAATTGTCAGGTGAAACAGCAGATAGGTTTATAGTTCGTTATAATGATTATGACAAAGAGTTAAAGAACAAGATATCTGTATTCGAAAATGCTGTTGATGAACTTGAGAAAGCTGTTGCTGCCAAATCAAGCGAAAAGACAATTAAGGAAAAGTCGGAAGTTCTTATAAATGCGCAAAAAGAAGTTTTTAACTTTATTGCAAATCGTGGGAATCATTTCAAAGAAATTTTAAATACTGAGCAATTAGCCAAGTATTTAATTTTTGAAAAGCGATTCGAAGACAAACTACGTGAGATGTTGCTCGAAAATCCCAAGAAAGCACGGCCCGGAATGGGACCGCGCGGGCGTTAGATAGAATTTATATAAGTAAACTTGCAATTGTCGCAGTCAGAAGATTTGTTAAGGAACCAATTAGCATTGCTTTCAAACCTAGTTGAGCGATTTCATTTCGCCTTTCGGGAACTAGTGAGCCCAAACCACCTATTTGTATAGCAATAGAATCTGGATCTGGCCGGTCGGGAGGCCCACCAGGTAGCCGGTGGTGCTCAGCACGGGCTTCACGAGCTCGTCGATCTCGGCGTCGCCGGCGGCGACCTGGCC
>CAZWXI010000136.1:0-5009 GCA_964637845.1 uncultured Hyphomicrobiales bacterium | reverse complement strand
TCAGTGTTTCCGTAGGTGGTGACCCCGCTCTCGGTACTGTAACTGTTAACTCAGGTTCAACTTCAATTGCTAATGGTGCTTCAAGTACTGCGGGCACTCCGATGACGATTACTTGGACTTATGCGAACGGTCTATTGAATGCTAACTTGACTGCTTCAACAGTTCAACCCGGTGTATTGCCAGGGGCTTCGAATGACTTCATACTCAACGTTGCTCCTCCGACATCACAAGCCAGAATTATTCTTTGGGTAGGTGTACCATGTATCAACAACACTACATTCCAATGGACAAATGGTAACGGTGCTTCGAGACTTGTTGTAGGTCGTGACGGTGCATTACCCGAATTACCGACTGACATGACTGACTATTCAACTCTTGCTAATACAAACTTCTCGTTAGCAGGTACTTACGGTACTGCTACGAAAGTTCTTTCAGTCATAAACGGTAGTGGTAACAGTATAACAGTCTCAGGATTGACACTCAACCAAACTTACTACTTCCGCGTATTCGAATTCAATGGTACAGGCGGATTGCAAAGATACTTGACTTCAAACGCATCATTCAATCCACGTTCTCGTAAGATTACTTGCTTGGAAGGCAACAACTTGTTCGATCTCGTTGTTGAAAACTTCAACGTAGTATCCGGCAAGGGCAGAGGTATCGTTTCTTGGAAGACTGAGTACGAGCAAAATATTGCCGGCTTCGAAATTTCAAGAATTGACCTTACCGAAGGCTCAAACCTGACTCCGATGCTTGTAGGTACTTACATGAGTGCTGATGAACTCGTTGCTGTCGGCAACACTACTACTGGCAAATCTTACAAATATACTGACAACACAGTTACTCTCGAAGTTGGCAGGACATACTTGTATCAATTGACTGCGGTTGCGTACGACGGCACTCGTATTGATGTTGCTGAAGCTGAAATTACAATTAGTGACGATATCGTTGCAGGTCCTTCTGAATTCAACGTGACGCCTGTACAAGTTATCAATAACGAAGCTAAATTCAGAGTTAATACTAATACTACTCAAGATGTAACCATCGAACTCTACGATGTAATCGGTAACAGAGTTGCGATAATTGCAAACGGTGTTGTATTGAATCTTGGTTCGAACGAGTTTAGCTATCCTATAGAAAAACTTGTTAACGGTACCTACATCATCTCAGTAAATGGCAGAGATGTGAACGCTATTCAGAAGTTCCAAATCGCAAGATAATCGAACTTTTAAATAAAGTCTATAACCCGCTCATATGAGCGGGTTTTTTTATTATTTTCAGTTGATTTTTATTACATTTACCAATATGCATAGCACAACATTGATGACAGATTTATTAATCGTTTTTGCTCTCTCCATCGGAGTAGTGTACACATTCAATAAACTGAAAATACCTCCGATTGTCGGATTTCTTCTGACAGGTTTACTTATTGGTCCAAACGGGTTTCATTTGATAGGAATGGAAGAAGAAGTCGAAATATTCGCAGAAATTGGCGTTATCTTGATACTTTTTTCGATTGGTATTGACTTTTCTATTGGCAGACTACTCAAAATGAGAAGGATTATCCTTATCGGTGGTTCTTTTCAAGTTTTATCAACAATTGCTGTGATAGCTCTGTTGGCATATGGCGCTGGGTTCGAAGTAAATACTGCGGTCTTCTTGGGGTTTGTCGTAGCACTCAGTTCAACAGCGATTATTTTAAAATTGCTGATTAGTAGGGGTGAAATTGACACACCACACGGAAAAATCTCCTTGGGCATATTGATTTTTCAAGATATTATCATACTTCCGATGTTTTTAATAACACCTCTATTGTCGGGACAATCCGAGAATATACTGGCTGAAAGTTTAATGCTTGGAGCTAAGATGATTGGAATACTGATTTTTCTTTACGTATCAATTCAATTCATTATGCCAAAATTGATTTTTGCGATAGCTAAAACTCGGATTAAAGAACTTTTCTTTTTTGTGATAATACTAATTGGTCTTCTGGTTGTATGGCTATCTTCGTTAGCCGGTATTTCGCTTGCTCTGGGTGCTTTTTTAGCAGGTCTTATCATTTCCGAAACTGATTACAGCCACGAAGCACTCAGCTTTGTAGAGCCAATGAGAGATGTTTTCGGTTCAATATTCTTTATCTCTATTGGTATGCTTTTCGATACAGCCATGGTGATTAACAATTGGCAGTTCGTTTTTCTAAGCGCATTAATAGTTCTTGTTATTAAATTTATTAGCTTAGGCGCGACTATTATAATTCTGGGCTACCCCGTGAGGGTGATTTTGCTTGTCGGGCTTATGCTCGCTCAAATTGGCGAATTTTCTTTTGTGCTTTCAAAAATCGGTTACGATAGCGGCATCATATCATCTGAATTATACAGCAAGATAATCGCTATTGCTGTGTTGAGCATGCTGATTACTCCTTTATATTTTGAACTTGCTCCTAAAATTGCAACAACAATTAGTAATTTTAAAATTTTTCTTAAATACAATGACCGCAATAGAGTTGTAGAAAATATCAATAGAAAGTTAAACGGACATTTGATTATAGTCGGCTACGGGCTCAACGGTAAAAATTTGTCAAAAGCAGCGAAAATAGCAGAACTGGACTACATAATTCTTGAAATGAATCCGCTAACCGTGAAAAATGAAAAGAGAGTGGGGGAGCCGATTTATTTCGGTGATGCTTCTAAGGAAGCAATACTGGAGTTTGCTCAAGTCGGGACTGCAAGAATACTTGTAATAGCTATTTCCGACCCGACTTCAACACGAGCGATTATCGCACAGTCGAAAAAAATCAATCCTGATTTGTATTTAATAGCGCGTACAAGATTTGTCCAAGAAGTACAAGCATTATACGAGCTTGGAGCAGACGAAGTTATACCTGAGGAATACGAGACTTCAATTGAAATATTTACGCGAGTGCTTACTAAATACATGGTACCGCGTAACGAAATCGAAAAGTTTGTTGAAGAAATTCGTTCCGATGGCTATGAAATGCTTCGTTCTATTTCACGCCAACCTTCATATACCGATATTTCCCACCATATTCCACATTACGACGTTTGCAGTATCCGAATTGTGTTGGACACCACTTCACTGGTAAAACGCTCCGGGAGCTTCAATTACGTCAGAAATACGATATAACGGTGCTTGCTTTAAAACGAGGTAAACAATATATACCAAATCCCACAGCTGACCAATATATCCGTGAAAATGACATATTAATATTCTGGGGCGAAAGAAAAAATGTTATTGAGCTCAGCAGTAAAGTAAAATGAATATCTAAAATGAGGTGAATTTAGCAGTTGATGAAGATTATCAATTCATCAAGTAAACAATTAAGATGATTTGAACTTATCTACTTTAATTATAATAGCGATTATATTCCCTCCGTGATTCGCGATTGCGCAGGGGGATATTATTTAATCTGTGATAATCAGACGGACGAAGCGTTTGCCTTCAGAGCTGTCCAACAGTAAAAAGTATAGACCAGACGATAAATTGTCGGGAAAAGAGATGGAAAGACTGTTATGCGTTGCTTTCATAAAAGTGCTGTCTGGTATTTGTTGTCTCCAACTCTTTCCCTTGTCAGTAGATACAATTACCAATCCTTTGTCATATGATAAGAGAAAAGAACTATCCGAAACAATTAATAACTTTTCAATATTTGCTAAATATGGTAGGTATGCAATGCGCCTTTCTTTGAAAATTAATGTCCAACTTTCGCCATTATTAGTACTCAAGTAAACGAAGTTGGAATCTGTCTTTCTGCATGAAGATAAAACTTTATTGTTAATAGAGTTACTTATTTTTACATTATTTAGGCTCGAATCTGTCCTTAAAATAATAAATTCGTTTGCATAAATTGAGATACTTAATACTAAATTGCATAATATTGAAGCTATTAATACTATGAAATATTTTGAATTTTTCATATTATCTCAACATAATAATAATTATTTTGGAGACTATTTTAAATATGCAAATTCTAATTACCAATAATATCTTGCTACTTATTATGGGTAAATTTCGCGTCTCTTAAATTCATTTCGTAAAACTCTGAATCGCCAATATCTATTCTAATATAAACAAATCCGAACTTTTCATGAAAATAATAATTATATGCTATATTTGTTTCATTATGTTTATCATTTATTTTTTTATATATGAAACTGATTTGATAATGTCTGCAGCTATCACTAATCAATGGATTTTGGTAGAAAACTTCACCTAAATATTTTAATTCGTATGGATATTCGATTCTTTGTGTTTCAGAATCAGTCTTTTCTTCGAGAGGATTACCCTCTTCATCGAAGTATTTTGTTATCATCTTTGAAGTTTTATACGATAATTTCTTAGATGAAGATTGATTTATTTTTAAATTTTTGTCAATTTGTAATGGTGGCAAGTATGACCAAAATTCTTCATCTCCTAATTTAGGGAATGATAATTCCAATTTAAATGAAGTTACTTCAGAAATCGGACCGTATTCGGTTTTGATACTTCCGTCAGGATAGAAAGAAGCGTAATAAACCCATTTATTAATCAATTTTCCTGCAAAAGTACTGTTATTATCTCCTAGTAGAGTGTAAAGCATCACAGAGTCACCTCTTTGGATATGATTATCAAGTGTAAATACCCAATAATTACCATCAATAAAAATGTCGTTCTTGAAGTAATCAATTTCAGAACAAGACACAATAACTAAGATTATTGCTGTTAAAATAAATTTCATTTTCATATTCTCCTCACTACCGTAAAAATACAAAAATGATAAAAAATTTCGGATGATGCAAGAAAAATTTTTGAATGATGCAAAAAAATTTAAACGAATTTGTCACGATTACAAATTCCCCTACTCGCAAGATCGCTTCCCCCTTTGGCAAAGGGGGATTAAGGGGGATTTCCTCCACGCATTGCCCAAGTGTATTGTATATCTTAACACCCCCTAACCCCCCTTCTTATAATAGGGGGGAATCGTCACGCTCTAAGTCATTATTGCCTCACCA
>CAZWXI010000135.1:0-5248 GCA_964637845.1 uncultured Hyphomicrobiales bacterium | reverse complement strand
GTATCGTTGAATTGTGGCGATGTCGTTATAATTGAACAGCGAGAAAGCAACAAGAACGAACAAAGTCAACAATATCGAGGTTATATAATTTCGCAAATAACCGTTTTGGAGCATCCTTGTAGTCAAACGAGCATTGGCAATGAGCCATTTAATTGTTGTATCGTAAAAGACAGAGGGGCGCAAGATTTCGGGAGAATGATATTTGCGAATGCGCGGTAATAATTGCTCCCTGAAATAAATCAAAACAATTCCGAGTGCCAAAGTAACTGAGCTGAGGAGCAAAATTACATTGAATCCGTGCCAAAGTGAAAGATACATCTGCGAACTGATTGTCGGGGATAGATTATAATATGTATTTGCCACTGCTTCGGTGACATTGTCGGAGAGCAAAAATGGCAAAATACCGAATAATAAACCTAGTATAGCTGTAATTGCAGGTCCCGCAGTCATAAAAATCGGTGCTTCATGCGGTTTGTCTCCGGGATATTTGACTTTGCCGTAAAATGGTATTATACCACTTAATGCGGCGGCTATTACACCAAACAGAGCCGCAAGAAAAACGACAGCAAACGTGGTAAAGTCAAAAAGAGACTGCCCGATAGCCGCTTCATATAGCAACTCCTTGCCTATAAAGCCGAAAAATGGTAAGACTCCCGCCATTGACAGTGAGGCAATGGTCGCTGAAAATGCCGTCACTGGCATGTATTTTCGCAAACCTCCGATTTCATCTATATTTCGTGTACCTGTTTCGTGGTCAATAGCTCCCGAGACAAGAAATAGTGTCCCCTTATAAAGTGCATGTGCTATGAGATAAACGACCATTGCCTGCATGGCTAAGGGGGTTCCGATACCGATTAATAATGTCAGTGTACCTAATATGCTCAAAGTGGTATATGCGAGAATGCGCTTCAAATCCGTTTGCTTAAGTGCCATATAAGAGGCGAAGAGCATGGTTACACCGCCAAAAATGGTAAGAATTGCTTCCCATTCAATAGTTCCTTGGAAAGCCGGATTAATTCGTGCCATCAGGTAAACACCGGCTTTGACCATAGTAGCTGAGTGAAGATAAGCACTTACAGGTGTAGGGGCTTCCATTGCATTGGGTAACCAAAAGTGGAATGGCATCTGAGCGGATTTTGTGAATGCACCAATAAGCACCAAAAGCATAATTGGTAGCACAAGTCTTGATGATTGAATTATGTTCGGTACTGCATTAATTTCGGAAAAGTTCATTTTACCTGTCTCGAGGTAAATCAAAAGAAATCCCGCCAACAATGCCAACGCACCACTACTTGTAACAAGCAGGGCTTGCCATGCGGCATATCTCGACTTTTCTTCCGTGTGAGAAAATCCTATCAACAGAAATGAACTGACTGATGTGAGTTCCCAGAATATGAACATTATTATCATGTTGTCGGAGCTCACAATACCAAGCATCGAAGCCATGAAGATAAGTATATATATGTAGAATCTATCTAATTGGGGGTGGTCTGCAAAATAAGATGAAGCATAAAAAAATACCGCCGCTCCAATACCCGTAATGATAAGCGAAAATATTAGGGTATAAGAGTCCATAACGAAATTCAGGTTAATATCAAGTGATGGGAAAAAATCGAAAGACTCGACATAAGCTGTATCCGAACTAATACCAAAAGTAACTAAGTAATAAATGAAGAGAACCGAAGGTAAAAGAGAAATAATGTAGCTTGCCGTTTTGCTGCCCAATTTGAACAAAAACGGTACAAGACATGCAAGAATTATTCCCGATATTACCGGCAAAAACAGCAATTAGGCTCCGCTATGATTAAGAAAAAATATTTTAAACGAATAAAATTGTGATTTAGCTTGAATGAAAAAAGTTGCCTCATGTGAGACAACTTTCGTATCAAAGTATGAAACGGTTCTTTACTTATTCTCTGAATCTTTCTGCTCGTTGCCTTGCTCGGGGAGCGGAATCATCGGCTGAACGGGTGCAGTAGGAACTGTTTGGGGGATTGAAGCGCCTTCGGTGATTGGTCTGATGACTGATTGCTCGTTGCTTACGAAAAATTTATTGGTGATGAGTGCTAGTAGCAATACAGATGCGGCAAGACCAACCGTGATTTTCGATAACAAATCCAAAGTCCGGCGAGAACCGAGCATTGAACTGAAAGTACCGCCAAGCCCACCCATACCGGCAATCATATCACCTTTGCCGGGTTGCAAAAGGACTACAAAAATTAGCAACACCGAGAGAATAATCATTATTATGGCTAACACTGAAAACATATTATCACCTAATCATCGAATATAGAACTACAAATATAATAATTAATAGTATTTTAGAAAAATGAAATTTTACAAACTTATATAAAATTCATTCGTCAATTTACTATGACGTTAATAGACCGATATATTTTGCGTGCCTGTACTGCCCCGTTCTTGTTCGGCTTTTCTACGGTAATGTTTCTTTACCTCATGCAATTCGTTATGAATTATCTACCTCAGTTGGTCGGCAAGGGATTGAGCGAATGGATAATCGTCCAACTCGTCGTTTTAAATCTTGCATGGATGTTTATCCTTGCAGTACCAATGGGAATTTTGTTTAGCTCGCTAATGGCTTTCGGCTCTATGGCGGCGAATCAGGAGATAACGATTATCAAAGCTAGCGGAGGAAGTATCGTCAGGATGATGTTTCCCGTTTTGGTAGCCGGATTTTTGCTGTTCTTAGGGGTATTTTGGTTCAGCGATAACGTTTTGCCTGATTCAAACTTGCGTGCGAAGATGTTAATGAGTGATATTACTCGAAAGAAACCGACATTTAGCGTCGAATCCGGCAAATTCTCCACGCAACTTGACGGCTATACGATACTGTCTCGGCAAGTGGACTCTATCAGCGGCAATCTTTACGGCGTTACGATTTATGATGTTCGCAAATTTCAAGAACGGAATATTATTTCGGCAGACTCGGGAGTGATTGTTTTTGCCGATGATTATAAGAATTTGATTATTACATTGTTCCATGGTGAAGTCCATAGGATGAGTATCGGGTTTGTGAATGATTACAGAGTGGTGAGATTCGAGACCTTCGAAATCATTATTCCATCCGAGGGCTTTGCTTTTGAACGTTCGCAGATAGATATGATTTCCCGCGGTGACAGGGAAATGCGTATTATGGATATGCAGGAGATTGTTGATACCGCCCGAACGAATTTCGGGAATATCCTGACGCGTGTTGATTCAACTCTCAAGAATGGTTTGAACAATATTAATATGCCTCATGACAAGACGAGGATTACCTCAAACGACAGTTTGCTTGTTGATACTAATCGTATTGGTGTAATCACTCGCGTAATACAGAACGCAAATGTGCTCTATTCTAAATTGCAAGCCGACCTTAACCAGGCTGACTTTTTTGAGTCGAAGTCGCTGCAATACGAAGTGGAAATCCACAAGAAGTATGCTTTACCGTTCGCTTGTTTCGTGTTTGTTTTGGTCGGCGCCCCCTTGGGGGTGCTTACACGTGGCGGGAATTTCGGGTTAAGTGCGGCTATGAGTCTAGGATTTTACGTTGTCTATTGGGCATTGCTTATCGGGGGCGAGAAACTTGCTGACAGGGGACATATTGAACCTTTTATCAGTATGTGGGCCGGAAATATTATAATCGGCTTGCTTGGCTTGTACCTGACTTTGAGAGTCAGCCTCGAAACATGGAAAATATTCAACTTCAAAAAAACAAGAAAATCCTAATTACATTCTTGCCAGCAAGATTTCTCCCAATTTTAACGCTATTTCTTTTCTTGTGAAAAGATGAATTACATCTTTTTCGGGCATAAACAGTTTTATTTCATTTAAATCAAAATTGTTTTCATAAATACATGTAACGATTAAATTAAGTTCATAATATAGGAAAATAAGAATTACATTATCATTAATATTTGCTAATGAATTAGTATCATTTAAAAAGAGCTCATTATCATTTTTAAAAATAAAATGTCTTGAATTGTCGCTAAATTCAATGATATTTTGCTCACTATGAATAATCTCTTTCCTATTTTTGAACTGCACTCCGGTGACATCCTTATAGATAATCAGTGAATTATTGATGTTTGCATTACTTGAAACTATGGTTAATTCATCATTATGGACTATTGCATTGCCATAGTAAATTGTAACCCCCGATTCCAACGCCTCTTTGAGCATCGGAGCATAAAACAGCTTTAACCCGTAATCAGCAGCTTTTACGGCATTCTTATATGATATCTCAGGGATTAGTCTAGCGTTGGAGTAAATTTTGGGGTCAGCGTTGTATATTCCAGATACGTCAGTAATCATGCGTATTTCGTTAGCTCCTACAGCTTGGGCAATCAACATTGCCGTAAGGTTGGAACTCTCGAATCCCATGGTCGTTGCATTGCCGTCTTTATCCGACGCAACGAAGCCCTGAGTAATGTAATGAAGAGCTTTTGATTGACTAATTTTTGAATTTATTAAATTGCTTGAAGTTTCGACATCCGGCGATGCTTGACCGAAATTACTGTCTGTCCTGATGATCTCTCGCGAATCTATTGTCTGTACCAACATATTATCTGATAGGTCAATCTTGATGATATCTAACAATATATCCTCGCCACTCGCCAAAATTAAATCACTTGCCCGATGGCTCAAATGACCTGTTACATAGACGCTTCTCAGCAATTTCTCGAGTTTGCTATTATAGCCGGCGATTAAATCCTTGAACTTATGCTCTGCATCAGGAAAAATTTTTGAAATAAACTCCCTGTGGTTCTCAATAACCTCGCTCATCTTCTCTTCCATCGAAGTCTTTCTTCCTTGAACAGCAAATTCTGAAGCAGATTTTAATAGTCTCGATACATTTTTCAAAGCTGATATTACTATGAAATAACTTTCATTATTATTTCGAAGCAAATGCTTTAAATCCCTGTATAGGTCATTCATACCGAGAGCGATGCCGCCTATTTTAATGATTTTAAACATGAATTCCCATTTTTAAATGAAATAAATCTAATAAATTAAGATAAAAATTTCTCAAAAAAAGCAACAAATTATTAAATTTGCTTAATATTTCATGAAACATTCTTGAAATTAAACTGTTATACATATTGAAAATGTCAAAAAACAATTTTTTGTTTAACAAATATACAGGTGTTTAAAATGTTTAAAAAATTATTTACCATGTTTTTTGTAGTCTCATTAATATTTACAGCTACAAACATGGCTCAGGCACAAGACAGTGGGCCTACTACCT
>CAZWXI010000134.1:0-5293 GCA_964637845.1 uncultured Hyphomicrobiales bacterium | reverse complement strand
CAGGACGAAATATATTAAAGTTAACGGGAGAGTAAATATGTTTGTCTATTATTGGGCGGCGGGAAGCGCGGGAATATGGATCATTGCCAGAATTGCGGATGTGAGCGGATTTGGAATTAGCCGCTTTATCTGGGCAATTGGAGCCGGCTTTGTCGTCTCCCTGACAAACTGGGTACTTAGGCAGGCATATAAAGGAATGGAGGTGGCTTAATAAACCCAAAAGGGGTTAGGTTAAAAAACTTATTTTAAAGATTCGTTGAGAAGAATGGAGCTTATTGTTGCGGCACGATCAGAAGACCTGTAATTTCCTCCTTCAAGGTTGTTAATTTTTTCGATTTCTTGCCAAATATCCGGGTAGGGGCCAATTCTGCCGGTTAATTTATATTTACCTTTGGCGAGTCTCAAAAACCTCTTTGCCAAATCAATTTTTCCTTCATAAATCCAGTAAGAGACTCTTCTTAAATCAGTTGAAAAATTGGCTAAATCTTTATTCATAATCTAAATTTTTCTTTAACTATTTTAAGGAATTTCTCCCGAATTTCAGCGTCTAAAATCTCCTGACTATTATTGCCTTGGTTTGGGCGTAAATTGATAAGCGCAACTGTCTCGATATTTTTAGCATTAAGATCTATCCCTCCTCCCCAAAGATTTTTTTGTTTAGACCCCTTTTCAACTAAAATTTTTTCGGCGTCAGCATGCCATTCACCACCGGCGGCAAGCAAATTCTTTTCGATATCAACAACAACTTTGATATAAACCCCATATTCTTCAGAGGCTTTTCTAATATCTTTTTGAGTTACCCTGTCTTTGATAATAACAACAGACACTACTAATATTATATTTCAACCTAATAGTATTCACTATACCCAGAAGACGGGACTTAATTGAAATATTAATTGATTTAAATAATTTATATATTAAAGCTTGTCAATGTAGGTTTGTAAACCCTTTGTCGTTTGTGGAAAAACTTTTACATTATGACCCCTACGTAGTTTATTTAAAGCTAAATTTAAAATTTCCTTTAAACGAAGGGTTTCTGTCAATGTAAGTATTTTATTACTTTTTAATTTTATGGTTATTCTTTTATCTATTTTAGATTCTTTTACCCAGGGCAATTTCTTATATCCAGGTAGTGCGGGCTCTTTTTGCAGAACTTTTAATACTTGGTTGTTGGCAATATCAAGTGATTCCAGATAAGAGATTATATCTTTTTTGCTCACTTTTGTTTTATTTAAGGCAGATATGCTAGCTGGATTGTTCACCAAGATAATAACATTTTAACACAACCCAGTGAAGTTGGCTTAAAATTCTTGTATACTGACTATCTATGGAACAATTTTTAGCAATTTTACACGACCTATCAACTAAAGTCCCCTTATCAATTTATGCTTCTGTCGGAGGATTTATTGAAGAAATTCTTGCCCCTATACCCTCCCCTTTAATCATGACTTCTGCGGGCTCAATTGCCCAAGAACAAGGCCGGACGGCTATATATATTATTCTAATATCACTATTTGCGGCGGTTGGCAAAACTGTTGGCGCTTATATTATTTACTACTTTGCCGATAAAGCCGAGGATGTTATCTTATCAAAATTCGGAAAATTTTTAGGCATCACCCACAAAGAAGTGGAAAGCTTTGGTAAAAGATTTAATAAAACCTGGCACGATGACGTTCTTTTAATATTTTTGCGGGCTGTTCCCATATTTTCCGGAGCGCCTGTAGCAGCCGTGTGCGGCCTTATTAAACTTAATATGCGCACTTATATCCAATCTACATTTATTGGGGTGTGGATCAGAAGCATGATCTTTGGCTATACTGGCTACTTCGGCATGTCCCAATTAAAAGAAGGGTTTGTAAGCGCCGAAAGTTTTGGAAGAATTATCATCCTGGCAATAATCGGCATCCCTATGCTTTACTTTTTTTACAAAAAACGCGACCATATCCAAGACTCCATCCTAAAAATGCTTGAAAAAAAATAAAAAGCTTCTGATTATTTTTTACCTAGGACGTATTTAACTGAGGGGCTAATTTTTTTATCTTTCCTGTGAATGCAACCAATCCAGCAGCAAGGTCGGCGTTTACCCTGCCTAAGCTCCTGTTTCATCCGTTTGACGTGGTTAACCCTGGTTTCCTGTTTTTTAACAGAAATTACCCAGCAAATCCACTCATTTCTGGCCAGAGGTGTTAAACTATTCCACTTATCCAAAACGTCTGGATCAGAAATCAGGGCTTCTCGCACATCATTTGGTATTTTGTGCACCACTCCTGCAACTTCATTTTTTACCATAAAGGTATTTTAGCAAATAAATCAAGCTGAACACTCTACCTGCGGCGTGTCTAATTAAACAAACTTATCAGCCAGCCAAAAATGCTTGCAACTCCTTCTTCGGCTTGAATCTTATCTTGAAGGACTTCATTTTGTTGCACAAGAGCACTTATCGCTTCCTGCAGTTGTGTTACCTCTTCTTCGTTTTGCACTTGGATGGCCGACTTTTGTAACTCTTGGATCCTTTGTTGGTTTTCATCCGTTAGTTGTTTAAGATTTTTAATTGCCTCATAATCCGGACCAAAAAGTCTTTTTATTAATCCAGACTTGGATTCCAATTTTTCAATCTGTGTCTGAATTTGAACTTGTGCTTGCTGCTGCTCCTGCGCAATATTTCTAACTTTTTGAGAAATCTCTTCTCCCAAACCCTCCATGTTTGTCAATTGCTGCATTTGCTGTGTTGCAACCATCAATTGTTGTTCTTCACCCTGGTTTTGAATTTGTGTCTCGTTTTGGTTTTCCACCTTATTGCCTTGCGGTGTGGATGTAACTTCATGAGTCGCTGGATCCTGAACTTTGTTTTGCATTTGCGTCCCTTGAGCCGAAACCAAATTAAACGAAAACGCAAGCATTGTTAATACTAAAATAGGCGTAATTAATTTTTTCATTTTTTTGTCACCTCCTTAATTTTATAATTCAGTCCATCAAATTTATTGCTTTTAGAATAATTTTTTTCCTGGCCATTATCAAACTGTGTGTAGAACCTTCTCATCGGACCCCGCCTTGACCAGTTTTCGTTTAATCCTATCGCGTCAATTAGCAAAGCTGCCATAATAATTGAAACAATAAAGCCTGCCGCAATCACCCAAAAATTTTTTTTGTAAGAAAAATCATATTTTTTAAGTAACCACACAGAAAGGACTATTCCCGTAATTCCCGCAGCGGGAACCCACCAGGAAAATTCTGTTATCATCGAAACTAATCTCCATTGTTTCATGGGGCTATGGCTCCTAAAGAAAAAAATGGTTAAATTAAGAAAGAAAACTGCTGCGATAATCAAACCTGCCAAACTGGCTATACCCAAAAATGAACCAACAACAAAATACCATTTTGGTCTCATAGCAATTTCTCCAGATTTTATTTTTGCCATAAGCTTTTTTTCAAAATCGGTTTTATTACTTTTGCCTAATTTTATTTTTTTATTTCTTTGCATATCTTTCTCATAATAACTTTTGCACGGTTTATTCTCGTGCCGACCGTACCCACGGGTATTCTCAGAATGTCGCTGATTTCATTGTAAGATCTGTCATCTAAAAAAAAGAGCATTAAAGGTTCGCGGTACATCAAAGGCATATTTTTCAAACAATTATGAGCTTTATCTTGAAATTCTTGTCTAATGAAATCATCTTCCAGGTGGATATTGCTTTCAAAATCTACATTTTGTGTAAAATTCATTTGTTTGCTATTTCTTCTTATAATATTCATTGCTTCATTGTGAGCAATCCGGTAAATCCAACTTGAAAACTTTTTTTTAACATTAAAACCGTTTAAATTGATATAGGCTTTAATAAACGTATCCTGAACCACATCGGCGGCTTTATCGTTGTCCTGCGTCAAATAATATGCATACCTAACCAATTTTTCCTGATATCTATTGATGATTTCTGAGTATGTCTCTTTATTCTGTGTTCTGACTATTTCGACAATTTGTTCATCTGTTATATTTTTAATGTCTGGCATGACCTTTATTGTAGTTCAAATTATATATTTACTTTTTTATAGATTGCCGAAAGCTGAAACCCCACTTAGTTAAAAGTGGGATCTCAACTTTTAGAAAAACTCCTTATTGGCTCATTCTACCGTAACCCTTACCTTGGCCATTGCCTGCCCCGTTTCCCAGGCCTAATCCCAGCTCATTTCTGATTTGGTTAGCCTCATCGGTTTTCCCTTCCAGTCTTAGCTGGTGCATTTCGGCAAACCTGGCAAAGTTTCCTTCATTAATCACTTCGGTTACTCTACCCCTTCCTTGCATCTGCTCCTTCCAGGCGTTAAAGTCTTTATTCTCAAAGGCTTGCATCATAGCTTCATGTCTTTCGGGCGTACAGTTGGATCCTTGAACACCGGGGTCACCTCTGTAAGCCAGTGCGTTTGGTACGCTCGCAAACAATACTCCTGCTCCAAGTGCTAAAGTTGAAAGTCCTAAAATTGCTTTGTTCATGTTTTTCACCTCCTTTCTACCTTTAATACAAAGAAGGTGACGATTTTCTTTCAAATAAACAAAAAAGGTGTCATGCCCCTACTCTGTCGTTATTCCGTCGAATTCGGCTTCATTTTTCTCGGCTTCCTCTTTTGTTTCCCTTACTATCCCATCTTTGTGGTGTGCGGGGCTATAGATAGTGTAAAGATTAAGTCTTTCACTGTCTGATGTGTTAATAATGTTGTGTCTTGCCCCAGCGGGAACTACAACAGCTACTCCATCGCCGACTTCATATTCATTGTCGTCAATAATGCATTTTCCCTCGCCCGATTCAAAACGGAAAAACTGATCATTGTCCGGATGAATCTCCTCGCCTATATCCTCTTTTGGTGCCAATGACATTAGAACCAACTGGCTGTGTTTACCCGTATACAGCACTCTTCTGAAGTGACGGTTCGCTTGTTTTTTTTCTTCAATGACTGTTATATAACCTTTCATAAACACTCACCTCCTTTTGAATACATTATACAAAATAGGACACTAATTCTAAGTGGAAATTTATTACCTTCTACTTGGGAACGTGAAATACTGGCTAATGGCTTATCTACCAAGCCTAGCTCTTAAGGCTTCTCTTCTTGCTGGGCTTGTCGTTACCGGCGCCAATATCCTAAAGATAAGCCTTCTTGTCTGTTGTTTTGCAATTTTTTGCCTTTCGTTATCGGTCATAAACTGCCACTCTTTATGCTGATTAATAATTTCAGAAAAAACAGACAAACCCCGGCTGCGAATTTCATCGTCTCTTATTCTTTCCCCCCACGCCACCAACCA
>CAZWXI010000133.1:3442-5361 GCA_964637845.1 uncultured Hyphomicrobiales bacterium | reverse complement strand
GGTCGCGTGATTCGAAAAGGAAGTGCTATGTCGGTCAATGCCAAAATGCGAGTATTGCTTCGTCACTTAAGCGAGTCTATCATTCGCCAATGCTTTGCAATTTGTTTATGTGATAATGGCTCTGAACTTTCATCGTTTACACAACTCGAGTGTAATGATCAGGGAGAGCCATTACTGCATTGCTTTTTTACCAATCCTAATACAGCAACTGACAAAGCACGTTGCGAACGAAATCATGAGTTGACTCGGTATTGTTTTACAAAGTATCACTCACTAAACTCAGTGACTCAACAACAAGTCGATGAAGCATTCTCGAATATCAATTCGTATGTTCGCGAGTCGAAGAATGATCGTACTCCTTATGACCTCATGAAAGACCGATATGGTCAAGCGTTTCTAGATGCTCTTCAAATTCGTAGAATACCAAATAAAAAGGTTAAACTACTACCAATAGTTTAACCCTTCGATGAGGGCAAGAAAGGTTCAAATCCCATAATTATTGCTGTTGCTATAAGTTAGTCACACGATGAGCAACTTCCTTTTTGCCTCAACCACATTATTAGCAGAATGATACTGTTTGTCAACTTTTGTTGCCTTTAACTTGTCACTTACATCGCCAATCGAATGCATAACTGTTTCAAAACTAGTACTGCGTAACATCTAAATGTGATATTTGATGATTGGATAAAGCCTCTTCAACTTGATTCTGGCATCGGACGTTGTGAACTGCCAGTCTACACTCCGTTGTTTCGCGTTTCTATCGATATACCACGAAAGCAATTCCTGATTCAAATCGTTTAGATTATCGATTCTACGCTTGGCCAAACACTGCCGGATCAATGCGGACAGTTCGATTTCGGCGATGTTCAACCAACTTCCGTGTTTGGGGGTATAGTGGATCTCGAGTCTTTGAGATAGGGTGAAAGCTTCCCGGGGCGGGAATGCATCGTTCAAGGACGCAATCGCGTGAGTGTTCAGATTATCCATCACCAAAATGATTTTCTTGGCCGAAGCATATTGTTCATTCAAGAGCCATTTGATCTCGTGAGCCCAATCGATTTTCGTGCGGTGCTCTTGCGCCTGAGCATAGCGCCAGCCACGGAGCGGCTCGGTGAACAAAAAGATACTGCAAGTTCCCTTCCGAATGTATTCGTTATCAAAGTATTCCTGATGCGTTGCGGACATTTTGATCTTTCCCCGAAGGTCCGCCAGCAGCTGCAAGGGTTTTTCGTCCATACAAACAACGGGGTAATCGTCGTTGTGGGGAAGACGGTACACTTCCAGAACATCCTCCATGTCTGCGACGAAGCGGGAATTGTGCTGCGGCGGAATACACCAGCATTTCTTCAAATGAGGCTTAAATTGGTTTTTTTTAGCGTCCTGCTAATCGTCATCGGCGATAGCGAGGTGACGAATCCCAGTTCGACGCATCGATCCGCCAACAGCCGGACGGTCCACCGAGCATATCCATCTGGCGGAGCGCTGCAGCAAAGCGCGACGATTCGCGCCTCGACTTCACCGGTGATCTTGGGAGGAACCGGAGGGGTATTCCGCTTTTTCCGATACAGGGCGGCGTCCAGACCCGCGGTAGCAAAAATGGTTCTGATGTTTTGCACAGTCGTCGGTGTCGTATGGAAGAGCTCGGCGGTTTTCGAAACCGTCAAGGGTTTTTGAATCGATCCGTCCGAAGACAAAATGACGTTGGCACGCAAAATCGTCTTCGCTGAAGCGGAGCCGTTCTTGATCAGTTTTGATAAGTGAATGCGTTCTTTGTCGGTCAGCTCAATCGAATATTTCATCTTTGGCATATGCGAATCCCCACTGGATAAGCATATCATATCACAAAATGAAATTATATGCAAGATTTAGATGTTACGCAATACTAGTATGTAGTCCTTATATTCTCCTGCTTCAATCTT
>CAZWXI010000133.1:0-3340 GCA_964637845.1 uncultured Hyphomicrobiales bacterium | reverse complement strand
ATTCCCAAATCTTTGAGGCTAACTGTTGTTTATTCATCCTGTTATTCTCCTATTCCATTTTCTTTGAACATTTTCGATAGTTTCCGTTTTTCTTTCATTGTCGGTTCAAATTTTCCATTTTCCCATCGGTTAACTGTAACAATAGAAACACCTAAAAGGTCTGCTAACTCTTGTTGAGTAATTAGCAAAACCTCTCTTAACTTCTTAATTTTTTGGGCGTATGTCATGTTTTATACTCCCCTTAACACATTATTAACACTATTGTATCACTTTTTCGAAAGATAGTGAATAGAAGTTAAATAAATAACATATCCTTTAACAAATTTATCAAATCACAATAAAAATCCGCCATTTTCCGCCATAGGAGATTTCGACTCTACTTATAAATAATCACCTAGTAATCGTGTAAATAGTTGAGTAATCGTTAAAAGGTTGAACTCACAGAGCATAAAAGCCCTGCAAAACTTCTACTTTGGACATCTTCCGGACATATAGAATTTGGAATATAGGGAGAAAACGCCCTTTCTGCATAGAAAAAAGGTCTGATACGATTGTATCGAACCTATGCTTGTTATATGGGTTGTATGACCTATTTTGATACATTTACGCACCCTTATCAAAAATCTGCGCACCCCTGTAGAAAAGTTACGCACCCTTCATAGGATTTTACGCACCCCTAAAAAACACTTCACTAAAACGTTTCATATTGACTAATTCTTTTTGTTATAGTACATTAGCTCAGTAGCATTTCGAATTGTGAATGCTAAAAATAATCACATAATTCAAAATAACAAACTGAATAAAACATCAGTTAAACATAACGAAATCATTCAAAATTACAGTATTCCTGAATAATTGGTATATGTGTTTCAGCTATCTTTAGAAGCATGATCTCATCTTTTGAAAAGAATTTCAATTCTTTAGATTCTAAACTTGTTTTTAATGTAGGATAAATTAATAGCTTTATATGATAAACAACCGTGATTACACGTAGAATGTTCCCGTCTGGATAATGGGTAATTCTTGAAGGATCGTCATATATGTTAAAAAAACGCAACTGGTTTTTATCAAATTTTAGTCCGGTTTCTTCAAAAACCTCTCGAATTGCACAGGAAACTAAATCTTCATCCATATTTAATGCCCCGCCAATTATAGCCCATCTATTACTATCTGCTCTATGTTCAAGTAAGATTTTATTTTCATATTGAATAATCACTGATACACCTATGTGATTTGGTTTATTCGGTTTTGGTGCAAGTACATTTTTATAATAAAATTTAGCATTTTTCATTTTTTATCACCTCATAAAAAAGACATTATTTACAATAGTATATCGTGGTTGGTCCATTCCCGCTCTTTGAAACAAGTCCCTGTTCATCGAGTTCATTCAATCTTCTAATCAATGTGCTTTTTTCTATCTTTATCGCATTCTCTATATTCTGTCTTGATGATTTTGGATAAGCATGTAAATATGCCAGAATTGCTTCTTTTTTCTCTAATTTTGAATAGTCAAAGTTTGTTACAGGTAATATTATCCTAATCAAGAATTTTTGAATATCAAATGAAGGTTTTATCTTATAAGGTTTATAACTATCAATAATTCTTTTTATACCTGTACCAAATTGTTCTATTAGATTTAATCTAAAAAATACATTTGCAATGATTGGATTTCTAGTTAATGAAGTCAGCCCTCTATAGTATTGTTCTTCATCCATGCCTTCAGGGAGCCCTCCAGGTGAAACAATTTCAATACGGTTTTCGAACATTGAAATTTGAACACCTGAATTTAGCAAATAATCTCTATGAATAATCGCATTTGACAATGCTTCTCGGAAAGCTACAAGAGGAACTTGTTCTTTTGTAGTTCTTTGGATTCCTTCAACCGACTGGTAAGAAGGATATTGAGTTTGAAGATATGTAATAGATTGATCAAAATGCTTTAATAATGATTGATTCTCAAATCTTTTTCTGTCTAGAAAAGTATTGGTGTCTAATTTGAATCTTGCTATATCAACATATGATTGGCTCGATCTACCGTTGTCAGAAAGCAACAAAGCAGCATTGTTGTATGTTTTATCGATGAACAATCCAAGTGTTGTTAATACAGCCTGGTTGACATCAGTAACATTAAGAACTGAACTCATTTTCTCTTTTAAATAGCTAAAACTTAAATCTGATTGAGATACTTTTAATTGATCATATGTAAGATTTTTACTAATCAAAGTTAGTCTTGTCAAATTACTTCCATCGACTGGCACTGTAGAAGTATCATTTCTCATATAAGCAGTGTTCTGATAATAATAAGGTCCATTATCACCTTTGTATACCTTAATCTCTAATATTGTTTTGCCGTTATACTCTATAATATTCATATCGAAAAATGGTTTTGGTGTTATTGTCGAATTGATTGAATTTTCGATAACCATTTTCTCTTCATGGATATTTGGTAATCCAATTACTTCACCTTGATCATCGATTCCAACATATATATAGCCGTCATGGAAATTACTAAATGCTGAAATAGTCTTTAGTAATGATTTTGTATATTTTGCTTTTAACTCTACATTTTTAGACTCGTGAATTTTCATTTTCATCACCTCTGACACTATGATATCATTTATCGTTTCATTTTGCAACATTAAACTATCCTATCGTTTCACATTGGAACAAATACATTTTCTTCTGCTTCGGCGAATAATAAATAATTCACTGAGAAAAGAGATAAGAACAGTCGTAATACAAATAGCAAGTGTTACAAAGGAGTAAACTAAAAAGCATATCGTGTAATTTTTTTTGTAATCGCGTAAATTCTTGAGTAAACGTGTAAAATCCAGTGTAATCGTGTAACAATTGATCCACTAGACTATAATTATCTTAAATTTCACTACTTTTAGTAACTATATTTGAACTGCAAACCGTAAGAATGGCTCTATTTGGCGCAAAAAAGGCTGAATACAATTTGTATCCAACCAATGCTTCTTATATGGGTTGTGTGACCTATTTTAATACAATTACGCACCCTTTGCAGAATTTACGCACCCCTAGCCCATTTTTACGCACCCTTAGTAAAATTCACGCACCCTTAAAAATGCTTTTGTTTAGACTTTTTTATGGAACAAATTTCAAGTGTCAATTACTTTGTGTCAGAATGAACTATTTAACTATCTTATTATTGTTGGGTATTGAGCCTCATGTTTAGATTATTGTGTCAAATTATAACGGTAAATCCTTCTTTGTGAAAATTATATGACCTAATAAAAATGTTGCAACACCTACCACCATTAATATTGACAAGTTAAGATAATCAATATTCCCTTCGAGAATCGCATTAACATCATAC
>CAZWXI010000132.1:0-5368 GCA_964637845.1 uncultured Hyphomicrobiales bacterium | reverse complement strand
TGGACACAGCAAGCTGTGCCCCTACGATTATCACTACCACTTCACGAACTTCTCCGCCCGATTTCCAAACCGCACTAAATATACGCCCACAGGCAACTGTGACACATCAATTCTTCCCCCCTCTCCTTTGGAGAGGGTCGGGGTGAGGTGACTCACGCACTGCCCGAGAGTGTTATAAATTTTAACACCCCCTGACCCGCTATTATATGAGGGGGAACTGTCGCCCTCTAAGTCATTTAAATTAATGTAAACGTAATCCGTGGCGGGGTTGGGGTGGATGGCAAATATGTTTTGAGGATTTATTGGCACGTTTGCACCGGAAGTAGTTTTAAAATTACAAACATCTGACCAGTCGCCTGATTCGTCTTTTCGATATGCTTGAACCTGCCAATAATAGTTAGTGTTAGGGTGCAATTGAGCAACGGTTAATATCGTGTCTTTTAGATAATATTCATCTACAATTATATTCGCAAAGTCTTCTGTGTCTGAAATTCGGAGCCGATAATACTCGGCTCCTTTGACTGAAGACCAAAGCAGCTTTATGTTTTCAGGCGACTGTAACGAATTACATTCCGGAAATTGTGTAACGATATTTGGTATTTTTATCCGAAATTTATGAGGATGTGACCATAATTCTTCGATGCCGTTCGACGAAGATACACGCCACCAATACTCCTTAAAATACTCAAGATTATAGCCTTGAATTTGCATCTTCTTTCCTGAACTAGTTAGTATAATATTCTCAAAATTTACATCAGTCGCTAACTGGAATTCGTAGTTTGTTGCGTCTCTGAGTTCTTCCCACCGGAAAAGCACATTTGGCTCTATTCCTATTGCATTTTGCCTAGGAAAAAATAAATCAGGTGGTTTGAAATCAAATTTAAAGAAGTTACCTTCGTAACGATAGACATCACCATCAAGGCGGGTTCCGACTATTGGGAATTGCCCAGCCCAGTCAATACTCATCACGGCCAAAACTTTTGATTTTTTAAATTGCTTGGGGTCATCCATATACCAGCTTTCACCTCCGTCATTTGTCATAAGAACTTTGCCGTTTCTACCCACTACTACGCCATTATTTTCATCATAAAATCCAATGTCTTGTATATCGCTGGGGAAGCTCGCTCGCAAAGTATCCATGACGCGTTTCCAAGATTTACCCCCGTCTCGGGTGCGATAAACAATATCAACATTTCGTTGTTCTCCCGGCTCGTAAGTTGCTCTATGACTAGACATTCCAAAACCCACTGAATCATTCAACATTTGTACATAATAAGGACCATAAGAAAATGGACCCGTATATTCTTCTTCAGGTACTGGAAAAGCATGCAACAATGTCCATTCATCCTCATAAAAATTATAATTCACGATTATACCACGTCCTTTGACTGTGTCATCGCCTTTAATTTGAACATAAGGATATATCGAATTACATAATAAATTTGACTTATCACTTCTGGTATGAAATGCATGAGAGTTCCAAAAATATAAAGGAACTTCGCGGCGCTTATAAGTCTTCCATCCATCATAAGTTACTAAAATAAAATGTTCTAGTATCGGTTCACCTGATTCATACCTATCAACAATTTCGTCACACCAAGCAAAGCCCGTATCATTATTTAACATATAAGGTGCCCAAAAAATTCTTTCTTGCGAAGAAGTATCTCGGTACAAAACTTCTTCTTTCTTCTTATAGTTATCGGTGTATTTATGGATTTGTTTTACATAGAGGTCGGTGTCTTTATATAACCGCCAATAATAATAGTAATGGATATCAATAGAGGGATATACAGTTTGAAGTTGATGAAATTGATAGTTGAATTTATATATCGAATCCCAAGTTAAACCTTGGTTCCGGGATAAGTAAAGAATTTTTGAATAATTAATAATCAAACAATAATCGGGAGCAAGGCATATTTGCCTTTCAACTCCGCCGTTAGTGCCTGGCAATCTCTCAATATGCCTCCAATTGGTATTGGCTTCTATGCAATAAAATACAAGAAGAATAAATGCAGATAAAATTAATTTATTTTTTTTCATAAGAGTCTCCATAAAAATTAGATATATGTTCAAACTCAAAAATTACAACATTATTTTAAAATAATAAATTTGCCGGATTTAACAGTACCGTCGCTGCTACTTATAACAAACAAATAAACTCCGGTGGTGTAAGTAGAAACGTCAAAAGCATAACTGTTTTGCCCTTTCGATACGTGTGAAATAGCTTCATCAATAAGCAATCCATAAATATTGAAAAACGAAATACTTGCTTTGCCATCATCATTGCTGCTAAATACAACTTTTAACGTTTTATTGTTTTGAACTGCGTAATAATAATTATTCACCTTATCAGTTGCGATTTCGCTATTAATATCACCATATTGAGACAATAGAAAATCGGTATCATGCTGCATAGTCTGATTTTCGAAAACTACAGATCCCAACCAGTGACATGAAAATTCGCAGTCTAAATGGATATTAGGGACTACTTCATAAGTAATATCGTCACATTCACCAGGATTTTCAACTTCTCCCCAATAATCTATACTTTTAACGGGGAAAGGACGACCAGTAGTGTCTCTACAAACGTTATAGCGGATCCGACAACAAGTGCTATCGCATGGCTTATGTATGATAACTTTTTTACATTTACCCGGACAAGGCCAACATTCACCGGGCGTATAAGGATGTGCCTCACGAGACGGGTCGCCAAATGGATTAGTTAAAATACCAAAATTTGATTCGTTTTGTTCAGACAGAAAAACCGAAGGAGGCTCCAAATCAAGAAAACATTTTCTAATAACCCAATCTGTCCAACAACTTGATATTGATACACGATAAGTGTGGTCACAGGGCGGATTGGGAGGTAATCCGTTTATTGAAATAGGATTGAACTTCATTTGATTTAAATTTATGACTCCACGTAATGCAATACTAAATAAAGCCTCTCTTGTTAACTGATGACAACAACTGAGTGCCGTATTATCAGGTATTTCTGTTTCGATGGCGAGAATTTGAATATCTTGGTATGTTCCGTTACATGCTTTTCGAGCAATAAACTTAACATTTAAGATACACTCTTCGCATCCAACGGATTCATAGTAAGTTATAGATTCATCATATTCAATCCATTCTTCGGGGCACTCATCTTCGCATATTATATAGTCTTTAACGACCGGACAATATGCGGAATTTTGAATTATACATGGGGACTCGTCGTTATCATCTTTCATTAACTGAATTTCCACAAAATATCTTTCGCCAGGGCTAATACACCTATTTAATGTTGAAGGGTCAAAATTGGAAATAGGGGTAATTGTTTCCTGAACAATAAGCTCATCGTCATCAATGTTAGACGAATATTTTAAATAAGTAAAACAATTATTGATATATCTGTCATTAATATTAAAACCAACCTGTATATAGCATTCATCCTCACTGCAGGACTGTCCGGCTCCGCTCTCAAATGTAATGAGTTGTGGGGAAACAAGCGAACATTCGCACGGACACTGATAAGTAAGCGTTAGATAGCATGGGGATTCATCATTTGGGTTACGGTAAAGCCATATATCAATTTCCGATGTTTCGCCATAAGGTAAAAAATAGTGAAACTCTTTTGAATTAAAAAAGTCAATCGCAATGATTTCAGTCTCATATACATCAAACCCTTCTCTATAGGCTATCATTTTTATATGAGTAAAGCAATCATTTGGTATGTCTAAAGTAACTTTTATTAAACAACCTTTAGTATCTTTGAAGGGGTCATATATTAATGTTGCCAAAGGCGTAGTATTCTCGAACTCAATCCAAGTTTCCATTTCTTGCTGTGTAAAAGAATTACATTCGCACAATGTTTGAATAGAACAACTAGATTTTTCATACCTATGAAACACAATATCAAGTTCATTGTTTTGAGATGTTTGTCCAATATAGATGTGTTTTAACGCAGTACTTTGATGTTGTTTTATTGATATTAGTCTTATATAATCAAGCAGAATAGCATTTGGTATATAAAATAATTGGGTTAGGGTGTGAACTCCATGTAGATACATATTTATTTCGCCTACCATTAAATCTCTTGGCCCGGTAAACTGCTGAATAATACTTGCTCCGGAATAATTATCTAATTCAGACCAAGTAGTCCCTAAAAACAATAGTGAACCACAATTCGCGTCATATGTAATTGAGTGTATTCGACTTCTATCTTCACCTCCGAAATAACTTGAATAAATTAAATCATCTTCGCCTTGACCATTTGGAACAATTACAGACATAAATGCTTCGTGAATATCGTTAAAATTGCTATCAAATTCATTTTTTAATGGTAGACCGTTCAACGATAAGTCTCCCCCAACATATATTGTGTCATTATGGGCTAAAATGCACCGAGCACCAAAAGCTCCCATGCCTGAAGCAGTTTCTCCCAAAAATGTATTATAAATTATATTGAGATTTTGATTAAATTCCAATTTGCAGATATAAACTATTCTTTGCCCATGTGAAAAGTGGCTTGCTCTATCAGTTCTATAAGCGCCTTGCGTTATTCCAAAACTTGATGGTGAGCTGCTGGTATTTCCTGTTATATAAATGTAACTATCGTTATCAATGTCTATTGCACTTATTGCGGTAGGACCTTCTCCGCTAAAATAAGACCTGAACAATAAATTATATTCTAAATCGGGAATATAAGTAGGGACAAAACATATCAAATATCCTTTTTCGATATTGAAATGAGGGTGACGGTCTTGTGCTGTAATCGCTGATACTTCTGAAAACGCTGTACTAGCATCTTTGTTTATTGATCCGGACAAATAAATTTTTCCGGTGTTAGAAACCTTTATGTCTGGTTGACTCACGTAGTTGACTACTACTCTCAAATAAGTTGAAAACTCCAATTCAAGTGAAGACTTATTTATGACAGACAAAAAAACATTATCATATTGCCCGGAGTAAATTGTAAAAAATTCATATTCTGGATTATGGAGTGGGAAACTGTTTTCTTTACTTTTTGTAAGTCCAGTAAAATATATATAATTATCATTTACTTCGATTGACGTAGGAAAATCTTCAGAATCACCACCAAAAAAAGTAATCCATTCGTAATCGCTCAAATTATTGTAAATTTTGCCGATGAGTCCATCTATGCCGCCCTGATATTGCCCTAATGCCGGAAATGTTGCACTAAATGTTACACCACAAAAAAACAAGTCACCATTGCTGTCAATTTCAATATCAGTTAAATACTCAGGTGAATTATTGTGAGACAATGTTAATGAATTTAAATATACCAAAGGGTCAATTATGAGTTCTTTGGATTTGTCGTAAGTACCTATATTAAACTTAAAAAGCTTGCCGTCAATATTAAATG
>CAZWXI010000131.1:0-5388 GCA_964637845.1 uncultured Hyphomicrobiales bacterium | reverse complement strand
TTCAATCCCAAAATCATTTCGCATTTGTGAACCTTTACTGCCAATTGATACGGCAAACTTCGGAGCATTGGGGTCTTTTACCTTAATTCTTTTTTCATTATCCTCGAATTTACCTCCGGGCAATAATTGAGCATGTGTCCCCCAAGACACGAGAATCGCCAATATTAGCGTGATGATATAAAATCTCAATAAATTCATCGGATTGTATTATCTTTTTGTACAATAGGCAAAAATAATAAAATCTAATCAATCAACTCTATTATTGCCTGCCATTTCCTTCATTCACCCGAACAATTACGCTCCGGCTAAGTATTCTACCGTATGCGTTTTCAGTATCGAACTTCACGGGAGGCTCGAGAATTATTTCGTATTGAGCCGGCGCTAGCCCCAATAACTTTACGGCACTTTCACCGCGTCTTCTTGCTAAAACGCTATTGTACTCAGGCGTCCCTAAATCGTCTGTCAGCGGGTAAATGGTAATTTTTTTGCCTTCGGATAATTTGGATTTAATGTATTTCAATGCGGTATTATCAACAGCGTAAAAATCTGACTTGTCGAAATCGGAATACGCCAACATAAAATAACTGAACTTGGACAAATTCTCTGCGCAGTTGATATAAACATTATTTGTGCTTTCAGTATGCTTCAAATATAATAGCAGACTGTCTTTAGCAGTTAATTCATCATCATTAATGACTGAAACATATGCTCTTAGTGTTTTCAATTTTTCGCCTTGTTCGACAAACATTGATGAATTCAGCAAAAGTTCGTTCTCGCCGATGTTGAGTTTCACTGGATTAGCTCCGTCAATTGTCGTAAAGCCCTCGAATTTTGTAATTTCGGAACCGGATTTGATTGCCGGTTGGAAAAAAATCGTCTTGTTTGTATTGTGAATCAGTCGCTTTGCCTCAGTCTGATGTTCGATTAATTGTTCCTTACCGTCAAATTCAAAAATGATTTTTCGGTTTTCATCCACTAATTCGGAATAGCGGAAATTGTTAGTCGGTGATTTAACAGCTACCGTGGTAATTCTGTTTTCGCTGATACCGCCGGCAAGTAGTTTATCTTTAATCAATATAGCTCTTTGTTCGATTATATCATGAGTATCATCATGGCTTATAGATATGATTTTCAGTTTGGCTCGGCTTTCTTGGCGAAGCTTTTCGGATAGTATTTCAATATAATTACTTGGAAAATCATTTTGGGTGAGTACATTGAAAAAGTTCTTCTCGCCTTCAGAAAGCGAATTTTCAAGTAGTATATTGCCGGCTGTGGGCAAGGTCTTGTTTTGCTCGTAAAATAACACAGGCAAATAGTTCAAGTAATAGATGAAATTATCCCGCTTTATTTCAGCAACTAAAGTGTCTCCCGTATTTAGCTCGCGATTTTCGTAAATACTTTTCAATACTATTATGGGTGGCTCGGGTTGACGAGGTGGCGGCGGCAATGTGGGTTCATCGGGCGGGATTACTAAGGGCCGCGGGGGTTCGGGTTTTTCGATGTTTCTTCTGAAAGTCACTCCGGCACGCAATGTGGATATATTCCAATTGTAGGAATGAATTACGTTAGTCAGACCGTAAGTATATTGAATATCAGCCAATACCTCGTATTTGCCGATAGTCATTGTCCGGTATGAAGCCCCTACAGCTAATCCTGCATACAGATTAGAACTATTAGGTAAATCTCCGGAGAAATCATTTAATACGGGCAATTGATTGCCAAAACTTATTCCTTTAGGGCGGGCGATTTCTTCCTTCTGCTCAAAACTTTTATTGATTACAAGACCTACAGCAAATCCTAATTTAAACTCCAAAGGCAAAATATCTTTATGCGAAAGTTGATAAAAATGCTCTGTTAAAATCGCCAAATAATTTACATCAAGCGTATGTTCGGTCCAAACTTCTTCATAATTATTCAAATGCAGCAAATTGCCTATGTATTCCTCAACTTTATAGCCGGCGGATAGGTTGGTAAATCTCAGCCGCAATGCATATTTAGATTGCAAGGGTTCGAAAAAATTTCTCAGATTATACTCGCCGCCAACGAATGCATCATATCCTAAACCGTATGCGCTCTCAAATTTCGTACAACAATTAGGTATGCCGGGCAATTGCGAAAAATCCGACAAATATATATTCAGCCCCAAGCCAATACCGGCGGTAAGGTTGAGATTAGTTTCTCTATCTTGCGATAATGCTAAAGGTGCTTGTAAAATAGATACTAATATATATAAATATATAGGTATAAATTTCTTGATATAGTATGTTGTCATCGTATTATGTTCATCATATGTGATGAAAAAACTCCGTCGGACACAATTCTTATAGTATAGCTGCCCGAAACTAAATTCTCTAATTGCATATTGAATTGATTACTGCCCACTTGAATGTTTATATCATTTAAACGTAGTGCTAAGTTGCCTAAATAATCGGCAATTTCTATAATTGCCGAACCTGTGAAATTTGCGTCAAACTTGATTTCTGCAAAATTATTCGCAGGATTCGGACTAAGGACAACATTCGAGATATAATCATATTTTCTGCTTATTCTGCGGTCTTTACATAATCCCGTAATGATTAACTCGCCGTTCTCACAGGTCACTTGTGTCGAGGTGCCGAAAAATTTGCTTTGCTGATTGAAAATCAAATCCGTTCTGTCTGTTTCGGCAATGCCTGCAACTCCTTTTATTGTTGCAATAACACCCTTTTTCGGGAAATTCCCGTTCACAGTAAATCCAATTGTCCGCTTATTGCCGCTAATTGTGTTGCGTGTGATTGAGCCGTCACCCCATTCAGATTCGACCGAGAGCGGTAAAAACAGCCCTGCATGTACTTCGAACTCTGCTTCTAGGGGTCTTATGCCGTTATATGCCACATTTTCGGATATGTCCGCTTTAACAGGGATTCTCACATCGGTATCCGTTGCTTCAACTTCTATAATCGGCAATTCGAGCAATGCTTGTGCGGAGTATGGACCGAGATTAATGTATTTCTGTACAAGACAAGGGTTTGCATCAATAATGAGCGATGCCTTCTCGGCTTGCCCCGTCAGTTTTACAATTTCAACGGTACGGCTCTCATTCGGACGCAAAGTGAATGGAGTTGGAGTCAAAATGATATAAAAGCCGCTCGGGTATGTGCTGAATTCCGTGAATACAACGTCCGTTGTTCCGATATTTTTTAAAGTAAGTTCCCTTTTATCCAATTCGGGTATGAAAACCAAATCATTATGACTTGTTTCTATGAAACTGCCAATACCGGTTCCGCGTACCTCATTTAGAATGCGGATTTTAGTTTGATTTGAATGATAAACAACTATATCGGCTTTACGCAAACCTAATTCCCAAGGTGCGAATTTAATGTTAGCGATATAAGTACCGCCCGGTGGAATCAAAGTATCCTTTGCGAAAGTTTCGTCACGAAACTCCTTGTTCGCAATCGGCTCGGTAACAGAATAATTGACGAGTAATGGCACGGGGTCTTCATTGCGAAAAAGTTCACGCCTGAGTATAACCGTATCGCCAATACAAACTGAACCCATTTCATAGGGTTTATTAAAATAAGTCAAATTTCGCGAATACGCATATGTCGAAAATGGTATCCTTATGTATTTATTACAAGATTTAAGCAGTAAATCATTGGCAATTTTGCCAGTATCGGTTGGTGTATAATTCACGTATATTTTCAGACATTCACCCGGTAATAATGTATCTCGCTTCCATGTTTCAGAGAGAGAAAAATGTTCTTTGAATTCGAAGAATGCTTCGGTTATGTCAATGATGACATTTGTCGGGTTACAGATTTGAGTGACCAAATGCGTATTGTGAGTGCCGAGAAACGCAAAAGGAATTCTCACGGTATCATCAGTCAGTTTCTGTCCTATTATACTCATACTGGGGGAAACATACTCCTCGGGATAGGTGAAAATCCTGTAAACAAGATTGTCCTCTGATATGGCTGTCGAAGCAAGCGAGTGTCCGTTTGGTGCAACCTGCAAATCCGTCATCGTGTTGTAATGTCCGAAAAGAGTTTCGCCTTTTGTGCTTTGAGTCAAATCGTAAAATGCTATTTGCTTATCAAGCGTCGAACCAACGATAAGCGATGTTGATGTCGGATTGAAATAAATTCTTATCGGGTCACCGGTTGACGGGCCATAAACCTTTGCGATTTGTTTAGTTGCCAAATCTATTACGAATATATCTGTTTTGAGACCGTTACCGTCGGCTACATTACCTAAGCCAACTAATTTCCCGTCGGGCGACATATTTATGGATACAGAATTCAAAAAATAATCATAATGGAATTTATCAACCGTCGAAAAATTATTCAAATCAATTATTCTGACGTTATTATCAAACAATAGAGCAATGCCTCGGTCATAAGAAGTAAACGCAAAATCATGAAGAGGCATGTCGAATTTCACCGAACGCAGGAAAGAACCATCAAGAGAGGAATAAAGCAACATTTCTGTGCCTAAATGCGGGAGTACGGCAACAATATCATATTTTTTATTAGTGATTATCTTGCGTGATGTGAAATAATCCGGTAGAGCTACCTTGTTGAATGGCAAAGATTCTCCCAGTCTGTAGAAAGCGAGAGTGTCCCGGCGCTGTATAAAAGGTAAATCAAGACTTCTATATCCGACTATATACTCGTTGTCCGTTTTATTATAAACAATTCCGAAAGAATAAAAACTTTGAGCTTCACTCTGAGAGCCTAACCATGTTCTTGAAATGACATCAGGGAAATTGGGATTAGTTAAATTCCATGTGAGAAGTTTGCCGTTTATGTTACAAGAAGTAAGCTTATTGCCAATGGTATCATATCCGACGCTATAAATGGGGCGCATATCCTCGCTCAGCAAATATTCTTCCGATTGCTTGAAATCCTGTCTTACCCGTAGCCTCAAATTATTTGTCTCAATATCAGGCACCGTCCATAAATATTCATTTCCCATTACCTTGTCAATGGTCACCCAACTAGTACCATTGTTAATGCTATATGATATTTCGGTAGTTAGATTTGGAGCATTGCCTTTCCATCTGAGTATAATAGTCTGGCAAGGAGCAAATACTGAGCCGCCCAGAGGCTCGGTCAACTCAATCAAAGTCTTTCCTTCGAGTTTGAAAGTATTGCCGTAAAGCGGTATATGCTTTTTCAGACCGCCCTGGTAGTGAATTGTCATTACATCATGATAATACTTGAATTCCTTCGGTTCGAAATAGATGTTGACCCAGTAAGAAGAACTCGGCATAATCAAACGCGGTGGTTCCGAAAAATCAGGGTCAGAATCCGAACCGAGCCATTTAAGTTTGAAAATGTCAGTTTTCGTGGTAATCGAATCCAATTTGAGGCGAGTTTCAACTCCGGCTTTCCGTAAGAAGCCCTT
>CAZWXI010000130.1:0-5448 GCA_964637845.1 uncultured Hyphomicrobiales bacterium | reverse complement strand
TTGCCAAGGAAGAGGTCGCCGGTTCGAATCCTGTAGAGCCCACACTTGTAAGAAATGGTAATCTGCTTTTTTAGCAACTTTTGAGGTAAGTATGACTATTGATTTTCTACACAAATTTAGTTCAATATTGAATCTAATGATGTACCGACCCGCATTAAAAAAAATGCATTTCATTCTGCACTTTTGAACATTTTTATGTTTTCATCAGTGTTGCTCTATTCATCAATACCACCCGTTGAGTGTCCAAACTGCGAATTGGTTTATCCACACGACCCTGAAAACGGATACTTCAACACCGATTCTGTGCTTGTTGATACTACTAACTATACTGACTACTAAGCAAGAGGCAGCTTCTATATGATTTTTAATGTCTTGCCGATTGATATTTCTGGGTTGCAAACCGATTCATTGTATGTTTTCGATGAAAGTGACTTAGATAGTACGAAACCTGAGGTAATTGCTTTTTTTGATACTTTAAAGTAGACTTTGGGGGATTTTAAGTTATATAAAAAGGTTTTCACTCAAACGAATTCCACAATGTCAGAATATTTTTTCTTCGTTTTAACTTTTGACAATTGGCTTAATATCAATTTAGAGCAGTAACTCATTCTTTCAGAAACAAAGCGCCACGTACTATTACAAGTAATTTATCAGCACTTTTTAAAAGAGAAATTGGTGGTACAAGCAGAGGTTGTTTGAATGGTGAAAATCAGGAATTATTACACTTTGGTGCTTATAATGCTGCAAATGAAGAAGTATTAAAAAAAGGTGCTAATCACTATATACAGGTCTTTCCAACGGAAGGTATTCCAGATGAAGAAAAGATACCCATATACGACAATAGCCATGGGACTACTATTATAAATTCTAACCTTACTGTTGAGAAAAGCAGCGCAAATTCTGCAGGTGCATTGCTGTCTATTGATGGGATTTTGAAAAATGGGCAAAACTCCCAAAAATCTATTACTAATTCTACTTCTGTGAACAATAATAATAAACTTATTATTACAGGTTTCATGGAAGGTGTTAAGATTAAAGGCTATAATATTGTAACCGATAACATGCATATTTACAGTAAAAATGAAAATGTTCCGGGAGAATTTGAATTTATAGGTGGAGCTTCAAAAGCATACGGCACAATTTATCTCCACAAAGGTTGCAAACTGACAGTTAAAGATGGAGGGATTTTAACGATGGAAACCTCGAGTGCAGTTTACTTCTATAATGATTCAGAGATTATCATCGGCGATGGAGGTGAAATTATTATTGATTATTCAACAGTAATCAGAAACCCCTTAAATGGAAACGGCAAGATTACTGTAAAACCCGGTGGTAAGCTAACAATAAAAGAGGGTGGTTTAACCCATATTGATGTTCCGATTATTCTTGAATCTGAAAGCGAAACAAACTTCGGTATTTTAAAATTAGGAACTGACAACTTGACACATCTTTATGAAGTGAAATTACAAGGCTATTCACAACTAATCATGAATAATAAAAGTAATCTTCATATAAAAACAGATATTATTGCTAATGGCAATTCGACTATTAAGATGCTTGGTCAATCAAACATTCGTCATTACAACTATCATCCTGCAAAGTCATATGTCAAATCCGTTGAGAAAATCACATTAAATGATGAGTCGAGTCTTATTGTAGATAATAGTGGTCTTGCTTATATTGATGTGCCTATCATTGTTAATTCTACTAGTTCAAGTAATGATATAGGAGTTTTATTCAAAAATAATTCAACAACTTTTATCCAAAATATGCAATTGGAAGGAAGTGGTAAATCAAAACTTTTTATAGGTTCAAAAGTTCATGTTAAAGATAGTATTGTTATTAAAGATGAACATGCATCATTGACTTTTGAGAATAATTCTGCTGTATTACATTACGATATGAATGATTTTACGGTTGATGGGCTTTGGAAGCCATTAGGGATTTACATTAACAATAAATTCGTTTACAACAAATACCATACTGTTATGCCTGCTAATGGAATGATTATCGTTGGGAGTGGAGCAAGATTGGAAGTTCCATCTACAACAGTATCATTGTTATCTGGTGTTTACGTGCGTGAAAATGGAACTTTGACAGTCGGTTCAGATTCTGATTTGAAGCTCGGACAATTTGTCAATGTTGGCACTTTCAATATCAATAAAGGTTCTGAAATTACTTTATTCTGCAACTCTAACTTTGTTTTCAATAATTTACATTTTAATGAAGGAAGTTCCCAGAAAAGAACTCTATTAAAAGGCTTCAGAGGTACATTTGAATTTTTCCCAACGGAGAAAGAAGACAAAGTCATTGTTTGCATTCCTCGAATTTTTGTTACAGATTTTAATGCAGAAGATGAAACAGAGGGAAATCGAAAGTTTTACAGGGCTGATTTGGATGTTCGTGAAGTTAACTTCAATACTGTTTTCTGGCAAATTAGCAAAGGCGACAATGTTGAATTCCGTGATTGTCAATTCCAGATTGATTCTAAGGAATTATTCCTTGAGAGTAGTTATTACTACACCGAAGGGGGAATAAGTAAACATAAACATGCTGTGGCTGTTCCTGCTTTCATTAATGTATCAAAGAATAGAGTTTCGGTTTGGTTCGATAATCACCCTTTAAAAAAGCATAATCTTAAAAATGTTTCAATTGTGGGTTGTGAATTTCAAGAAACAGGGTACGATGAGATTGTTGATGATTATACCTACGGCTCTTATCATTTTCAGCCTGAGCGCACAGATTTTGTAGATTCATTGGTATATTATAGCGATGAAACTAACAAAACACCCGAAGAAAAAAAATTCAGAAGAATACCTAATGCAGTTCATATTGGGAATGCCATGGGTATTACAAATGTCCAAAATAACACATTTAACAAGGTCAGAGTTGCTATTTGGTGTGCGGATGTAAGAGATTTACAAGAAAATTCGAATATTATTCAAAACTCATATAAGGGGTCGAAACTTCATGCAACTCCTTATCTTTCTTGTGATAATCACATATCAAATACTAAATATGCCTATGAAACTGATTTTGCAATTTCATTCTCATATAAGAATACAATATCCAACTGTTTGGTTGGATATAGAATTTTAGGTAGCTCGGCTCATCTTCAACATAATAATATAAACGGTGCCAAATTTGGTACACATATATTGAAAGGGGGAAATGCAACAATAGGTAAAGAAAAATATTCTGATGGAGGGCAAAAGGTTAAATCCGGCAACATTTTTAATTTTCAAGTCACAAATAGCCCAAGCCCTAAATTACATTATGAAAAGATAAAATTTGAGTATAAAGATAGTCAAGGAAATCCGCTTGATGGCGAATTAGTTAACAGTTCAAATATAGTCTTTGAAAACCACTTGTCGCTTAGATGTGGATACAACAGCCTTAGAAATAGAATTGAGATAACACCTGAAGAAGAAACAGTGAAGCATTTTCACATATTCAATGCAAGTATGTATAATGTTGTTCTGGATGTCAATAAGAATTTACCTATCAAGGTAGAAAATAATCAAGAAACTAATGTATATTTGATTGACGACAGAATAACCCTGGGACCTAATCAGACACATGAACACCATTACAATGTGGTGAATTGCAATTATAATGCTTATCATGATGATTGTATCCCAGTATGCCCTGATTGTGAAGTTCATATTAATCATGATAATTGGCATAGTAAGAATTTTGACTGGATGTTAGCATCTATTATGATTCCCCCGCTTGATCCTGTTTGCCATCAGTGCGAAATATTAAACGCATATTACTACTCGCAGTTTCATCCTAATTCTGATTCCTTATATCCATATCTCATACCGGCTCTTGATTCTGCACTTAGAATCGAAATTCTTGAGCCGGACTCTAAGATAATGCTTGCAAATTTGTTGTTTAGAATTTATAAGCATCTCAAGCTGCCGGCAGATGCCAATTTCTATCTTGATTATTTGTTGGAACATCTTTCATCAAACCAGATTGATTCAATGATAGTTGAACTCGAAAGACTAAAATTGCGTATTGATTTTGAAGTTGACCCACATTCACAGGAGTATCTTGAACTACTTGACAACTATAAATCTGCTTCATTTTATCATAAAAGCGATAGTGCAGGTGGAGGAGGGATAAATCCAAAGTTTGCTTTAGGGCAAAATCAAGAAGTAGCTGAAGAACTGAGTATCTATCCGAATCCATTTGAGGAAACAACGACAATTTCTTTCACACTTAACGAAGATGCTTATATTGAGCTAAAAATTTATGACGTGCTTGGCAATGAAGTGATGCAAATGGAAAAGGGAATGATTAAAAAAGGCATGAAAGAGTACTCGCTTGACGGACAATTTTTATCAAGCGGTGCTTATTTCGTTGTTCTTAAAAAACACAGTAAAGTGTTATCAAGAAAATTACTTTATTTGAAATAACAATAATTTGGTATCTCCAAAGTTTTTATTTAGAGATGCTCTGTTTGAAGGAAAGAGTTATGATTAAGATTGTTTTAGTAATATTTTTACTTGGGTGTGGATGTATTTTCGCCCAAGAAGACTATCCTGAATGGGAAAAGCTGGATTATACGGGATATTATGGATCTAATCAGTCCAAAATCGCTGTCAATGATAAAAATGAACTGTTTTTATCACTACCGACTGGCGTATTCAAATCAATTGACCAAGGTGAAAATTGGGCGAGACTTAATATGCCCGATTCGATAATATACGTTGAAAAAAGTATGTTACTAATGAATAATAAAATTTTTATTTTTGGTCTTAGACATGAATATAATCAATGGTATAGAGATCCAGGAGTTACGCAATACATAGTTATATCGCATGATTATGGCATGAATTGGGAAACACATCCTTTCATTAACGGAAATCCAATGCCAAATTATTATTCTCAAACATTAAACCATTTTGATAAATTTGGCAACTTATGGGGTAATTCCCAAAAAGATACATTGATTAATAAAAAAATAGTAACTAAATATACAATATTTCAATACGACTACCAAAATGAGACTTATTTTAATAAAATAGAGTTATGGGATAAACTTGAATTATCCGGCTATACAATAGTAGATTCTACCGTATTTGCAATTTTCAAAAATAAAGAGATGTTTGCTACTCCATCTATATGTATTTTCCGTTCAACTAATCTTGGTCAAACATGGGACACATTATATTCAAACCCTGAAGGTGACATTTATTTTAAAGTAGGTAGAATCTCAAGTCGACCTCTTTCAATAGTATATTCGCAGAAGAAGTTGCATGTCACTCTGGATCGTGGCTATATGGTCATAGATATTGATAATAAGAGCTATGAATTAACAGAGACAGTAAATAATATGGCGCCACCCTATCGCTTGTTTAAGAAAAATGAAGCAGAATTTTATTTTTTAAGCAATGAGAATTATAGACATAATCTTCGTCGCTCCCGAGATACGATGAA
>CAZWXI010000129.1:0-5582 GCA_964637845.1 uncultured Hyphomicrobiales bacterium | reverse complement strand
TGCCGTATCAATTGGCAGTAAAGGTTCACAAATGCGAAATGATTTTGGGATTGAACTTGGTTTTGATTTGGGTGTATATTTCAATCGTAACATCAAGCTGACAATTGATTCTTATTCTTTGCTTTCGACGGATGTTTATGTTATTGACACTAGTAAATATGCACATCTCAGACTAACATACGTAAATATCTCACCGACTTTTTATCTCGATTTAATAGATGGCATATATCCGTTTTTGAGTGTGTCGGGGGGCTTGGCATATGCGTCCTACGGAATAAATAAAGGAATAGATTTGCCCGTAAATCTCACGGGAGAATGGTTTCTGCTCGGAGAAACATTTATGGGAGTTGAGTTTCCCGTTTCGAGCAGTATATCGTTAGCTTTTTCGGCAGGTTGGAGACTGGCATCGGGACCCGAAATCGGTGATTTTCGCGCTAGTGATTTGAGCAATTTGCTTTATAGGCTCAACTTGATTTTGGTGACATTTTGAGACTATTAACTGCAATATTGCTTGTTTCGGTTATTCTTATGCCTGAGGCTAAAGGCTCGGATTATCCTGCCGTCAACTTCGGTATATTGTTCAAGCCCACTATTGTCAAAGATGAGCTTTCTGTAATTGCAGGAAGCCGATTGGGTGTGAATTTATCTAAAAATTTATATACGGGAATTTCTATAAATGCGATTAGTTTTAATTCAATGACATCGTACGTGATTGACACCGTTATTGATAAATATCCCATACTGACGTTGAATTATATTTCGATAGAGTTAGATTATGCACCATTACCGGGGGATAAATATTTTCCTTCTTTTGCTGTTGCCATAGGATACGGAAACATGTATTTCAGGCCTCCCGTTTCCACAATTTTTGAATCCGGACGGGAGAAGTCATACAGTCCCGATTACAAGTTAGACAACAGGACTTTCCTAATAATCGAGCCGCAAGTCAATCTAAGCATGAATTTTCGAGATTTCTACAAAATCACAATAGGTATCGGCTATCGTATTATCCCGGGTTTGGATTATTCGCCGAAAAATTTAACCGACGGCAAGAGACAAATGCAATTAGTTAATAGCGATTTGAATGGACTTACGGGCACAGTAACATTCAAATTCGGCGGATTCTAATTAGCGAATAATGATTCTTTTGCGGATAAATCTTTCGTTGCCTATTCTTACTTCTGCTATATAATCACCCGGAGGCATTAGTTTCCCGCGGTCATCGCGTCCGTTCCAAGTCAGTTTGTAGCTGCCCGGGGTTTGCTTGCCGTTGAATAAGGTTGATATAACCACAGAACTGATTGAATAAATAACGACTTCCACTTCAGAGGTATAATCGAGCGAATATTTAATTTCTGGCGAGAAATCCTCAACCAAGCCAAGTAACCTTCCTATTGCTTCGAGGGATATCTTGGTACCGTAACGCGGATAAGTTGTCATAAAGGGGACATACATTGATTGCTCAATGGCTATTTGACGATGTACTACATCGACGGGGTCAGCCCTATAGAACTCCGGGGGAATACTTCTGATATTTTGCAAAGCGATCTGCCAAGGAGTGTCTTCGGCAAGTCGGCGTTCCATATTCCATATATCATCAGAATATCGCAAGTTGTTGTTAATAAGCGTGCGTAGCGGAAGCCCCAAACGCATAGCAATGTTGAACGCACTGTCCTGCTCGGCAGTGAATGGTATCTGAGATGCAGGAAGTTTTTGATTATTGTTACCCAAAGTATCCGCGTTTTGCGTGTTTGGGGGCAACTTTAAGATAGTTTCGGGTTTAATGCTATCGGTTTGTGCAATAATCGGGAATAATGCCATAAAGATTATTAAGACAATTAATATCCGGTTTTCGTAAATATCACACATCACAAATTATTACTTTTTAAGTTGCCGATTACATAAGTACAAAGATAAAAAAAACCGATATTGCACCTTTACAATATCGGTCTAAATCTGCAAATATTATAATTTATTTTTCAATCTTACCGAAAAGCAACCTCTTGTTTTCGTCTGATAGCATATCGGCAAATGAAAATGCGCCTTCGCCCAAAGAAACTTCGGTAAATTTATCGGCAACAGTTTCTTCTTTGCGGTTTTTGTTGTTTTTTTCTGTTTTTTTCTTTGGAGCGGGAGTGCGTTCTTTCTGAACGGGTTCATATGCGGGAATAATGATAAGAGACTCATTGTCAATACTGAAATCTGATACCTTCGCTTCGATTGTTTCACCCGCATTGAAAGGAATTTTATTGCCTTTAAGATATCCTTTCATTTTGCTTCGGGGCATAAAGCCATCAATTTCATTATTTAGATTGACAACCATTCCTTGGTTTACAATTTGTTTAATTAAACCTCTGTGTATTGACCCCGGTAAATATTTTTCTACAAGTAAATGCCATGGATTATCGCTCAGCCGCTTCAAACTTAACGCCAAATTCTGCTTTTCTTCATCGACTTGTATTACTACGACTTCGATTTCATCGCCAATTGCAAGCATCTCACTAGGATTAGCTATTCGCATAGTCCAAGAGAGTTCGCTCGTGCGTAGTAAGCCGTCGACACCTTTCATCACTTCAATATACGCACCGAAATCTGTAATCCGGCGGATAATGCCTTTGACTTTAGTGTTAACCGGTAATTTCTCATTAATACCTTTCCATGATGAATCTTCGAATTCTCTTGTGCTGAGAGATATTCTTCGCTTGTCGGCGTCGAATGCCACAACTTTAGCTTTTAGGATATCGCCTTTCTTAGCAAATTCCTTGGGATTGGTATTTGCCGCTCTTGTCAAACGCGTAGAATGTATAAGCCCTTCAAAACCGCCGATATCTACAAATACTCCGAATGAAGCAATTGAAGAAACAGGTCCCTCGATAATCTGCCCGACTTTTAGGTTTTTCCAGAATTCTTCTTCCAAAATAGGCTTACGGCTTACGATGATAGTCTTACGTTTAGTATTGTCTTCCTGCATTTCATGCAGTATAACGGGAATATCAGAATTCAAGAGTGATGTTAATTCTTCTTCGTGAGGGTTGCGCTTGAGTGAAACCTGAGATGCTGGCAAGAACATTGGCACATCCTGATAATAAACTCTAAGTCCACCGCGAATTCGCTCAGATACACTAACAGTAATAGTACCCTTGTTGCTCTTTATTTCTTTCAATCTTTCGAAAACGGCATCATAAGCTGCATTACTTTTGTTATATGCAGATCTCGAATTGCCAGTTTTGATATTTGAGGGCTGAGTAGTATCATCTTCTGAGGTATTAGTGACGATATGAACTTTATCCGTTACCGTATGGATGTTCTCGATGGTTCCGCGTTCATTTACTGTTGCATTATCCTCAATATGGACAGGCTTAGTCACTGCTACCTCGGTTGATGCTGTTTCGTCAGTTCCAGTTAGTTTGTTATTCTCCGGTTGATTGCTCTCATCAACTTTACTTGTGGTTTCCTCAGAAGTCATTACTTGGTACCTAAAAAATTACGAAAATGCTTGTATTCTTTAAATTTTACAAAAAAATAGAATACAAAGATAAGTATAAATATACAATACGAACATACACTAAATTAAAAAAATTTACTTTAAAGAAAAAAAAATGTGAAAAAAATCAATTTTAGTTTTGTCAATTCGCAGATTCTTAATATTTTTGTTTTTCTATGTTGGATTGACCTAGAAATTTTATTAATTTTTTTGTAGGAGTAATGTTTAATGAGCTTGCGCCGTATTTACGAATCAACTATAATATTGAACGCCGCATTGGAAGATTCGGATGTTGATGTAGTCATCGGAAAAATCACATCATATATCGAAAATCACGGTGGTGAAATAGTCGAAGTAAACAAATGGGGTCGCAAACGCCTTGCTTATTCGATTAACAAGAAGTTTAACGGTATGTACATTCATTTGGTATTCAATTCATTGCCTGCTACTGTACCGATATTTGAGCGCTTCCTTGTCCTCGAAGACACTGTTTTGCGTCATTTGACTTTGCTTCTGCCCGAAAAATTACGCGAATTCCGCCGCCAACGTGCTTTGACTATCGGCAAAGCGATTGTTCTGGAAAATACAGATGAATTGCTCAAAGATAAAACCGAAAAAGTTACCGAAACAGAAACTGTCGCCAAACTTGACGCGAAATAATTCAAGATAATAATTTATAGGTAGTAAGATGAGAATAATTTTAAGACAAGACATCAACAATCTCGGCAAAATGGGGGAAATTGTCAACGTTAAGGACGGCTATGCCCGAAATTATCTGATTCCCCGTAGCTATGCTTACTACGCAACCGATGCCGCGGTAAAAAGATTGGAAATCGAAAAAAAACAACGCACAAAAAAACTTCAGCAAGAAAAGCTCAATGCCGAACAATTGGCTTCTCAAATTTCCGATGTGCAAGTCAGTATTGCCATGAAAGTCGGCGAAGAAGGCAAATTATATGGCTCGGTTACGCCAGCCATGGTATCTCAGGAATTGAGTTTGCGCGGTTTCGACATTGACCGACGCATGATTTACATTGACGAACCAATCAAAACTTTGGGCGTTTTCGATGCGAAAGTAAGATTGCACGCTGATGTTATCGCAACTGTAAAAGTTTGGGTAATCAGCGAAGAAGAATAATCATTAACAGAAATTAATTTCCAAAGCCCATTTAGATGGACTTTTTTTGTGATTAAAGTGAATCAATCATTTCTTGGAGCGATTTAGCTACTCCTGCCGCCACATCTGCCAATAACGTATTCTCGACCGACATCATTGAAGCAATCGGGTCAATTGCCGATATTTCGACTTTGCCGGGTTCATGTTCTTGCACAACTACGTTACACGGCAGCATTGTGCCAATCTTGTCATCTGCTAAAAATGCTTTGTATGCGGAAGCTGGATGGCAAGCTCCCAAAATTCTATACTTCCGGAAATCCACATCCAATTTGCTTTTCAGAGTACTCTGGACGTCTATCTCGGTCAGCACGCCAAAACCCGATTTTGAAAGCTCAAGTTTCACCCGGTCGATTGCATCTTCAAAAGAAGTATTTAAAATCTTAGAAAAATAGTATTTGCTCATGCGATTACCAAATATGTTAAATAAAACTATGCTCAACTCTACGAATCTTTACTTAATATAGTGTTAGAGTTGGATTTTATATAATTCAAAAAAAATAATTAAAATTTTGTAATTAATATATAAATTATTTATTAATCTTAAAATTTTATTTCCTATATTATGAATAATAATTAATTATTATATATCATTTCAATAGATTATAAACATCAATATAAACCCACTATTCAAGGATAAAATCGAAAAGTACCAAAAAAATATGTTTATTTCGATTATATATTCTATATTTGTAATATAGATTTCTATTCGTTCATAAAAATATAAAAAAATCAAAAAAAAATAAATTTTCATGAAACATTTTTTGAAATTTTTTGTTATACATTTAAGAATTGTTACAACTTTTAGTTAATTATATAAGGATTTAGTGATGTTTAAAAAATTATTTACCATGTTTTTTGTAGCCTCCTTAATATTTACAGCTACAAACATGGCTCAGGCACAAGACAGTGGGCCTACTACCT
>CAZWXI010000128.1:0-5706 GCA_964637845.1 uncultured Hyphomicrobiales bacterium | reverse complement strand
TCAGGCGGGGTGACGTGGAAACTTGGAGCTTTGTGCTTCTATTCAAGTTCAGTGCAGGTTGACAGATTTGTGCTCCGAAACCCGCACGAACGGCAAGCTGTGAACCGTTACAAGCAACCCTATGACGAAAATGTAAACAATAAAAACAAATAAAATGAAAAAATCAATATTAATGTATCTACTACTGACAAGTCAGTTAACTGTATTTTCCCAAGAGAGAATAACGGTTTTAGCGAATCAAGAAACTGACACAGTTAAACAGACTGTTAAAAAAAAATGATACTTTTGACATTTATGAAAGATAAAATAACAAAAGAAAAATTATTCGGACAGCTTGACTTCAAGACCATAGCTAATGACCCTGACTTCAAAGAAGACAGCGTTAGAGAAGTAGTAATACTTCCAATTATAAAAGAACTTGGTTACACACAAGAAAATATTGTTCGGAGCAAGACACTTCAACATCCATTTCTAAAAATCGGCAGCAAAAAGAGACCTATTAACCTTGTTCCTGACTACGCCTTAAAAGTTGAAAATAATTTTGCTTGGGTTTTGGACGCAAAAGCACCAAGCCAAAAAATAATTAATACCGATAATGTTGAACAAGTTTATAGCTACGCAACGCACCCTGAAATAAGAAGCAATTACTTTACCCTTTGTAACGGATTAGAATTTTCAGTTTACAGAACAGCCGATACCGATAAACCAATTCTATTTTTTGAATTAGAAGACATTGAAGAACATTGGCAAGACTTAAAATTATTGCTAGCACCAACAAGTTTTCAGATTGGAAAGAACTTTGTTTATGCACCAAAAGCTGTTTATAAGACAGGCTTTGATTACAACAATAGGCCTCTACTTGAAGAAATACCAGTAAAAAAACAAGCTGCAAGGCGACACTTTGGAGTTCATGGATATTTCACAAAACAGACTTGGAATGTTGTTGCTGAATATATTAAGAATTTTAGCAAGCCAGGTGATTTAGTTCTTGACCCCTTTGGTGGCAGTGGTGTTACTGCTATTGAAGCATTGATGAATAACAGAAGTGCAATCAATATTGACTTAAATCCAATGGCAGTTTTTTTGGTTCAATCGTTAATAGCACCTGTAAAACAAGCTGACTTAACCCAAGCATTTAATGAAGTTAAGGAGGAGTATTTAAAGAAAGAACCAAAAACAGAAGATGAAATAAAGAAGGCACTAAAAAAATACGCTGGTCCAAAACCTCTTCCTTTGCCTAAAGGTTCGGATGTGGCAACTGTTGACCAATTATTTAGTGAGAAACAAACCGCCCAATTAGGACTTCTTAAATCAATTATTTTAAAGCAGCCAAATGAAAATATTCGTAATTCATTACTCCTTATGTTTTCTGGGATTGTTACAAAATATAATTTAACTTACCATACATCTACCTATGTTGAAAAAGAAGGAGGTGGAAATGCGAGTGCATTTCAATATTATAGATATAGGATTGCACCTAATCCCGTCGAAATAGATTTAATGAAATATTTTACTTTGAGATTTGAAAAGGTAAAAGCTGCTAAAAAAGAAATGGAATATTTCATCAATGATAAAACTATTTCCAACGCCCAAATTATCAAAGGAACAGCAACTGATTTGAAATTTATTCCTAAAGAAACAGTTGACTACATATATACAGACCCACCATACGGGAAGAAAATTCCTTATTTGGATTTGTCTGCAATGTGGAATGCTTGGCTTGACTTGGAGGTAACCGAGCAAGACTTCAAGAATGAAGCAATTGAAGGTGGAGAACACGGTAAAAGCAAAGGCGAATACAACGAATTAATGGCACAAAGTATTAAAGAAATGTATCGAGTGTTGAAATATGACCGTTGGCTTTCTTTTGTCTTTGCTCATAAAGACCCTGAATTTTGGCATTTAATTATTGACACAGCAGAAAGTTGTGGTTTTGAATATGTGGGTGCAGTTCCGCAAAAGAATGGGCAAACAAGTTTCAAAAAGAGACAAAATCCTTTTACCGTTTTATCAGGTCAATTAATTATCAATTTCCGAAAGGTTCGCAATCCAAGAACAATAATGAAAGCTAATTTGGGCTTGGGCATTGCTGAAATTGTAATGCAAACTATTGAAGGAATAATTGCCAAATACAATGGGGCGACATTGGAACAAATCAATGACGAACTTATCATTAAAGGGTTAGAACTTGGCTTCTTAGACTTACTGAAAAAGGAATACACCGACCTAACACCTATTCTTCTCGACAAGTTTGATTATGATGAAGCGACAGAGCAATTCACAATCAGGAAAAACACAAAATTCGCAACTTATATAGACGTTAGACTTCGTATCAAATACTATCTTATAAGCTATTTGAGACGAATGGAGCGAGAAAATAAAAGTCCACATTTTGACGAGATTGTATTAGCTATTTTGCCACTTCTCAAAAATGGGACAACACCAGAAAGTCAGACAATCTTAAATGTATTAGAAGATATTGCAGAGCGTGTAGGACAAGACAGTTGGCGACTCAAAAAAGAAGGGCAAGCAACATTCTTTGACTAATGGACAGACAAAGAATCCTAGCAGCTAACTTTGTTCGTTTTTATATTTTTGTAAATCATTTATTGAGAGTGCGTAGATAAATGAGCTAGCATTAATTATAAAACCACAGTAAGAAAATAGATAATGACACAAAAAAATAACAAAATAGAAATTTTAGATGTCACAACTGACAATGTCGCTGAAGTTGGTATTTATTGTATAAAGGACAAAAAATCTCCCGGTTACCATTCTAAAGTCGAGTGGTTCAAGGCAAAGATTAACAAAGGACTTAAGATTAAAATTGCGATTGACAGCAAAGGAAAGCAAGTCGGATTCATTGAATACATTCCCTCCGAACTAGCTTGGCGACCAATTAAGGCAGACAACTTCTACTTTATTCAGTGCATTGCGTTATTTGTAAAGGACGCGAAAGAAAAAGGAGTTGGAAGTTATCTTATTCAACAATGTGAATCGGACGCTAATAAAAATGGCAAGTCAGGTATTTGTGCAATGACCAGTGATGGTCCTTGGATAGCAAATAAGACACTTTATGAAAAGAATAACTTTAGCGTAGCAGAAAAACTTGACCGCTTTGAATTAATGGTTAAATCATTTGACACCACAGCTAAGACTCCAAAGTTTTTAGACTGGACAAGACAACAGAAGAAATACAAGGGTTGGCATTTAGTTTATTCCGACCAATGTCCATGGCACGAAAAATCAATTACGGACATAAAACAGTCTGCTATTGAAAACGAAATTAAACTGACAATAAGAAAGTTGAAAACTCCCAAAGAAGCGCAAAATGCACCCTCAGGATTTGGAACTTTTAGTCTAATAAAGGACGGGGAATTACTGGCTGACCATTATATAAGCAGGACACGCTTTGAAAATATACTTAAACATGAAAAAGCGAAATGAAAATAACTACCGTTAACAGCAGCTCCCCGAAAGGCGGGAATTCGTGTTCCAAAGGCACTTTTGTGATTAATCAGACATTAGTTTTTCAAATCAAGTTTTGTAGCCAACTCCCCGCCCTTCGGGTAGCCGCAAACCGTTATATGACATTGCCCATTTAGGAGGTGAAAGAAAATGAAACTGTTTACAATCGATAATAAGGGAAAATTTATTCCGTATAAAGAACATGATTTCGAAAAAATCAAGCAAGAAGCAGATTTGGAAGTCTTGCTTGAGAATAACCCTGAGTATTTTTTTGAAGGAAGCAAAGTTTTTATAGTTGGTCGTCAGGTTACTACAAATCTAAATACTTCTATAGATTTGTTAGGTATTGATAAAACGGGTAATACCGTAGTTGTGGAATTAAAGAGGGGTAAGACCCCTCGAGAAACAATTGCTCAACTGTTAGAATATGCATCCTTTGTTGAAAACTTGGACTATTCTCAATTAAATGATATTTATCAAGAGTATTCTGGAGAAGAAAGTAGTCTAGAAGATTATCATCAACAATATTTTCAAAGCGAATCAGACGAAAAGGTTTCATTTAATAAGTCAACAAGACTTGTTGTAGTGGCTCAAGAAGTTTCAAAAGAAATCCGGCAAACAGCACTGTTTCTAAGCAAAAAGGGTATTGATATTTATTGTATGGAGTTTAAGTATTTTGAAACCAAATCCGGAGAAAAGATAATCTCAAGTGATTTTGTCGTTGGCGAAGAGGAATTCATGCGCGAGAAAGTTCAATCTGCTTCACTTCCCAAGGTTGATGAGAAACAATTCTTAAGTTCATTGGATAAAAACGGATTGGAAGTTTTTCAGCAGATATTTGAATTTGCAAAACAAAATGGCTTGATGTTCAGATGGGGATCAAGGGGATTCTCACTAAATGTTGAATTGGATACTGGTTTTGTCGGTCTATTTTTTGGATATCCCCCCAGTTCTGTATTCAAACAGAGTATTTATACTAGATTTGAAGAGATTACAAAAAAAGTTAGCAATCCAGAAGATATCATTGAATTTTATAAAGAACGTCTTGAAAATCTCGGTTACTTTATAAAAGTAAAATCAAATCTGAAATGGGTAATTGAGAAAGCTTATTCAGAAAATGATGTTAAACAGTTTCTTGGTATTATAGAGGAAACAATTTCAAAGATAAAGGAAAGAGGTTTAAAATAAATGGGCAACAAGCACATAACACAGCATATGCGCTACGGCTATGCCTTGCTCTTCGGGACATTGCTTCCTTCGGTCGCAACGTCGTATATGCTGGAAACGTTGTGGCTCATGCAAAGAAGCCTGCGTACTACATAAATGGACAAAAATATAGGAGAATAGATAATGAAAACAATTGAAGAAAGCGTTTTAACCGCAATGGATTGTACTGATAGTAAGATTTTACCTTACTTACCCTATATACTTCAAGATTTTTGGGAAATTGGCTCAGACCCTGATGTAATGATAAGCCTTATTAAGAAGCACATATCAAATTTTAATAACCTAAAAGTGCTGGATTTGGGATGTGGAAAAGGTGTTGTTTCGATTAATATAGCTAAGCAAATGAATTGTGAATGCTGTGGAATTGACGCAATACCTGAATTTATTTCTTTTTCAGCATCAAAAGCTGACGAATATGGTGTTGGAAATTTATGCAAATTTGAAGTTGGCGATATTCGAGAAAAGATAGGAACTCTTGCGAAATATGATGTTATAATATTGGGTGCTATTGGTCAAGTATTTGGTAATTACTTTGAAACTCTTACATTATTAAACAATAATTTGAAAGACGGTGGGATTGTAATAATTGACGATAGATACATTGAAGACGAGAGTAGCTTTAAACATGACCATGTTTTTAGTAAAAGTGACCTGAAAAAACAGATTTCGGATGCTGGTATGCAATTAATAGACGAAGTCAATGTAAGCGGAGATAAAAACATTACTGAGAATTACGATACAGAATACAATAATCTTTTAAAACGATGTCAAGAATTAATTGTCAAACACCCGGACAAAGCTGAAATATTTATCAATTATTGCGAACAACAAAAAAAGGAATACGAAAATATGAAAACTGAAATCAAATGCTCAACAATGGTCATAAAAAGGATAGGATAGAATAAAATGCACGAACGCACAACAAAGTGTATATGCCATAAGGTGTATTAGTTAAAATTTAATCGGACATTTTGTTAAACTATTTTTAAATTATTTAGACGTTTTAGAATG
>CAZWXI010000127.1:0-5819 GCA_964637845.1 uncultured Hyphomicrobiales bacterium | reverse complement strand
CGATAAATGAGTCGGGTTTGTTGAAGAATACAACTTGTCCGCCAATGTTGATACTGTTATTTACGCCCAAGCCGACTTCTATTTGTCTCTCTTTATATTCGGGCATACCTGAAATGTAAACAGCACCGCCATAAGCATGGTTGCCTGATACCATAGGATAATTTGCGGGTTCGTCCAATTCATCGGTTGTAACTTGTCTTCCGTCAATTTGTTTTACTCTTACGTTAGCCAATTGAACTTTGTTATTTTCAAAAGTTAAATTACGCATTCTACCTAAGAAGATAGCCAAACGAGCATCATCAAAGGCTTGACGATATGTAGCATTATTGCTTCCCCATGGTTCAGTCATGTTTATGTTTTCGTCAATATTGTCAATTCTGAGAATAGGGTTGTCAGAATTTACTACTGATGGAGTGCCGTCGGGATTAGTAATGTGCGGATTTTTGCTTGCGGGATAGAAGCCCAAACCTTGGGTGCTACCGCCAAAAGTGAAAGCTAACTCTTTCGGAGCCGATAAAATATTGAGGGCTCCACCGCGTAAGCGTGCCATGTTGTTTGTAAATTTACAATCAATCAACCAAGTTCTCGACGAGAAAGTAGTTATTGCGCCACCTGCACCGTTTGTCAATTCTTTCATTCTCTTATTTACTTGAGCAAAAGCTGAACCTTGGTAGAGAGGGACTCGGTCAACTGTAGTGTCTTTTTTGAATGATTCAAATTCTACGTTTCTAAAGAAAGCAGCTCTTGCACCGGGTAAAACTATAATATGCCCCCACTCGCGGGACATATTGAAAGACTGACCGATAAACTTAATTGTCCCGGGTGCAATGGCAACAGGCTTACCACCAATTCTTCTCCATGGTAATGTTTTCAAGTTGGGGTCGTAGTTTTCAGGGTCAAAATTCAAGCGTGCCGCCATGTACATCAAAGCCTGTTCATAAGAAATTACTATGTGGTTTTGATTGTCTTGGGCGGAAGCATTACGGAACCGTGGGAAGTTACTGCTGCTTGGGTCAGCAAGGTCAACTATTTGTCTTGTTGATTGGTTTAACAAAACGTGGAAAATATGATTGTATTTGTCCAAATGTACTGTCGGGTCCTTAGCAGTTTCAACTCTTAAAGTACGAGCCGTACCGGAATTGTCATTGTATTGGTCAACAGCATTATGGAAAAAATATTGATAGCTGGCGTGTCCAAGCGGTTGATATTGCAAAACCGGATTTATTCCGCCCGGCCTTTCAGTATAAGTGACTCTGGCGTCGCCATCAGCGAGGACTCTGCCGCCTGCGGCGACAATTAATCTACCGTTGGGATGCATGTAGATTGTGGTTCCGGGTTCGATGATAAGAGTTCCGTATACAAAATATTCCTTATTGAATATGTAAACGGAGTCTTTCATGAAAACCCGTACTTGACCCGACTCTATCGTGCCGGATACGTAAACTTGGTTTGATTGTGCATACCCGGCTGTATATGCCAGAATGCCCAATAGTACCACCAAAAAGCTCAAACGAATCAATCGTTTCATGATACCTCCAAAAATTTAATACTTATGTACAACAAATTATTTATTAACATTTATTTCATTCCAAATAAAAAAATAAGCACTGGGTATTAGCCCAATGAGTTTATTCAATTATCGTGCCAATTCGAATTAAGCCCGATTTAGCCATAGGCGTAAATTCATTGATTTGGATTTCATCTATTATGCTTCGATAATTTTTTTCGGCGTTTGTATTGTCGCCAGATTTTTCGTAGCACAAAGCCGCATAAAACATATAACGCGACTTAGTGTAATCGTCTTCGGCAAATTGTGATGCCTCAAAATACTTCTTCGCTGCATCTTTCAAATTTCCTTTATATTCATTTATCGTTGCAATGCCCGCAAGACCGCCCATTCTGATTAATTTTGAGTCAGCTTCGCCTGCTGTTTCGAAATATCGAAGAGCTTCATCATAAGAATCTTTCTTTAAATAAATCACTCCTGTATATAAAGATGCAACCTTCCCTTGAGAAGTACTCTTATATTCATCGGCTATGTACTTTAATCCCAATACTCTTTCACCCATGAACATCTTTTCTGGGTCACCGTTTAATGCTTTATCATAATCGCCTGTTTCGAAGTAGGGTACTACTCTCGACATAAGTACGGATGCCTTTTGCTCGGCTTCCCTCGCTTGATAACGCATAAAAAGCAATATGCCTGCAACAGCAATTATTACTACTGATGCTATAATTATTATTTTACTGTTTTTTTGGATAAATCCTTCGGCTTGTCCCTGCATATATAAGCTTCCGGTCCGGTTTGACTCTTGCTCGTTGATATTTTCGTTGTCAAAATCTTTGTTCTTTTTCATCTATCCTATTGATTAATTCTATAAAAACTAAATCACTTAGCACGCCCGAAGGGAGTCGAACCCCCAACCTTTGGAACCGGAATCCAACACTCTATCCAATTGAGCTACGGGCGCATCAAAAAACTCCGCTCAATAGTACGCAAATATATGCCAACTTTGCCGAATAAAAATTTATATCCCGGCAAAAATTAGCATATCAAATATAATAATAACAATTAACATACAATGCTTGTGTGTGATATTTCACACTGTCAACTAAATTCCACACATTTTTAATAATAAAATAACTCTATAACAGCTTTTTTAATATCGTCTTTGTTCGGCAGGATGGCACTTTCATAATTTTTTGCAAACCCGACGTGTACATCTTTCGAACCTACTCGAAGTACGGGGGCATCAAGATATTTGAATGCTTCTTTGGTGATTGTGGCAACAATTTCTCCACCAAAACCACCTGTAACTTTGTCCTCGTGAGCTACAACAAGTCTATTGGTCTTTTTGACCGACTCCAAGACTGTATCTTTATCCCACGGAGCCAGTGAGCGTAAGTCCACTACTTCCACAGAAATGCCTTCCTTTGCGAGTTCCTCTGCGGCAAACATGCTTAAATGTACAGTAGTTCCAAATGACACTATTGTAATATCGCTTCCCGTGCGGCGAATTTTTGCTTTTCCAAAAGGAATAACGAAGTCGTCATTTGGTGTTGGTGATGATGCTGGCTTAAAATTATAAAGAAATTTCGGTTCGAGGAATAAAGTTGTCCCTCGTGAACGAATGGCATTACGCAATAATCCTACGGCATCATCGGCGAATGACGGCATTACAATTCTGATGCCGGGAATTGTGGTAAAAGTACCTTCGAGGTTTTGCGAGTGATAAAGTCCACCCTGAATGTATCCGCCGCTTGCAAGGCGGATGACAATATTAGGGGCAAACTGTCCGCGTGTACGCCAGTAATCATGCGAGCATTCAATTAATTGTTCCATTGCGGGCCAAAAATAATCCGCAAATTCAGCTCCCTCGATAACCACGCGTATCTTGTCGTTGTATCTGCTGAAGCCGTTTGCAGTACCAACTATGCTGTCTTCGGCAATCGGAGCGTTGAATACACGCTCTTTTCCGAATTCTTGTGGCATACCCTTAACGACGTTAAATACGCCCCCTTTTCCAATATCTTGCCCCCATAAAAATGTATCGGGATTGCTCCTGAACTCTTCTTTCAATGTCTGATTGATGCCCTCAATAAACTGTATTCGAGGTGCATTTTCATCTATCGGTATTTCGGTATTATCTTCGGGTTTTACGTAGGGTTCGGGAATAATCCACGTGTTCCACGTCGAGCCGTCTGCATCAGGTGCCGCTTCTGCTTTATCTGCGGCTTCGAAGATTATCTCTTTATTGTTTTCTTCTATTGCTTCGAGTTCTTTCAGCTTCAAAATTTTCTCGTTAAGTATGTGCCAACGGAACTGCAACATAGGGTCCCGGCGTTTGAGAGCTTCGCGTTCCTCTTCGGAGCGGTAAAGCTCGTGTCTGTCTGAGTTGGAGTGTGAGCCGATTCTATCGCAATCAGCGTGAACCATAGCGGGTCCATTCCCATCACGAATATGTTCGATTGCATCTTGAATCGCAAGAAAAGAATCAAACGGGTCTCGTCCGTCGCATTCGATGATTTTGAGATTCTTGAAGCCTTTGAAATTGTCGCTCACGATCATATTGCCCGAAACTTCATGCAGAGGCACGGAGATGCCGAATTTATTGTTCTGAATTACGAATACAACGGGTAATTTCTCGTGATTTGCAGTATTAACGGCTTCATAGAAATAACCTTCAGCAGACGCAGATTCCCCACCCGAGTAGAAAGCAATTTCATCGCCGTTATATTTCTTAATCGCTCGTGCAACCCCCACGGCATGCAAACTGTGATTCCCCGTACATGACGAAACGTTCTGGATGCGAATCGAGGGTTTGGCGAAGTGATTGCTCATATGGCGTCCGCCACCGGCAACATCTGTGTCTTTGCTAAGTCCGTTAAGTATGATTTCTTCGACTGTGATGCCTGCGGCAAGCGTGGTCATCATATCACGGTAATATGGGAAAAGAAAATCGTGATTTTGCCGGAAAGAAAGCCCCAAAGCAAGCTGAATTCCGTCATGCCCCCCGAATGATGCGTGATAAGACCAACCCTTCGCCATTTTAAGATAAAGAGCGGCTTTTTCATCTAATCGCCTACCTAAATGATTCAATTTATACCATTCTATGATTGTTTCTTTATCAAAGCCCGAAAAATCAAATTCGCTGAACAAATCAACTGTGACTTCTCTGTCCTGGTAGTTCATTGTCACACTTTTGAGTTTCGAACTCGAGCCGTTCATCGCCGGTTTGGCATCTATTTTTGGAGTGGTTGATTTAACTGCCATCAAAATTCTCCATATTGTAATCAATAACTATATTTTTACCTTTATTGGTTAGGTTATTATTAGACGCTTTTATTATTTTTTATTGGTTACAACATGCTTTTTGTTACGTTCTGCATAATTGAAGTCAAAATATGTAACAAAAATGAACAAAACCAACATTATACGTACCCGAAATATATATGCTATAAATTTTATTCATATATTTGTTAAGTTCTTATTAATATTATTCAAGAGGATGACATGTCAAAAATCTTGTCGTTCATAGCCGCATTTCTAATTTTAACAAATGGTCTAACATCTGACCCGTGCCCGCCGGGTGATGTAAGAATTAACAGCCAATCAGCTCTTGAAAAGTTTATAGAAGATTATCCCGATTGCGAAGAAATTCTCGGTAGCCTGCAAATCACAGGAAATGTCACCGATTTGACGCCTCTAAGAAGAATAAAAAAAGTCTCTCTTGGGCTGAGTATTCATTATACCGACAGGCTCGAAGAACTGACGGGACTGGACTCTATCGAGAGTGCCTTTTCTCTCAATCTTGTCAGCAATATTAAGCTCAAAAATTTATTTGGACTCAAATCCCTCAGAAAACTAGATTCGGGAATGAATATTGACGCGAACCATTTGCTGCAAGACCTGAAAGGATTGGACTCACTTATGAGAATCGGCGGTTTCGTGTGGATTCGTTCCAACAAAGGACTGTCTTCCCTTGATGGATTACAGGGCTTGGATACAGTCCGAAGTGACATTGCAATTGATAATAATGAGTCGTTGAACTCTTTGAAAGGGCTAAATAATGTACGACATATTATAGGCACTTTATACGTCATAAGAAACTACAACCTGAAAAATTTCAAAGGGTTTGATTCGCTAAAATCAATCCAGTGGGACTTATTTACTAAACCGTCGGGTTTTGAAGATTTCAAGGGGCTTGAAAATCTAAAGACAATAGGCGGAAGATTTCGAATCGATTCAATATGGTCACTAGTGTCTTTGCAAGGACTTGACAATCTCGAAAACGTCGGTCTTGACCTTATTATATTCT
>CAZWXI010000126.1:0-5838 GCA_964637845.1 uncultured Hyphomicrobiales bacterium | reverse complement strand
TCTCATCAAATGCAAACTATTATATTTAGATTCACCTGCGGTAAATAAAAATATCAGATGTGTTGTGACCAAAATTGATACAGGCGTAATTTCAATTGATTTCAACACTGCAGTACTATCATACGGCATTGGAGTGCCATTTGATTTATTCCCTAATTTAGGAGATACTCTTATACTTAGCTATACAACTAATTTAGAATCACAGATAGAATTTTTCCATGGCTTAACGGCTACTCCGAGATTAGTTCGTAATGGGAAAGCTCAACATGAGGCGAGAGTTGAAGGTTCGACCGGACGAAGATTCATCAATAGCCAACTGCCCCGAACGGCAGTCGGGTATAACAAGGATAAGACTAAACTATTTTTGGTTACAGTGCAGGGGGGTTCCAAATCGCATAGCATAAAAGGAGCTAACCTTACTGATATGGCAAACATAATGAAATCATTAGGATGCTATGATGCCATGAATCTCGATGGGGGCAGTTCATCAGTCATGGTAGTTAACGGCAGGAATGTAATGAATGAACAACGTCCCGATGCATCAAGGCATATCTCAGTAGGATTAGGAATTATGGTTAAAGACTAAATGACTTAATAAAATTTTTTTCAAATTTAGGTGTCTCTAAACTTTTATAAATTTCAAAATTCCAATATGCTTAAAGTCATTGTATCTTTATCTTTATTCTTAATTTTAAATTTGCCGCTAATGTCTAAGAGTTACGAAAGCGAGAGGCTTACGGAAGCAAGAAAACTCTTTTATAGTTCCGTCAATGATGAAAAAAACTTGATTTTGCTATTCAAGAATTCAAAACTATTATGACCGCAAATCCCGAGTTGAAGGGCTTGGCAATTACTTACATCGGCTCGCTATAGATGATTAAAGGCAAGCATGCTTTTTGGCCCCAGACAAAACTAAAACACGTTGATACAGGTATTGAAATCATGAATCGGGGACTTAAATATGACCCAGATAACATTGAATCTTTATTCGTTTATGGCTCAACCTGCTATTACTTACCGTTTTTCCTTGGTAAGGGTGGACTCGCAAAAACAAAATTAAAGAGGATTGTGGAACTAATGGATGAGAGAGCTATCGAAATGTATGATAATGAGATTTTACTCGATAACTCCATTAGACTTGGAATCACGCTATTCCTCAAATAAAGGTTCAATATTTGGCATTTCATCAAACAACAAGTTTACCGCATTCAAACGACATCCGAATCGTAGCCGTATATTGAAAAATCTATTTTTTACTGGAAAAGAGCAATTGTCATTGGTTCAGGATTTGGTGGTTTAGCCATATCAATACGTCTCCAATCCAAAGGTTATAAAGTAATCATAATTGAAAAGAACGACAAACTGGGGGGCACGCTTATTCTCTTGAAAAAAACGGATATAAATTCGATATGGGACCTTCATTGATAACCGCTCCGGAAATAATTGAAAGAATTTTCAACTCGGCCGGGAAAAAGATGAAGGATTATTTGGAATTAATGCCTCTCAGGCCTTTCTACCGCATATTTTCATGATAAAACCTACATTGATTATTCCGGTGATGCTGAATTAATGAAAACGCAAATGGCAAAATTTGATAAAAAAGATGCCCAAAAATACGATAAATTTATCGAGAGCTCAAAATTAATCTATGATGAAGTTATTACTAAAGGGCTGGGTGCCATTCCCTTCAATAATTTATCTACAATGCTGAAATTCGTGCCACGTGCAATGAGCATCAAAGCTTTCAATACATCGTATGGGCTTGCCGCAAAATATTTTAATAATTTCAGACACCGATTCATATTCTCGTTCCATCCACTCTTCATTGGTGGAAATCCCTTTAGAGTTCCTGCTATATATCTAATGATTTCTTACCTTGAAAAACACAGTGGAGTATGGTTTACAAAAGATGGGATGTACAGTGTGGTTGGAGCTTTTAAAAAATTAATGCTTGAACTTGGTGTTGAAATACGAACCAGTGAACCCGTAGAAGAGATAATGATACAAAACGGCAAAACTACTGGTGTTAGAACTGCGAATGGTACTTATGAAGCTAATTTAGTTATCTCAAATGCAGATGTGCACCATACTTACTCGAAACTTATCAAAGGAAATCATTTAAAGAAATGGAATCAAGCTAAGCTCAACAACGCAAAATATTCCATGGGAACCGTTGTTATTTATTTAGGCATTAAAAAGCAATACCCGCAATTGTTACATCATACACTAATTCTTTCAAAAAGGTACAAAACACTTATAGATGATATATTTGACTATAGAATTTTACCTGAGGACTTTTCTATGTATCTCCATGTTCCGACAAGAACAGACAGTTCTATGGCACCTATGGGATGTGAAAGTATGTATGTGTTAATTCCCGTAGCAAATTTAGATAGCGGTATTGATTGGAATGTGCAGGCGAGACCTTTTGTAAATTCTGTAATTAACTTTCTGGAAGCAGAGTTTGACCTAAGAGATTTACGAAAAAACATTGAAGTAGAAGAATTCTTCACTCCACAAGATTTCGCAAATCAAAGAAATAGCTATAAAGGTACGCCATGGGGAATGGAGCCAATATTATTGCAATCTGCATATTTCCGCCCTCATAACCGGAATGAAGATATTCCAAATCTATACTTAGTAGGTGCGGGCACTCATCCCGGTGATGGACTACCCGGTGTTATGCTATCAGCAGAGGCAACAGAAAAACTGATTTTTAGGGACTTTGGTGTTTAATGTCTCGATACTGGAAATATGATGACAACTATCCTGCATTTCTACATGCTAAGGCGATTGGCACTGATGTTGTTTTCTGCCGAATGTACAGCACTTTAAGAGAAATTAGAATAGGATTGTCAAAGAACTTATATGGACTTACAGGATACAACGCCATTTTGTTTTCATTGCTTTTATTCATAATTTTTTCGGCAATGATGTTACCCTACATACTTTTTTTAATAAATTTTAGTGGAAAATTATTAATTTTGCTTATTCTCATGAACCTATTTTTGAGAATTATGCATTCTTTGGCATTTAGGCATGACTTATTGATTGCCGTAATATTGCATCCTTTATCCATTACTGGTATTGGGGCAGTCGCAATCGAGTCATTTTATAAAACAATAACAGGTAAAATTGTATGGAAGGAAAGAAAAATTCAAAAGTTTTAAGTTTTTTATCACATGAAATTTTTAAAATCAGTATTATTTATATACTGCTAATTTTCGGTGCTATTTTACAGGTTCTCGAAATGTTCGAGGAAATAACAAGACCTATGGCAGGACCAGTAATTATTATGCTGACATTAGTGGCTTTTTGGGAGATTTTCAGAAAATATAAACTCCCTCAACCCAATAAACAAGGTATCATTGACCAACCAAACTTACGAAATAGATATGTTGTTTATTTCGCTTTGGTTGTAGTTTCATCATGGATTATTGAGTTTGTGGGAGTAAAAACTGGATGGATTTTTGGTCATTATTATTATCACGGCATATTAAAGCCTACTTTTCAACAAGTACCAATTGCGATAGCTTTCGTATGGTTTCTCGCATTAGTAACTTCCCATGCGATGCTTCAAAGAGTATCTCGAGTTAATCTAAACAACATCCCGATTTTTATCAAATCCATTATTATCGGAGCAACTATGATGTTTTTTGATTTCTTAATGGAACCCGCCGCCATCAGACTCTATTATTGGACTTGGCAAAATGAGGTTATACCATTGCAGAACTATTTCGCATGGTTTGTATTGGGGACATTTTATGCGTTTATAGGGTTCAAGATGCGAGTACTAAAGATTGTATTTCCAAACATAATATACCACATGTTTCTTGCTATGTCAATCTATTTCGTGATTTTGCAATTAGCTTAAAAAGTAAATCGTTGAGGGTATCGCGGAAAAGTGAATAATTTGAAAACAACTCAAAATATAATCTGACAGAATTAGTTTTTTTAGCCATAATTGCCAAGAATTCATTCTTTTTCTTTGAACCAATCTGCTTTGGCCCAATCTGGTCTTTGGTATTGTTGTTGGGTGCTTGTCCCATTGGACTTGCCCCCTTGCTTAAATTTCTGCAAAGACATATCCTAGTACATTACTCCGTCTTTCGTCTTGTTTCGTAACTTACAAGCAGAAAGGAAATTACCTTGTTCACCCCAGAAAGAACCTTTTCTTGCCCATTCGGTTACTTGGTAAACTTCATACCTTGAGTCTTTGCCAATTCGTACTAGTCTCTCGAAAGCCTCCGCCCGATTGCCAATCCGCACAAAATACACGCCCGTCGGCAGTTGCGACACATCAATTCTTTGTTTCCCCCTTTGGCAAAGGGGGACTAAGGGGGATTTTCTCCACGCATTGTCCGAGCGCGCTGTATATTTTAACCGGCTTCATCGCTTCGCTTAGAATGACGGTGCCCTTGTCTCACCACTTCACAAATTTCCCCACTTTATTTCCAACCCGCACAAAATAAACACCCCGGTGGCAGATGCATGACTTCAAAAAAAAGCCCCATAACGGGGGCTATTTTTATAAAGAAATATAACTAAATATGTGAAATAAATGCTATTTACCTTTAAAGAAGCGAGTATATTCCGTGCTGTTATTCGCACAATAATATCTCAATCCGACAACCGAGTCATTATATTTAATTTCATAGAGCGAATTACCCAAAGAATCGCTAAATAGATGCGATTCAATAGTTTCGTGGGGGCTATATTCGGCGGCATATTCATCTTCATCAGCTAAAACGATAAAATATGAATTTATCTTTTTCATCTGATTATTAGAAATAGGGCTTTGCTGAGTCGCAATGTCCATTGAGCCGTATTCGAGGGCAATAGTTTCTTCGTTCCCTGTTTTGTTACGTATTTCGTAAATGTACTTGTGGTATTCGGTTTGAGCATTATATTGCGAAAACGGCATGAAAATACTGCACGAATCAAGCAGTATCGTTCCATTAGCGAGATTGAGCAATCTGACTGGTGGCACTAAATTTCTCAATTCCATTTTGACATCACAGAAAAGGTAAAATCCAAAGCCGTAGTTCGTTTGATTACTGTCGCGTACGTAAACAACTCCGTAATAAGCACCATTGCCACATTCGTTATCCGTGAAATTTAACTGATATTGCGACCAAACCGCTTCGAGACTTACAAAAGCCATAATTAAGGCTGTTATGATAATTTTCCTCGACATTTTTTTTCTCCTATTTTGTTATTAATAATTTAATTGAATAAGTATTAATATCAGAATCAATCTTTAAAAAGTATGTACCTGAATTGAAATTAGCTAAGCTTAATTCGATTAACGAATCTCTATTAAAAGAGTTGAATAGTTCAGCTATCTCCCTTGCATTTACATCCAAAAGAGTAATTTTTATATCTTTACCAACTAAGAACTCTGAATTGATGAAAACTCTATCATTGGTTGGATTTGGATAAATCTTAACACTTGATGTTTCTGAACTAAGATCCTTATCATATATTCTTTTCTTTTCAATTGGTCCGCTTTCCTGCCAAATCGGCATACCAAACCAGTCTAATGTGTACCATTTCCATGTAATTGTTCCTGGTCCAAAAGGGTTCGGCACTGTACACTCCCACTCTCTGTATCTCCATCCAAATACTGTTATATCAAGAATAGTAGTACAAGTTACTTGCGTTGAAAATACTTCTTTTGCATCATATGATATTATGGCTAAAATTAAGAACGCCAGTATTGATATTTTTTTGATGTTCATTTTCGAAACCTGATTGTGGATAAAAAAGTTAATTAAAATTTTTTGGGGATTCTACTGCCCGCCACACCCCGCGAGACGGGAGCTAAACTACTCTCAT
>CAZWXI010000125.1:0-5873 GCA_964637845.1 uncultured Hyphomicrobiales bacterium | reverse complement strand
CTTGCTGTAAAAGTTATTGATTTATTTTGTGCCGCAATTCTGTTCCGTGTAAATACATCGTTAACTACATCGTTAAGATTGGCTTTTTCGAAGTTAGTCATTAATCGGCTGCTTTCCAAAGCCATGATTCTTGATACTTCCTGCGATAGATTAACAATCTTTATAGTTGTCTGAGCAATATCGTTGATGATTTCTTGCTGTTCACTTGCTGTTAAGTCGTAGGAAGTCAGCAACTCTACCAGACTCTTTATCAATGATGCCGGATTCTTTATATCGTGGATTATAATCGCAAAAAGCTCATCCTTTTGCTTTTGCAACTCTTCGAGTTCAAGTTTGCTCTTTGATAATTTATGAACACTTTCTTGCAAATCATTGTTCTGTTTCGATAGTTCCTGAGCTCGCAGGATAATTGCATCAATCTGCCCTCGTAAAGCTGCGATTTCGGCCCTTAAGTTGCTGTTTTCTTCCAATACTGCTTCATGCTTTTCAGGAGCAACACCAACAAATTCGTTTTTGACGATTTCCTTAGTTTGAATTTGTTGGTCAGTTTTGATTGTCGGCTTCTTAAAATATAGTACAGATAAGATGATTACAACCATTCCTAATATAACTATAACAATGAGTTCAATTGGCAATTTTGACTCTATTTCAGTTGGAGTTTCAACAACAGGTTCTGGTTTTAAATCTACTTTGGCTAATTCTGTCCTCAAAGAGTCAATTTTTACGAACATGGCAGCCTTTTCATTGTCAACGGTGATTCTTAATGTTGTTTCTACTGCATTCCATTTACGTTGCAAATCAAATGCTCCGATTGTGAGCTTATAACTTCTCTCGGGCAAATTCCGATATGATACTGACGTAACCCCTGTCGTACGCATTGATGAATCAACTCCGTTGGAAAATTTTATCCTAAAGTAAAATGGCTTACTCTTATCGGCATCGTCAGGCGCTAAAAGTTTATATTCGACCGAAATCGAATCTTTATCACTTATGGTGGCGACATTTTCTAAATTTGATAATTTAATGCCGTTTACATAAACTGCATCAACGGAAACTTTTTTATTCGAATCTATTGGCTGGCTAAACGCAAGATTTCCAAATAATGCCACAATGATAAATACTGTTAGTGAAATAATTGCTCTTATTCTCATAATCTTTTCTCGTTATTGAATTTCAAGTTTATAAATATACAAAACCTAACTCAATTAACAATTAACTTTCGTGCCAAATTTAACAAATGTTAGTCTATATTAAATTAGGATAACAATAGTCGTATTTTCATAACGTCATTATTATATAAATTTTATTTGAGCGAAATGCTGAAATTATCGAAAAAGACAGAATACGCAATACTTGCAATGCAGTATCTTGCAGGAAATAGGGAAGAGCCTGTTTCTGCTAAAGAAATTGCAAATGAACTTTCCATATCATTCGAGTTTTTGTCAAAGTCATTGCAAAGTCTTATGAAATACGGTTTGGTAGTTTCTCAACAAGGAATCAAAGGCGGTTATTATTTGGCGAAAAGTCCTGATGAAATTACAATTATGGAAATAATCCGAGCAGTTGACGAGAATATAGGTATTGTTGATTGTTTGACCGAAAATGATTGCGAACGCAGTCAAATTTGTTATTTAAAAGACCCCATGGCAATTTTACAATCAAAGATTAACAGTGTATTTACTGAGACCACAGTATCATCACTATTACCCAATGATACGTTCGATAAAAAAAAGAGATTAATAATATTAAATAAACGGTTTTAATTAGGAGTTCGATTTAATGTCTCAAGAAGTCAAAGATGATGACCAGCTACTACTGGCAAACTTAGCAAACAGTGAATACAAATACGGATTTTACTCAGCAATCGAGCAGGAGTTCGCCCCGAAAGGATTGAACGAAGATATTATTCGATTCATTTCCGATAAGAAAAGCGAACCTGAATTCATGCTTAAATGGAGACTGAAATCTTTTCGCTACTGGTTAAATATGAAAGAACCTAAATGGCAAAAAGTAAACTTTCCTCAAATTGACTACCAGGATGCTTATTACTATGCCGCTCCCGTCAAAAAGACATCTCCCAAAAATTTGGATGAAGTTGACCCCGATATTTTGGCAATTTACGCTAAACTCGGAATACCACTCAGCGAGCAAAAGAAATTGCAAGGAATTGCCGTTGATGCAGTTCTCGACAGTGTTTCGGTTGCAACAACTTTCAAAGATAAATTAGAAGAAGCCGGCATTATATTTTGCCCTATTAGCGAAGCAGTCCATTCACATCCCGAACTTGTGGAAAAATATCTTGGTAGCGTTGTACCTTATACCGATAATTTTTACGCAGCACTTAATTCTGCTGTATTTTCAGACGGTTCTTTTGTCTATATTCCGAAGGGTGTTCGTTGCCCAATGGAATTATCTACATATTTTAGAATTAATGCCTCCAACACAGGGCAATTCGAACGCACACTCATCATAGCCGATGAGGGTAGCTATGTAAGCTATCTCGAAGGATGTACCGCTCCGATGAGAGATGAAAATCAATTGCATGCCGCAGTTGTGGAACTCATAGCACACAAAAATGCCGAAATTAAGTACTCCACTGTACAAAACTGGTATCCGGGCGATAAAGAAGGTAAAGGCGGAATTTATAATTTTGTAACAAAAAGAGGCATCTGCGAAGGTGAAAATTCCAAAATTTCGTGGACTCAGGTTGAAACCGGTTCCTCCATTACATGGAAATATCCGAGTTGCATACTGAAAGGAGATAATTCTATAGGTGAATTTTATTCTGTTGCGATGACAAATAATTATCAGCAGGCAGACACCGGTACAAAAATGATTCACATCGGCAAAAATACAAAGAGTAGAATAGTGTCCAAAGGTATTTCAGCGGGCTTTAGTGACAACAGCTACAGAGGACTCGTAAAAATAACAAAAAATGCAGCTAATTCGAGAAACTTTTCTCAATGTGACTCTTTGCTTCTTGGCGATAAATGCGGTGCACACACATTCCCTTATCTTGAAATACAGAACAAATCAGCAACAATGGAACACGAAGCAACCACTTCGAAAATATCTGAAGATATAGTCTTTTACATGAATCAACGTGGTATCTCAACAGAAGACGCCATAGCTTTAATTGTCAATGGTTATGCGAAGGAAGTATTAAACCAACTCCCCATGGAATTTGCCGTAGAGGCGCAAAAACTATTGGCAATCAGTCTCGAGGGTAGTGTCGGATAATAATTTATAAAATTAAATAGCAAAATAAATAAGGAAAAATATGACTTTATTATCAATCAATAATTTGAAAGCAAATATTTTCGGCAATGAAATTTTACATGGATTGAACCTAACTATTAATCCCGGTGAAATTCATGCCCTCATGGGTCCAAATGGTTCCGGGAAAAGCACTCTTGCTTCAGTACTTGCGGGTAGGGAAGAATTCGAAGTTACCGAAGGCTCAGTACTATTCGAAGGGCAAGACCTTCTCGAAATGTCGCCCGAAGACCGTGCAAGAGCAGGAGTTTTTCTTGCATTTCAATATCCTGTCGAAATCCCCGGCGTTTCAAATGCAAATTTTCTCAAAACTGCAATCAATGAGGTACGTAAGTATCGCGGACTCGAACCTCTAGACGCCATGGATTTTCTCCAAATGATGAAAGAGCGTGCAAAGCTCGTCGAAATCGGAAGTACTTTCTTATCCCGCTCTGTCAACGTTGGATTCTCCGGAGGGGAAAAGAAGAAAAACGAAATTTTTCAAATGGCCATGCTCGAACCTAAGTTAGCTGTACTGGATGAAACTGACTCTGGACTTGATATTGATGCTCTAAAAGTAGTTGCAAATGGTGTAAATAAGCTCAGGACCCAAGATAATGCCTTTCTGATTATCACGCACTATCAGAGATTGCTCAATTACATAGTTCCCGATTTCGTGCATGTACTTTCTGATGGCAAAATAATCAAATCAGGCGGGAAACAATTAGCTCTCGAACTTGAAGAAAGAGGTTACGATTGGGTGAGAGCCGAAGTAGTTGCATAATATTTATTATTTATTAACATCATTACAAATACAAGGCTATGTCAACTAATATAACAACCAGCGAATATAAACAGAAATTACTCTCGATTTTCCAAGATACCTTCGGCGAGGATGCTTCCGCTCTGCGTAAGCAAGCTATGGCTTTTTTTGATTCATATGGCATACCGACACTGAAGTATGAAAACTGGAAATATACGGGATTAACATTTTTAAACAAGCATAATTTCAATCACAATTCAGAAACTCAGATAAAATCCGATATTCTTGAGGAATTGTCAATTTCTGAATTGTGTAATATTACTCCCCACAAAATTATTTTTTATAATGGCAAAGTTACATCTGATTTTGCTGGCATCAACGAGCAGGGATTAAGCATCAATTTGTTGTCAGAACTTTACGATAATAAAAAAGCAAAAATCGAAACTGAATATTTTGCTAAAAGTATCAAATTGGATGATAATCCTTTTGTTGCTCTTAATACGTCGTTTTACAACGATTGCCTTGTCATCAAAATAGCAAAAAATTCTATTATCCAAACACCGCTACATTTAATTTATGCGAATAACTCCGATAATAGTTCTACATTTAATCATCCTCGCGTACTCGTTATTGTCGAACAAGGAGCCGAAGCTAAAATAATAGAATCAGTCCATACTTTTGGCAATACTTCTACGCTAAAGAATTCGGTTGCTGAGATTTACATTGAGTCCAATGCCAAACTTGAACATTATCGTGTTCAAGATGATTCCGAGAAGTCTTATACAATCGATTTTCTACAAGTTAGCCAAGCACGAAACTCCTTCTATCACAACGTTAATGTCTCTCTCGGCATTCAATTTTCGAGACACAACATCCATATTTTGCTTGATGGAGAGAACATTGAAACTAAGCTGTCAGGTGTATTTATCACATCGAACAACGAACTTTTTGACATTCATTCGTTTGTTGACCATGCACATCCGCACTGCCTAAGCAATGAAAACTACAAAGGCATATTATATGATAATTCCACCGGAGTATTCAACGGGAAGATATTAGTCCGAAAAGATGCACAAAAGACCAATGCTTATCAATCAAACAAGAATACATTATTATCTGATTCGGCTTCGATATTTACCAAGCCAGAACTGGAAATCTACGCTGATGATGTAAAGTGTAGCCACGGAGCTACTTCAGGGGCTTTAGACCAAAATTCAATATTTTATCTCGTAAGTCGCGGCATAAGTCGTCCCAAAGCCGAAGCCATGATTCTCAATGCAATTGCCGATGAAATAATTGACGAAATTCAACATGAACCGCTTCGGCAGTATTTGACAGCTCGGGTAGAAGCTAAATTACATAATTAATTCTTACTTTTGCAATTGGAAATGTCATAATGCACAACATATTTAAAAATAGCATTGATATAAATGAGATAAGGCGGGAATTTCCGATTCTTAATGCTCGGGTTCATGGTAAGCCGCTCGTTTACTTGGATAATGCGGCAACCACACAAAAACCCTTTTCCGTTATCAATGCTATGGATAGTTTTTATCGGGAGTACAATTCCAATATACATCGTGGTGTACATAAACTCAGCCAATTATCAACTCGTGCTTATGAAAAATCCCGTGAGACCATTCAAGGCTTTTTGAACGCATCGCTTCCCGAAGAAATCATCTTTACTAAAGGTGCAACCGAAGCTATAAATCTTATAGCCCATAGCTACGGCATTCCGAATGTGGAAAAAGACGACGAGATTGTCATCACTCATATGGAGCATCACGCCAACATCGTGCCATGGCAGATGTTATGTCTGCAGAAGGGTGCGCATTTACGTATCATACCAATTTCC
>CAZWXI010000124.1:0-6023 GCA_964637845.1 uncultured Hyphomicrobiales bacterium | reverse complement strand
TTTAACAGCACAGGGACACGATTTCGATAAAGTGCTCATAGGCGATACACTTTGCGACAGCATAAGCATTGAAAATCGCAGCAATATTCCCGTTGAGATTACCGGCATAGAGATATTGAGGAATTTGCCCGAATTTAAGATTGATTCAGTGGGCATTTTTCCAACAATACTGGACCCGGGGAAGATTTTGAATTTGGAAGTCTGTTTCAGCCCGAAAGTAAGAAATGCTTATCTGGACACAGTATTCTTCCTGAATGAATACGATTTTAGAGTATTTGCAGTAATCAAGGGACTCGGTGTTGCACCTGAATTTGAATCTGCCACTTTGGATTGGGGCAAACGGCGTGTGGGTACTGAAAATGACACTACTATTTATATTAAAAACACAGGTAATACACATGGCAAAGTATTATTTAAACAATTTAATGAAATTTCATCGCTCGATTTTAATTCAAACGTTTTAGAGCAACTCAATGCCACATCAGTAGCGGAAAATGACTCAATAGCCGTTAATTTACGCTATATACCCGAGAAAAATCAGAATTACAAATTAACAGCATTGTATGAATCTGATTGGCAATTACACCCTGATTTTACCATAAGATTGATGGGGCAACCGACCTTGCCAGAAATTAAAACTTTTGATTATGACTTTGGCGATGCGCAACTTTATTCCGTAAAACCTGCATCATTCAATGCTGTACTCTCTTCTGGCAACGAGAATTTAACGATTGATTCGGTTTATATATCCAGTGGTGATGTAGGTTCATTTAATTTTGATTTGGCTCCTTTAAGAAATTACGTTTTAAATGTGGGAGATGAAATCGAATTCGATATTGAATTTGCTCCGATGCGGCTTGGCGCACATGAAATCATTTTTGCCGTAGTACATGATGCCAATCCTGCCTTTGAGCGTTCAGTCAGCTATTTTAAAGTTACAGCCAATTCAGTTGCACCCAAAGTTGAAGATTTTGAAATAAATCTTGTAACAAATCCGACTTTTTCTTGTCTATATCAATTAGGTAGTTTACAAATTACTAATATCGGTGAGGTACAAACTGATATAACCGGACTGACTGCCGTATCCGATAACCCTGATGTTTTTGTCCGCGTAGTCAACTTCAATTATTCGAAACTTCAACCCGGGCAATCTGCGTCTTTCGATTTTGAATATTATCTCGAGCGTAACGTTACGGGGACAATAAAAGTCAAAATAGAGCTATTCGGAGAATACAGCATAGAGCGAAAATTTGATGTTAGACTACCTTCGGCACGAATCACAATTAATCCGCTTGATGAAATAATTTACGGCACAGGCGACACGGTAACAATAAAGTTTTCTGGAAAATTTAACCAAAGCACTGATACTCTAGTATCATTCAACTTTGTGACGGATTTAAGAAGAGATTTTTTATATCCTGTTCAGGAAAAAATTTACTTAAACATAAAAAATAATTCAATTATGAATAATTATTTATTGTTTGAGAAAGTATTTTTTGATAAATTGGAATTTGTTTTTGACGAAAGATTGATAAAAGTATCTGAGAGTACTGAATGGTCTTTCGAAAAACGTTTCGTGGGTTTGCTATCACCCGAACAGGAGCGAGTTTGGAATGCTCACGTGAGTTCTGATGAGTGCTTCGAACCCGACGAGATGCTATATAGAACCAAATTAGACGATTTGTGTATTTTTGACTTAAGACATGTTCGTTTACAACCTAATTTCAAAGGTGTCTCTATCTATCCGAATCCCGTCAACGATTTGATGAAATTGAAGATAATAAGTGATACCGATTTGAGTAATGTCAGTATTCACATTGCCGATGTATTCGGGAATACAAGAACTGTTGTTTCCGAACATAACTTCAATAGAGGTATAAATGAATACTACATTAGAACTTCGGATTTGATTTCGGGTTCATATATGTTAAATTTTCTTTGCGATAATTTAGAAAAAAATATTATGTTTGTAATCATTAAATAACTAATAATTTAAGGTGGTTTTTATGAAGTTACGTATTCTACCTGTTCTCTTAATTTCGGCTATACTTTCAACGCTTTATGTTTTCGGGCAACAAGCTGACACGCCTATTCTACCTGTATATGAAGAAAAACCCATCTATTTGGGTCCCGTCTTCGGCTATAATCGTTCGATTCATAGTGTTGACCTCGCTTCATTTGACGAAGCTATTTGCCCGAGATTCCAAGACGGTGACGATAACGGTTTTTATGTAGGTTTTAGCTATGAGCATCATTTAGGTGAGGATGCCACAAAGTCTACATCCTCATTTATTTTTAGGCTACTTTATTCTACAATGCCAGCCCAATTATCTACTTCGGAAGAACCGATACCGTCATTGATAACGATTGTTGATACTTCCGGAAATCCAATCGGTGAAGATATTATCGAGTCAGCTACCGAGCATACACAAGAAATTAAGTACTCTGTAGCATCATTTGAATTTTGCTACAAGTTCAATCCTATCCCAGGCATGGGGCTTGGTTTCACTATTGGTCCTACATTTGATTTTGCTTTGACCAAAACTCAAGACCAAAGGTATAAGCTCGTTAAGCCGCTTGAGGCTCAATTCAGACGTCACCAACCTGCAATTGACCAGTACGGCTACAGATATGTTGATAATGACCGTACGATAATCATCAAAGATGGTGATATTCCGAATTCCAATGCTTTCAGATTAGGCATCAAAGCTGGTGTTCAGTATGAACTGCTTGCAGGAAAATGGACGATTGTTCCGGCAATGCATTATAATTTCGGTGTAACAAATTTATCGAGCAGTGAAAGTTGGAGAGTAAATCTTCTTCAATTTGGCGTTGATTTAAGATACGCTCTTAAATTCGGTATTAATTAATTAGCATATGAAATCTTGCCGATTCGGACCTGCTTTTGCATTGCTAAGTCCGGATCGGTTTTCATTTTTTGGAGTTGACTTGTGGACAGACTTTGGTCACCATGGCGAGCGTCGTACATAGATACTTTTAAAGACGAGGCTAATTCCGCTTCCGACGAGTGCTTTTTTTGTTCAGCATGTTCGGATAACGCGCACCCGGTGGAGCATCTTTTGCTTTATGGTGATGATTACGGCATAATCATAATGAACAAATATCCATACAACAACGGGCATTTGCTCGTAGCTCCCAAAATCCATACAGCCGATATAAATCAGCTTCAAGATTATACATTCGCTCAATTAGCTTTTCTTACTCGCCTATGTGTCAATGTCCTGACAAAAGTTTACTCTCCACAGGGTTTCAATATTGGTGCTAACCTTGGCCGAGCTGCAGGCGCCGGAGTACCCGGTCATTTGCATTATCATGTGCTTCCGAGGTGGAATGGGGATACTAACTTTCTGCCTGTTATTTCGGGAGTGAAAGTAATTTCCGAGTCCATTATAGATACGTATAATAAACTGAACCCGTATTTTCGTGATTTAAAGTCATGAAAACCGTTGCTCCCAAAAAATCATTCGGGCAAAATTTTCTTATCGACCGTAACATTGCCCGCAAAATAATATCTTTGCTCGACATTCATTCAGGGGATATCATTCTTGAAATCGGTCCCGGTATGGGTGCATTGACTTCAATATTACTCGAACATGATGTCACACTTCATGCCGTGGAGCTAGACCACGAAGCTTTTTTTTATCTGAAAAGCAAATTTTCGACGCAATCAATCGAAAAATTCATTTTGCATCATAAAAGTATTCTCGATGTTGATTTTTCAATTTTTGAGTTCAATAATCGCAAAATCAAAGTTATCGGCAATATCCCGTATAATATTTCTACGGAAATACTATTCAAACTCTTCAACAATCGAAGTCATATTCAAAAAGCCGTGCTGACTGTCCAGAAGGATGTAGGAAAGCGTATCACATCAAAAGCAGGAAGTAAAGTTTATGGAATAACTTCGGTTGCCACGGCATTACTTGCCGACTCCAAATATGAATTTGATATATCGGCGGGAAGTTTTTTCCCTGCACCAAAGGTGATTTCAGGTGTCATTACAATTAGTTTTACCAAGAATATTGAAAACGATTTCTATTTACGTTTTATGCAAATGGTCAAAGTATTATTCAATCAGCGAAGAAAAATGATTTCAAATTCTTTAAAAAGTTTTTTGCCTCAAGCTGAACTCGAATTTATGCGTCCGCGTTTATCTGAGTTTCTAACCCGTCGCCCTGAGCAACTAACATTAGAGCAGTTAAAAGAATTATTTGCAATAATTTCAAAGCACCGATATGATTGACAGAATTAAAGAGCCCCTACTGAAATTCAAGCTCCGGGAAATTCTCAAAATGTCTGACATCTATACCTTAAGCATTTTGATTTTCTATACCTGCTTGGCTGTTATTTACGGTAAATATATCCCCCAATCAACATCTCTTATCTTCATAAATTTAACTTTGATGGCAGGTATTATTTCAATCGCCACAATTGATGAGAAATTCGAGGCAGGGAGGCTTTTCATTTTATTCCGGAAACTTTACATTATTCCATTAATTTTTATCATTTACTCGCAAGTGCAGTATTACATTCCGATGGTCAATCCACACTTATACGATTTAATATTGATAGAATGGGATTTGGCACTTTTTGGTGTCAATCCTACCGAGTGGATATATCAGTTTGCGTCGCCTGCTATGACTGAGTTTATGCAATTTAGCTACATGCTTTATTTTTTCATGCCTCTTGCCCATGGAGTAGAGTTGTATTTCAGGCGTGAAGATAAAAAGCTCGGCGAATTTTCGCGGATAATTTTGTTTACTTTTTATTTTTCGTACATAACGTACTTCTTGATGCCGGCAATTGGACCGAGATTTTTCATACATGATTTTTTTATGATGGATGCCGAACTACCGGGTTTATGGCTTACGGAATTTTTCCGTGAAACTGTAAATAGTGGCGGAGGGATTCCGTTAGGAACAACAGACCCTGCTAATTTTGTTAACAGAGACTGCATGCCAAGTGGTCATACTATGGTTACTTTGGTGAATATAATAATTGTTTTCAAAAATAAGTCAATTTTTCGTCATTCCATACTTGTATTCGGTACGGCACTAATTATATCGACAGTTTATCTGAGATATCATTATGCAGTAGATGTTGTTGCAGGCATTGCTTTGGCTCTGATTGCACTTTTCTTAGAGCCAAAAATAAGATGTTTGGTGAAAAATAAACTCGGTTTCAAAAACGCCTGATTATTCAAGAAATGCCCAGTTTAAGCTCATCCTGAAATTTCGTGATAAATGTGGGTATAGCGTAATATGCTCATAATTTGAAGACAGTAAATTTATAAAGGATGCTTTGAAATAGGCTGTACCGATTTTTACCTCCAAGAATGCGTCAAGAGATTGTGGCGTAAATCCTGATTCATATTCGCTTGTGTAATATGAACGTGTAAGAGGCATGTATCCCAAATTTTTAGCTCCCGTAGAAAGACCAAATTCCATGCCCGCACGAAGAATACTTTTTCCGGGAGAATATGTATAAAAAGCTCTGATTCCACCATAAAATAAAGGAAATTTATCCTTGTATTCGCCCGACAAATAGGGATAGCCCCATGCCCGTATCTGCATCGAAATCACATCAGATATGTCATAATCCAGCATGGCAAATAAACCCGCTATTTCGGAAGATTCGACATTCTCAAAAATTAAGCCTTCTACGACCCCCAAGGGACCAAAACTGACTTTTGTAGCAATGAAATCATTAATCCTTCTGCCAAATAATCTAAGATTAAGTTTCAAATCATTACTGAAACTAGCTTTGTAATTAGCAAATAACGAATAGTGTTCCTCACTTTTAAGGTTCAATCCTTCGACGGGATAAGGCAATCTGTTCGCTCGCGATAAATCAAACTCAAAAGTATGCACAATGTTCGGCATCAGTTTTAAATTTGCTCCAATTGCTACTCCTACATTCTCATATAATGTAAATAATCTCATTCCGCCCGATATTACAGCGAAATCAGATAAGCTCAACTCCATATGCCCAAATCCGGCTAA
>CAZWXI010000123.1:0-6084 GCA_964637845.1 uncultured Hyphomicrobiales bacterium | reverse complement strand
GTCGGTTCGTCTAAAATCAGATATTCGTTTGTCTCGAACCCGAATGCCTGAATAAGATTTACTTTTTGCTTATTCCCGCCCGATAATGTCTTAAACGGTTTCTTTAAATGCTCGACGAACTTAAACTGAGCAATAATCTCAGATAAATCCGGATTACCATTCTTGAGAGTCTTGCAAATATTCAGTATTTCATCGGCACTGAGATTCTCGGGAAAATTCGGCTGTTGCGGCATATAACCGATAATATTTTTGTATTTTACCCCGGAATTTATATTTTGCCCCCCCACCATAATCTCGCCTGAATCGGGGAAAACAATCCCCAATATTAATTTCACGAGTGTAGTCTTCCCCGAGCCATTCGGACCGGATAATATTGTGACGCTACTGTCGGGAATAGTCAAGGAAATATCCTTTAGAATATGATTTTTGCCGTAGAATTTATTTATATTTAAAATATTAATCATATTTGTGTGGTTCCATCAAGGGTTTTTCATCAATAATTTCTTTGGGAGTAATCGCAGGGAGTAGAGTTTCAGATATATTCAACAATTTAATGAAAAAGCTCCTATTAAGGATAAGAGATTCTGAATGATTTTCGACTAAATACGCAAAGAGCGACATCGGACGATGAGGTATATCGCTGATGCCGTCCCTGTCCAAATCAAAAATTTTTGCTGAACTCCAATAATTTCTCTCCATAATATTTCTGAAAGAACCCCTATTAGTAGAGAATTCAAATGTATTAGTATAAAAATTATTGAATTTTATTGTGTTATCGAAACAATTCGACCTGAATCGCATCGCCCAAGCATTGTTCCGAAAGTCATTTTCCGTTATCAAACATCTGTTTGTCCCTTCGGCAAAAATTCCGATTGTATTTGAAGTAAAAGTGTTGCGAGATATGGTACTGTTGGAAATGTCCTTAAGAAGTAAACCGTACGAAGCAGTCCCACGATTTAGAGTAAAATTGTTGTATGACATATTAATATGTTTAGAATACATTACCGCTACTCCGGCTCCATTATGATGGAAGACATTGTTCTCGTAATTGCAACTATCGGAGAACATAAAATGCAGCCCATAGCGCAAGTTATTATAACTATTATTATGAGTAATATTGCAGTATTTCGAGAACTCTATATATATTCCGTCACGATGCCCCGATAACTTATTATTCGTTGCCGTAACGTCGGTGCAGTACCAGATATGAAAAGCGTTTCCGGACAAAGCTTCTTTAACCGCATTGCTTTTTACGGTGTTCCCCGAGAGAATAATATTAGAAGAACGCTTAATATAAACAGCGAAATAAGTATTTTCGATAATATTATTTTCTAACTTGAAATTTTTGGAATTTTCAATTAGTATCGCGGAATTATCTTTCAGAGAATTATACGCAATATTTTTCAAATGCAATCCGCTTATTGTTACGTCGTTAGCGATTACGGTAAATAGATTTTCACTGTTAGCCGCATCCAAAACGGGAGAGTTTTCGCCCACCACAGTAATGGATTTATCTATGCTGATTTTGCCGGGCTTATAAATTCCTTCCTTTATAATGATGGTATCGCCGGATTGCGAATTTTTGATTAAATCATTGAGGGATTTTTTTGAATTACTTGAATAATAATGAATATTACAAAATGATTTTGAGCAAAAGCCAAAAACTAAAATTAAATATGTTACTATTCTATAAGGCATATAACAATCATGGGTTTATCATCTCGAATCTTTTCCTGTAAATATCGTTTATCAATTTCCAATCATAAATATTACCACCCTTTTCATCTTGCATTGCTGCAGCCGATTGCCTGTTTTCATAAGCGCTGAGGTATTGCCCCATAGGGCTGGGTAAATTTTCACTGACTAAATAATATGCCAGAGTGGCATCGAATAATTCGCCGGGGTTATTAAATGTATTAATTAGATATAAAGATATTTTATCCTTACGAAAATCATCATCATACATATAGTCCAACATACATTCTATTGCATCGAATTTATATACTTTCCCTTTTGAAGTAACAACCTCTGCACCAAACTTTGGGTCCATTATTGTCATCTTGCAATACTCACAGTCATCATGTCCATATTCAATCGGCTCCGGCTTAGGACTGCAAGCCGTTGAAATAATAAATAAACCAAATATTAGAATCATACTTTTCATGTATCGCCTTCGGTTTCGCTCCTCTTTATTTCTTCTTTCTTCTCTAAGACTAAGAAATAATAAGTTAGTGCCATTAATGCAAAACCACCCACAATGAAATAGCTGCCAATATACGGAAGCGAAGTGGCCTTGAAGTTCAGTAACCACTTTGAACCAATCAGCGGCGGTTGATATGCTTGCCCTGGGACCTTAATTGGTGCTGTCGGGTCTAAGTTATGCCCATAGTCATACCCCCAAATATAAAAATCCACCATGCCCGCAATTCCGATGATTACCAATGTAATCAACCAAGCCATTACCAATTTCCTTTTCCTCGAAATTGCGACAATGATACCGGATAAACTCATGAAAACAATTATATAAGGAAATATCTTTAATTCAGGAATTGAGTCCGGATCAATTGATTTCATTCCTACATAATGATTTAGAATGTTTACATTTTGAAGCGTATGAGGCGTGTCACCAGAAATTTTATTTATCCAAATATACATGGTTATGCCACCCGGATATTGTGGAGCCTCCAAGCTGATTGACCAAATAGGAAAAAGGAACGTTGCCAAAAGCAGCAACGCTCCTATAATTCCTAATATAAAACTATACTTTTTCATTTTGCACTAATTAATTATCGCCAGTCCACCATTTAAGCTCTGTATTACTCCCTCGCGACGATACTCTGATATAGCCCTGCATCTCCTGATGAAGCGCCGAACAGAAGTCCGTACAATAGAACGGATAAACTCCGACTCTTGATGGTTCCCAATATAATGTCCGAGTCTGACCGGGCATAATAAGCAATTCAGCATTTCGAGCACCCATAACAGAGAAACCATGTGGAACGTCCCAGTCTTGTTCTAAGTTGGTAACATGAAAGAACACTTTATCACCGACCCGTATTCCCTCAATATTATCGGGTACGAAGTGGCTCCGTATAGTCGTCATATATACACGAACGGTATCCCCCTTGCGGACAACTTTCGTATCTGCTTCGCGTTTGACGGCGTGATCATGTTTGTTGTCTTCAATTCTGAAATACTGCTTAGAATTAGGCATGAGCTTAGAAGCCGGTATTGCCTGAGCATAATGAGGCTCGCCAATAGTCGGAAAGTCAAGCAAAAATTCCATTTTATTGCCCGAAATATCATATAGCTGCGCCGAATGCACCAACTCGGGACCCGTGGGCAAATATCTGTCCTTAGTGATTTTGTTCAATCCGACAACGTACTTGCCGTAGGGTTCGCGTGAATCACCCCCAGGGATCATCAAGTGACCTACGGAATAGTAGCACGGTGCACGGTCAATGATGCTTTTATCGTCTAACTTCCATTTTACTATCTCTGAGGAAATAAAGAACGTCGTATAAGCAAATCCTTTGCCATCAAATTCTGTATGCAATGGACCCAGACCCGGCTGCACTACTATGCCATCCAAAACAGATTCATAACGCAAAACAGGGATACCGTCAACAGTACTCTCGAAATCTTGATTCTCGATAGCTTTTATCATTTTGTCGAATGAAAATACCGACATATCCGCAGAGAGTTTGCCGTTACCTACGATATAGCTCCCTGTGGGGTCAACATCGACACCATGCGGTGATTTCGGCGTCGGGATATAGAATACAATACCAGGGCATTCTTCGGGAGTAAGCAAAAGTACCTCATCTTTAATATAAGAAACAGTCGTCTGTTTGGCTTCATCATATACATTATGATAGTACTCCGTTTTCATCTTTTTTCCCTTACCCTGAGCCACGTATTCTTCGGCTTTCTTCCAATTGACAGCGGCTATGAAATCCTTATCCAATTGTGAAGCATTGACCTCCTTCAACGTGTTTGCTTGCTCGACATTATAGCTTGTGAAAAATGACCATCCGTTTGATTTGCCTTTGCCGGCAGACGCTTTATCATAGTCAAATCCGGGCATCAACAGTTGAAAAGCAACACTCATTGTACCGTGATGCGGTTCGACAGATATAAAAGTCAAAGTACCTTTGAATTTTTCCTTGTATTCATTGATAGATATATCTTCTTGGGGAATCGGTACACTGAACCTCGTTCCTGCAACCAAGTATTCTGTATTATCGGTCAAATAAGGCGAAGGGTGGTTGCCCCCACTATTCGGAATTTCAATTATTTCAGTTGTTTCAAAAGTGGTCAAATCAATTCGTGCAATTCGCGGAGTATTGTTACCATTGATAAACAGCCATCTACCGTCAGTCACACCATTGGTCCTTGATAGTTGTGGATGGTGAGCATCATCCCAAGGAATGAACCCCCATGAAGTCATAAGCATGTTCTTCGTTTCTTCCGAATAGCCGTAGCCCTTTTCAGGGTCTTGCGAGAATACGGGAATCACTCTAAACAATCTTCCCGAAGGTAAACCATAAACGCTTACTTGTCCGCTAAATCCACCCGACATGAACGCATAGAATTCATCATATTCACCGGGAGCGACATAGACTCTCTCTGCGGCACCGGATGCTGACATAGCCCCGGATTTCTTTGATTCACCGCATGAAACGATTAAGGCAATAAGCAATGCAGCTACGCTGATTGCAGTCCAGATAAAGTAATTTTTTTTCATACAGACTCCTAATTGTTAATTAACAGTTCTAAAATATTCTAGAAGTTTTCTTGCTTCTTCGTAAGTAATGCCCTGATTTGCCATGGGTGCGGCGTATTCCTTAATCAATTGCTTGGCAATAGGGTCCTTCCTGAGCATTTCCTCGGGATTGAGTATCATATTCATAATCCACTCGGGAGTTCTTCGTACAGTAACACCTTTAATCGCAGGCCCAATGTACTTAGTTTCGATTTTATGACATGCCGTACATTTAGCATCAAATATCTCCTTGCCTTCATTTGCCATAGCATTGTCAATTTCGCCTAAAGTTACCGTCTTGACAGGCCCGATGCCTTTATTCTTCATAGGATCGTTCGACGGCGCATCGCCTCCACATTTTACGAAGCCCAACATTGCTATGCCTGCAACTACAATTAAAGTGTAATATTTAATCCGATCAATCATTTTATGTACCTTTTAACTATATGTTCATAATAACACGATACAAAACTATTGACTATTTTCCTAAGATTTTATGATATAAATCATAAACAGATAAAAAAATCTGCTTTAAAAAAATTTTTCTTCCAAGATTTCTTATATTTTTGCAGAAAATTAAATTTATAAGGAGACAAAGAATGTCAATAAGCGTAGATTTATTGCTGAATTATGGTGCGATTGAAACAAAGTACCCAAAGAATCACACGATATTCTCCGAAGGAGAAACCGCACGTTCATTCTACCAAATAAGAAAAGGTATAGTAAAGATGTTTACGTATAATGACGCAGGCAATGAACTAATCATGGGTTTCTTTACCGATAATGACAGCTTCGGCGAACCTCCCATCTTCGGCAAGTTCCCCTACCCGTGTACAGCTATCTCGGTAATAGATACTACTATCATGAAAATAGAAACCGAGAACTTCAAAGAGCTAATCAAGGACAACTTTGCGTTCCACCTCGAGCTTGATAAAATTCTAAGCGAAAGAGTCAGCTACAAGTCATTCTTGCTAAAAGAAGTGTTGAACGAATCAACTGAGCATAAAATTCTCAGCATCATTGATTATTTCAAACTCAAAAGCATAAAACGCTACGAAGACGAAGGCAGACCCAAACCCACATTTTACGTCTTCCCTTTCACTCGGAATGAATTAGCCGCTATGGTCGGACTTCGTGTAGAGACTGTTATCCGACACGTAAGAAAATTGGCTGACTTGGAGCAAATTTTGATAAAAAATCGCAAGATTTTACGAAAATATTGATTCGAAATTTGCTTTTTTACTTAGAAATTTTTATTTTGCATAAGTGGATGTTGAAATTTGAAAAATAGTTGTGTGAAGTGAAAATCTATAAGACTA
>CAZWXI010000122.1:0-6170 GCA_964637845.1 uncultured Hyphomicrobiales bacterium | reverse complement strand
CAATACCATAAATATATTGTTACACACGGTTCGATAGCAATAGACGGGGTTAGTTTGACAGTAGCACGAGAGAACTCGAACTCATTTATGGTATCAATAATACCACATACATGGGATGTAAGCACTTTACGCTCATTAAAACCCGCAAGTAAAGTGAACTTGGAATTTGATATATTGGGTAAATACGTCGAGAAAATGCTTACCGGCTCTAAACCCTATACAAGCGAGCTTTCCAAATACATTGAGCAACCCGACTGGTGAGCTAAATCCAAAAAACTGCAAGCCAAACAGTTTCCTCCTCAGCGGATGTTTCGGCAACCCTATGCTTTTTCCTAGATGGAATCAAAATATAATCACCCGGAGCTAATTCGATAACTCCATCTTCGAATTCTAATTTTGCACTCCCTTTCAAAAGTACCACCCATTCATTTTCATCTTGGTCATACCAAAATCCTTCGGGAGAGACATTTCCATAAGAAATAATTCGCTCGATGCGTACACTATCAGAGCCGACGAGTTCTTGAATAATCTCGTCGGCTGATTGAGGAATTCCATGAAAAATATTTCGAATTTTATTCATATTCGATTAGCAGCTCATTTTTGGCAACGTTTTGCCCCGCAACAACATGAATCCCGTCAATAACGCCTTTGATAGCAGATTTGATGTAATTTTTCATCTTCATAGCTTCTAATATCAGCAAATCATCTCCCGGGGCCACGGATTGCCCGGGTTTAACGAAAACCTCTCTTATAGTCCCCGGAATGAAAGCATAAACAAGTTTCGGATTTTGCGGCTGATAGCGTTTTCTTACCAAAAACTTTTTTGTAAGCTTAGTTTCGTACCTCGTATCGTCAACGATAAATTTTTGTAGTTCTTCGTTCATTGTATCTCCTTAAAATGGTGGAATACCATGTTTCTTCTTAGGGCGCCTTTCTTCTTTATTGCTCGAAATATGCAGAGAGTGCAGCACATAACCACGAATATCTTCGGGAACAATAACAGCATCAATATATCCCGCAGCGGCGGCTTTGTAAGGATTTGCGAACTTTTGAATATATTCGTCCACTTTCTCCTTGCGAGTTCTTTCGGGATCATCGGATTCGGTGATTTCCTTCTTGAAAATAATATTAGCAGCACCTTCGGGCCCCATTACGGCAATTTCAGCTTGGGGCAATGCGAAAACGAAATCCGCCCCCAAATGCCGTGAACACATTGCTATATATCCGCCACCGTACGCCTTACGTAAAATCACGGTAATCTTCGGCACAGTTGCTTCACTATAAGCATATAAAATCTTTGCTCCGTGACGAATTACACCGGAATGCTCCTGGTCAATACCGGGCAAATATCCAGGTAAATCCACAAGAGTCAATAACGGAATATTAAATGAATTACAGAAACGAATAAATCTTGCGGCTTTATCGGAACTGTCCACATCCAGCACACCGGCAAGTATCATAGGTTGATTACCTATAATTCCAACAGTTTCACCATTAAACCGAGCAAAGCCGATTACGACATTCGCCGCCCACATACCCTGAACTTCGAGGAAATCCGAATCGTCGGCAATTGCTTTAATGACATCTCGAACATCATACGGTAGAGTAGCTTCTTTGGGAATTATTGCATTAATGTCTATACCAGGCTTCGGAGCTTTGGGAGGAAATTTCTCGGATTTCTTATAACTGTTCCACGGAATAAAAGTAACAAGCCTCTTGATTTGTTCGAAACATTCGTATTCACTATTCGAAAAGAAATGCGCATTACCTGAAATTTCGGCATGAACGCGCGCACCGCCCAAATCCTCCATGCTGATTTCTTCGCCGAGTACTGTTTTGATTACCTCAGGTCCAGTGATAAACATTTTTGAGATTTTGTCAACCACAAATACGAAATCCGTCAGAGCTGGCGAATAAACCGCTCCACCGGCACAAGGTCCGAGTATAACGGAAATCTGCGGAATTACTCCCGAAGCGAGCGTATTACGGTAGAAAATCTCACCATATCCGGCAAGAGAATTTACACCTTCCTGGATACGGGCACCACCAGAGTCGTTAATGCCTATAAGTGGAATACCTAATTTAATCGCGTGGTCCATGATTTTTGTGATTTTTCTTGCATGAGCCAGACCCAAAGAGCCTCCTGCAACTGTAAAATCTTGAGCGTATATACATACGGGATAGCCCCAAATAGTACCTGTACCGGTCAACACACCATCTCGCGGCAGAAATTTCTTGTCCATACCGAAGTCTTCAGATCTATGCTCCACAAATAAATCGTACTCATGGAACGAATTTGCATCCAAAATCGCCTCTATTCTTTCCCGAGCCGTAAGTTTACCCATTTTCGCCTGTTTAGCTTTACCTTCTTGAGCTGGCTCGTCTATCTTTTTCTTCCTTAAGAAAAAATCAATTATTCTTGATGCGAGAGACATTTTTAGCACCTTATTTTTATGTTAAAAAAATATACCGTTCATCGGCTTTAGTTGATACAAAATTATCATTTTTTCAGTACTTTCACAAAAAAATCAATATTATGTGAATAATATATACAATATGTATATTATAAAGAAGCAACTGTCTGACGATTTAATCAAATTCGGCAGCTTTGTAAGCTTAACTTTGATTAATTCTATCTGGATTTCGCTTCCAAGAGTCCCCTTTTTCTTAATAAAGGTTCAATTGAAGGTTCGGCTCCACGGAAGCTAACATACAAGGTCATAGGCTCATCGGAGCGTCCGCGTTCTAAAATATTCGTACGCAAAGATTTTGCGGTTCTTTGGTCAAAAATACCATTTTCTTTGAATGCCTCGAAAGCGTCCGCATCCAATACCCCCGACCAAATATAACTGTAATACCCCGAAGAGTAGCCGCCGGAGAAGATATGATTGAAATACGTACTTCTGTGACGCGGAACAATTTCACCAATCAAACCGATTTTCTTCATCTCTCTAATTTCGAATTCGTTCACATCTTCAGTGAATTCGGTTTTAAGAGTATGGAACGCCATGTCAAGATATGCTGATGCGAGATACTCGCCCGTGGCGAAACCTTGATTGAAATGCTCGCTGTCACGCATTTTTTTGACTATTTCAGCCGGAATCACTGCACCGGTTTTGTAGTGCTTGGCATACATTGTAAGCACTTCATCTTCGCCCGCCCAATGCTCCATTATTTGTGACGGTAATTCTACGAAATCGCGGGGGACGCTTGTTCCCGAAATCGAAACATACTCACATTGCGAGAAAATTCCATGCAAAGCGTGCCCAAATTCGTGGAATAATGTCTCAACTTCATCGAAAGTCAAAAGTGAAGGTCTATCCCCCGTAGGTGGCGAGAAATTGCATACTATGCTGACTATGGGGTGAACACGTTTGCCATTTTCGTTGAACTGCTCGCGGAAACTCGTCATCCAGGCGCCCCCACGTTTGCTTGCTCGCGGATGAAAATCTGCGTAAAATACGGCTAAGTGACTACCATCGCTGTCCAACACTTCATAGCACTTCACATCCTCGTGATAAACGGGCATGTTCTTAAGCTCTTTGAAAGTAATGCCCCATAATTTATGAGCTACGGTAAATGCACCTTGTAGAACCTCATCGAGCTTAAAGTATGCCCGAAGTGTTTCTTCGTCTAAATCATATTTTTCCTTGCGGACTTTCTCTGCATAGTATCGCCAATCCCATGGTTCTAATTTGTAATTATCACCTTCGCGATTAATCATTTGCTGGAACTGTGCCGCTTCTTTTTCGGCAACTTTAAGGGCCGGCCCCCACAGTTGGTCAAGTAATTTGTAAACACCTTCGGGATTTTTAGCCATGTTTTCTTCTAATATAAAGTGTGCATGCGTGGAATAGCCCAATAGCTGTGCTCTTTGGATGCGGAGATTTACAATTTGTTTAATGATTTCTTTGTTGTCATATTCGTTATTGTTGTCGCCGCGTTTCATATATGCTCGCCAAATTTTCTCACGCAAATCTCTACGCGACGAATATTGCAAAAACGGCATCAAGCTCGGATTATGCAAAGTAAACACCCACTTGCCTTCGAGACCTGCTTTTTGAGCGCTCTCTGCGGCGGCATCAATCAAGGATTGCGGTAATCCCGCTAAATCTTCTTTTGCATCGAGAACTAACCTATAAGCATTATTTTCAGCTAAGACATTTTCTCCAAACTTCAATGTCAGAGATGCTAATTGCTCGTTGATTTTACGAAGCATTGCCTGGTCGGTTTCGTTGAGGTTTGCACCACTACGAACAAAACTCTTATATGTCTCTTTCAATAAAACAGCTTTTTCGCCCTGTAGCAAATTATCTTTTTGTTCATAAACGCTTTTTACTTTATTAAAAAGCATTTTATTCAGTCGGATGTTATCACTGTGTTTAGTCAATTCGGGGGATATTTCGCGAGCAAGTGCTTGTAGTTCGGGGTCGGTATTAGCTGAATTGAGATTGAAGAAAATTCTTGCAACTTTAGTAAGCATGCCGCCTGAACGCTCGAGAGCTTCGATTGTGTTTTCAAATGTAGGAACAGCCCTATTGTTTATGATTGCGCCAATTTCAAGATTATGTTTGTGGAATGCTTCATCGAATGCAGGCTTAAAATGTTCAATCTTTATTTTCTCGAACGGTGGCACACCAAAAGGTGTATCAAACGGCTTTAACAGAGGATTGTCGTCTTTAGCGATGGCTGTCATCATATTCATAGCGAAAATTCCAATCAAAAGATTCGATAAAAGTAATTTCATAAGTTAATTCCATAAATGTTAAATTTTACATATTTATTGTAGCACGAAAAAAGTCTGTATTTGTTGGAATATTTGAAAATTCAAAACAAAAAAGTTCCGAATAGTCCACGACTTTCGTTAAGCTCTATAACAGGAAAATTATTATACTCTTGGAACTCCGAAAAGGAATTGCTCTATATCGGAGACTTTAGCAGTATCAATGAGATTGATAAGTTGCCCTGCGCGCCGCTTATTCCAAAATTTTGTCCTCGCAGATGGGCGACTGGTTGATTTTTACCCGGCGGAACCCATAAATAGTGTTTCAAGTATAATAAGAAGTAATATAAAAAAAAAACAAATTTTTTCAAAAATCCTTCCTTTTGAAAATATACTTAGTCAGAAATAAGGGTATAATCACCCACAGCAACATGCACAAGCCCGAAATTGCCAAGCCCACCGGCGAACTGAAATAATTTCGGAAAACAATTCCCGTATAGCCCAATACTGCAGCGCTCTCAAAATTCAAAATTACCGTTACCCTTGCCAAATCAACTGGGTTGATGACCGTTGCAAATAGAATTGCCCTATCTAAGGGATAATCTTTGAACATTATAATTGCCGCCAAAAGTAAAGCATCATAAAGCACCGAAGCAAACAGCCATAAAATAATCCCAAGCCCGAATCCGATAATTCGATTGTCGTTTTTCAGCACAATAAATAACGACAGCCCCGTAAAAATGAAAGTCAGACCAATGCCGCTCAAATTCAAAAATAATAGACTAGCGAAGTCATCTACGTGAGCAAGATTGAACAACACGGGAATATTTACCCCTACGACAAGCCCCAACGACAAAGCTAAGGCAATCCCAAAGTACATCCCGCTGATGATGCTTTTGCGATTGAGCGGCATTGTAAGCAATAGCTCGATAAAATGTTGTGAATTATAGTAATAAATCGTCGTATAAACCGTTGCTATTAAAGGCGTTACATATATTATAATATTTGATATGCTTATTAGCACTTTGCCGAAATCTTTATCTAGATAAAATAGAATCATCCCAAAAACCAAGAAAAACAGCGAATAAGACATCAACCATTTACTTCTTGTAATATCGGCAATACTATATTTGAATATTTTAAATGTTTCTTTCATATTGATTCGTCAAATTTGAAATTGCTCTTTCGTAGCTCTCCGCTTCGGTTATTTTACTTAATTGCGACATAGTACCATCGAATAGTACATTCCCTTCGATAAGATATATTAAATTATCCGCAATATCGACAATTTCCGAAAGTATATGTGTAATAATTAATATACTTTTGCCCTCGTGCTTTTTTTTATTTATCAAATCTTTGAGGGCTAATCGTGAAATTGGGTCTAAACTTACCGTCGGTTCGTCTAAAATCAGATATTCGTTTGTCTCGAACCCGAATGCCTGAATAA
>CAZWXI010000121.1:0-6367 GCA_964637845.1 uncultured Hyphomicrobiales bacterium | reverse complement strand
CAACGATTTCGACATATTCTTTACCGGATCCGGGGTCTTGAATCACTCGACTCGACAAAATTACTGCCTCGTCGCCTAATTCAGCAACAATTTTACTTTTACCGACTTTAAGGTTCTCGGCTATAAATTTCTTTATTTTCATATCATGTTAAAGTTATCAACAATATTATACCTAAAAAGCGTGCCAAAGTACTTAAAATAAGCTTTTCAAACATTTAATTCGCGCAGTTAATAAAAATTGATTTTAGCCGAAATTATATACTTTCAATTAAATTTCGTAATTTTGAATTTTTGTTATTCTGATTCTTTAAAAAACGTTAACATGAATTTAAAAGTTAAATTCGACAATACTACATTTGAAAATAAACGCAGGCCTCCGGACGAGTTCAAATCCATAGCAAACCTTCTCCGAATAGACGTCATCAAAAGTCTTGTGCTAGCAGGTTCGGGTCATAGCGGTGGGCCGCTCGGTATAGCTGATGTAATGTCAGTACTGTATTTTGGCGGTTATTTAAACTACAACTCAAAAGATCCTTTTTGGGAAGGCCGTGATAAATTTATCCTTAGCGCCGGACATATGTCTCCAATCCTTTATTCAGTTTTAGCACGTGCAGGTTATTTTCCGACGTCTGAATTGGCTACATTTCGCAAGTACGGCAGTCGATTGCAAGGTCATCCCGGGCTTGACGTAAAACTTCCGGGTGTTGAGACATCTTCCGGTTCCCTTGGACAGGGTGTGTCAATAGCTGTAGGCATGGCGATTAGTCATAAACATATTGATAGGGATTCGCGTGAAGTATATTGTATTACAGGCGATGGTGAATTGCAAGAAGGAGCTTGCTGGGAAGCTGCAATGACAGCTGGACAGTATAAATTAGATAATTTCTGTTGGATAGTGGATAACAACGATTGCCAGATAGATGGTAGAGTTAAAAATGTTATGAATATTTATCCTCTTAAAGAAAAGTTCGAAGCATTCGGATTTTATGTAATTGAGATAGACGGTCATAACATAGTAGAAATAATACAATCGTTAGATAAATTTACAAGACATCATGCTTTGTTGAAAGGCAAACCTGTTTGCATTATTGCAAAAACAATAATGGGCAAAGGTGTTTCATTTATGAACGATAATTATAAATGGCACGGGAATCCACCTAACGAAGAGCAAGCCATTAAAGCTTTGGAGGAATTAGAAAATGCGGTTCTTTAAGTTGTTAGTGTTTTCTCTTATAGTTCTCACAGTTGCGTGTAGCGAAAACAAATATCACTCTGATTCTATTGATTTAGGTAGTTTAGACTACAATGATACAACAATTTATCATTCAGGAACTGACAGAGAATTAGAGCTATCATTGGTTGATACTACCAAACTTACCCTCAAAGAGAAACAATATCTCGAAAAGCAAAAGCAAAGAAGTGGGGCAATAAATGTAATCGGCAAAAATATTACTCCCGAAAGACTTTTGGAATTATTGCCGGCATCAATCAGTGGATTTGAAAAACTTCCAGGTGCCTCAGGTACAATACTTGACAATGACGGTTACGCAATTACCACTGCCAAAGCTGAATTTAAGGGCAATAAGAAATCAATCACTTTTGATATTTTTGATTATGGAAAAAAAACTAACATATCTCACAAGGCTATCTATGACGTTCCCCCAGCTGACCTCGATGGTGTAACGGAAAAAATTACTTATAAAAATGCAAAGGGATTCAGCAATTTTGATGAACGATTTAAACAGCTTCGGGTTGAATTGTTGCTTGCTGACCGTTATGTCATAGTTATGCGATTCACAAATCCCGAAATGGAATTAAATGATGCACTGAAAATGTTTGATTTAATTGATTTCAATAAAATTATTCAAATTGGAAAATAGAGCTTACGCTTAACATAAATGAAAAAATTCGAAATACAAGGAAATAAACCCACAAGACATGGATTCGGAGAAGCCCTTTCTGAATTAGGGAATGAGATGCCCGAACTTGTCGTTATCGGTGCTGATGTAACAGGTTCTGTTTTAACGTCGTTTTTTCAAGAAAAATTTCCCGAGAGATTTTTCTCGGTTGGAGTTGCAGAGCAAAACGCAACAACAGTTGCAGTCGGTATGGCTCTCTGCGGCAAAGTCCCCGTATTTTCCAGCTATAGTGCCTTTTCGGCATTCAGAAATGCTGACCAACTAAGAGTTTCTGTCTGTTACAATGAAGTAAATGTAAAAATTGGAGGTGGTCATTCGGGTATAACAGTCGGGCCCGATGGGGCAACTCACCAATCACTGGAAGAGATTGCCTTTCTCCGTGCTTTACCCAATTTGACTTTGGTTACTCCTTGCGATTACCTCGAAGCTAAGAAAGCTACTAAAGCAATCTGTAAAATGAATGGTCCGGCTTTCATTCGCTTTGGCAGGTCTGCTGTACCAATGTTTACTGTCGAAGACACTCCGTTTGAAATTGGTAAAGCAAATGTATTAACCGATGGCAATGACGTTGCCATTATTGCCTGCGGTTTATTGGTTTGGCAAGCAATGCTAGCAGCTGAAAAGCTGTACGAAAAGCATGGTATCAATGCCCGGGTTATAAATATGCACACTATCAAGCCAATAGACGTAAATGCTATCGTTAATGCAGCACTTGAATGTGCTTGTATAGTAACTGCTGAAGAGCATCAAGTCCATGGTGGATTAGGCGGGGCTGTGTCGGAAGTTACAGCTAAGAACATACCTGTTCCAATTGAATTTGTAGGAGTCAAAGATACTTTCGGAGGAAGCGGTGAGCCGGAAGAATTATGCGAAATTTTTGGTTTAACATGGAAAGAAATTTATGCGTCAGCTTTAACAGTAATTGCCCGAAAAAACAAAACTTTCGAACAAATCCGTTTAGTCAAGGATGTTCCGAAGTATGATGATTCGCTCTAATTCGTCTTATCCGCAATGAACAATAATGAAAATGACGGCTTACTAATTAAAACGTTTAGAAAAAGAAAATTCAATCAGGGTACAGTATTGAATCTTCCCGAGCAATCTTATTTGCCAATTACCGAGCCGATCATCACAAAAATTGCTGGAATAGCTCAATCGCATAATATTGAGTTGTATATCGTTGGAGGCTATGTTCGGGATATAATGTTAGGTAGAGTCAGAAAAGATTTTGATTTTTCTGTAGTTGGAGACTCTATCGTATTTGCTAAATTAATAGCCGAAAAATTTAATAGCAAAGCCGTTATATATGAGAAATTTCGGACTGCTCTTGTTCCGATTGGTGAGTTCAAGTGTGAATTTGTCGGCACCCGTAAGGAGATTTATGATTACGATTCTCGCAACCCGATTGTTTCAGAAGCTACACTTATTGATGATTTGAAGAGAAGAGATTTCACAATAAATTCACTTGCCATTTCCTTAAATAAATCTGATTTCGGAAAAGTAATTGACCTTTTCGGAGGAATTGAGGATATACATCATAAAATTTTACGAACACCGCTTGACCCTGAGACAACTTATTCAGATGACCCCTTAAGAATGCTTAGAACTGCACGCTTTGCGGCACAACTTGGGTTCGATGTGTCGAATGAATCCTTTGATGTGATAACAAAAATGTCGCACAGAATTTCTATCATCTCTCAAGAGAGAATTACGGATGAATTTCTAAAGATTATCGATTCGAATACTCCGAGCAGAGGATTATCCTTATTATTTCGTACAGGGATATTAAAAGTGATTTTCTCCGAACTGCATGAAATGGCAGGTGTTGATATAATTGAGGACAAATTGCGTCCCGCGTCTCATGCACATAAAGACGTTTTTTGGCATTCCTTGAAGGTTCTTGATAACATAGCTTCTAATACCGATAATCGCTGGCTCAGGTTTGTTGCTTTAGTCCACGATATTGCAAAGCCACGTACAAAAAAATTTATTGAAGGCACAGGTTGGACTTTCCATGGTCATGAGGAAATCGGGGCGAGAATGATGCCAAAAATCTTTCGTCGTATGAAGTTTCCACTTGAACCGCTCGAATATGTGCAAAAGCTCATTAGACTACATCAGCGTCCAATGGCACTTGTTGATGAAAGTGTAACTGATTCCGCCGTTCGCCGGCTTGCCGCTGTAGCAGGTGCTGAAATCGAGGATTTATTCACACTTGTCAGAGCTGACATAACGACTAAAAACCCACATTTATCAAAAAAATATAAAAACAATTACGAAAATGTTTTCCTAAAAGTTGTTGAAGTTCAGGAAAAGGATAAACTACGCGAATTTCAATCTCCCGTTCGCGGCGAGACAATAATGGAAATTTGCAAATTACCACCTTCAAAACCCGTTGGCATTATTAAGTCGAATATTGAAGAAGCAATTCTTGATGGCATAATACCCAATGACTTTGATGCCTCATTAAACTACTTGATACTAAAAAAAGACCAGTGGCTCAACGAAATTAGACTTCAATATCCCCAGTTGTTTCGGGAACGTCAATAATCCTCGTGTGAACTCTACATAATGTTTTGAAATTGCAGTATTTACAAACAGTACCGCTTTTCGGTTTTACAGGATAATCGAATGAATTGATTTTGTTTGCAGTATCAATTGCTATTTCAACAGCATTGTCAATGATTGATTCAAAGTCCGGATCACTTAAGTCAAAATAAAAAACGTCATTTGAACTCTCCGGTAGGTTTAATCTGTAATATACAGCGCCGTCGGGCTTAACTCTGATTTTGTATTTATTCTCGAGAATTTCTTGAGCCGCTTTGGTATAGAGTGGTACTTGGAAGTTATTTCCTTTTTTGACTGCATTAATCTTATGCTCAACCGCTTTCAATGTCGTTTTATAGTCAGCAACTTTAAATCCAAATCTTGATTCACCCGTCTCAAGAATTAGTTCAATACGGTCAATTTTGCCTCTAATTTTTATTATTCCATTTTCAGTACTGATTGTTATCGGTATCTTATCACTTCCAATTCCGAACTCATACTCAAATAACACAGGTTTATATTTTCTTAATTCATCATCTTTATTTAGTTCATTATCAAGCCATGTTTCAAGGATACCCTTTTTATAAACATTGTCTTCTTGAATTCCAAACAACAGATCATATTCATATTTGAACATTTCTGGGCTAACAGCGTACTTGTTTAGTGCTTCTTTAGCTATTTCAAATAATATTACTTTATAAAGTTGACGATTTTGCGGCAATAAATTAATGGGAGTAAGTTCAGGCAAGTTCTCCGATATCGGTTTTGCAAGGACCCACTGTTCCCGTGATTGTGTGTCTGCGGTCATTGCTTGGTAGAATAGTTGCAGAATTTTATGCATTAATGATCCCAGTTCAAAGGGGGAAAGTAAGGTGCCTTTTTCCTCGATTTTATTAACTCCCAAGAGCTTTGTAATATAATATTGGTACGGGCATCTAATGTACTGCTCAAGTTCCGATGCCGAAAAAATCTCACGTTTGAGTGATGATGTGTTGTTTAAATAGTTTTCATCCTCGTACGAGGAAATCCAGTTTGCAAAATTAAAATTGTTTAAACCACTTAAGTAGTTCAAATTTTGCGTTAATTTCTTACTTTTAAGAATAACTTTTGCTTCCTGCTTGCTTGAGTCAGCATAAAAATCATTGATGTTTGAGATAAATTCCAAGGGTGCTTTGGCAACAGAAAGTATCCTGCTTATGAGAACTTCTTCACCATATAAGTGTTGAACTTTTTTCGGAGCTATACCTGTTATTTTGCACAAATATGTCAAAAATGGTGATTTGACGACTTCACCTGTATCATCAGTACAGGTGTGAGTTATAAAAATGAGTTTCTTGCCCGCATTAAGAAAATTTTGACCATTAGTCAAAAATTGATAAAATTGAATACGTTCGGCACTTTCGTGGCGAAATTCGCTACCTTTAAGCTTTTTACCAAGTAACACTTCAGCTTTATAAGGTATTGGTAATTCACCGTCATTAGCGCCGCAAAGTATTGAAACCTTATAGTCAATCCCGCGAATCTGCTCAATTGAAGTAACGTTTACTCCATAATTGATTTTGTCGAGAATTTGATATTTTCCTGATTTAACCGAAGTTTTTAATCTGCTAATTAATTCTTCGGCTTTGTATTTCTTGCCATTGTTTCGGAGTTTGAAAACCTTTTGCATTTCATCTAAAATCTTGATAAATGATTTTAGTGCTTTTGCATTTTTCTCAACCTGTTCCTTGATTGTGATATAATCATAATAATCCTCTCGTTTATTGACAAATCTTAATTCATTGAAGGATTTCGAAATGTTTGTAGAAAGTCCTAATTTTTTTATTATGTCGTTTTTGATGATTCTAACAAATTCATCGAAAGTCAATTCTCTGTTTATTGGGCGAAACACTTCTATCAAA
>CAZWXI010000120.1:0-6603 GCA_964637845.1 uncultured Hyphomicrobiales bacterium | reverse complement strand
AGAAAATGAAGAAATAAAAAAAATAATCAAAAAATAAGGAGATAAAAAAATGAAACAATCAATTATATTTTGTGCGGTAATAATCGCCGCAATCATGCTCTCTTGCAAGCAGGAACACGCAACGCAATTTAGCAACTATGACAAATACTCAATCGCAAACGACACAAACTGGGTAGAGGTAACCGATACAAGTTTAATTAATATTACATGTCTCGACGGTAGTAAAATGAATAATTTACATCAATTCATTTTTAGAAATCAAGGAGAATACTCAATGTTGGATACATTAAGAGTAAATGATGAAATTTTTAAAAATTGTGTTGATTATAAGCACCCAGTAATTGATTTTGAAAATTATTCTCTTATTGGTTTGCTGACTAGAACAGGCTTCTGTGATATAAACCGTAATATTTACAGAAACGACAAAGAAAAGAAGCTATATTATTTAGTTGAAATTACCAATATAGGAGTTGAAGAGATAATGATAACTAATTATAATCTGCTTCGGATACCAAAAATCCCGTCAGAATATGATATTATGATTGACACAATACTGAAATATAGATTTGATGAATAATATTTTAATAATAATGGAAGATGTACAATGAAAATAAAAATCATTTTTATATTGATAATAATAAGTTTATCTAACATTAATGCCGTTAGCCAACAGACACAAAAGTTGTTTAGTCCAAAAAGTTTTGGTTACATCTCAGATATTTATCCTTTAACAACTGATAACGATGTTGAGCCTATAACAATTGCAGCATTAAATAAGGATTCATTGATAGCAGCAGATGAAAAATATTATAATTTAAACCCTAATGTTCCATTTAAATTTGGCATTTCTTATCCTGTTAAAATCAATTTAAAAAATAATGGCACATGGGATCAATTATATAATGGTGACAGAATTTGGAGATTACGGATAATATGTCAAGAGGCATATTCAATCAATATAATTTACAATCACTTTTATTTACCAAATGGTGCGATGTTCTTTTTGTATAATTCTGAGAAAAGTTATGTTATTGGTGAATTCACAAATGCTAACAACAAACATCATGGTAAATTTGCTACGGACCTTATACCTGGTGATACTTGTTTTCTTGAACTTTATGAACCAAAAGAAGTTTTTGGGCAAAGTATCATAGAGTTAGGTGCTATTATTTACGGCTACATTGATATCGTTCATTGGAATGATAGAATATTTACTAAAAATATTATTTATGATGAATTGCAGCAATCTTTTTGGTGCAATAGGAATGTTAATTGCCCCGAAGGAGATGCTTGGTGCAGACAAAAATATTCTATATCTAACATCATAGTAAATGGCAATGGTATTTGTTCAGGTTGCTTGTTAAATAATGTTCGTGAAAATTATGTACCGTATTTCCTAACAGCAAATCACTGTGTTGTGAATCAGGACCCTGATATTTGGATTTTTCAATTTGGATATATGTATGAACATTGTAATGGTGGCTCAACACTTGCAATTAAAAGCTATACTGGTGCTGACATTAGGGCAAATTGGGCAAATACTGATTTCGCTTTACTTGAATTACAGGAACAGCCTTTATCTGGTGAAACCAATTTTCGGGATGTGTATTTTAGTGGATGGGATAGAACCGGAAATACACCTACAAATGTAACTGCATTACATCACCCAGCAGGTGACCGCATGAAGATTTCAATTGATAATGATATTCCAACAACTTGGACTAATTATTGGTTAATAAGAAATTGGGATGTCGGTACTACGGAAGGCGGTTCTTCGGGTTGTCCGTTATTTAATCAGAATCAAAGAGTAATTGGGCAGAATCGTGGGCAACTACCACCTCATCTTGATCCAATCCAACCACCGTGCGATCCAAATAAAGAAACAATTTTTGGGATGCTTTCAATATCCTGGGAAGGTGGCGGCACCCCTCAAACTCGTCTTCGTGATTGGCTTGACCCCGACAATACAGGAGTTGAAACCTTAGACGGTATAAAAATGCCCTTCCTGCTATATGGGTTGCATGTGAATAACGGTCAAACATTAAATAGGACTGCCTATGATGTAATGAAAATCGGAAGTAGCCAAATAGCTCCATTTACTGTACATCCCGGAGGTAATTTAAGCCTGAAAGCAGGTCGTGAAATTGTTATTCGCTCATGTACGAAAATTCTTGAAGGTTCTACATTTCATGCTTACATTGAAGAAGTCAGTTGCAGCGATACTATCTATCACAGTCACAAAGAAAGTAGGTATAACGGAAATGTTTGCGGTACATATCCACCTAAGGCATCTGTATGGCAGGAAGGCACTAAGTATGTGCAAAATAACTCACTTACAATCCGTCCGAATCCGTTCGACGCTGAAACGAAAATCACGGTAGCATTGACAGAGCCGTCAGAAGTCCGCCTCGAGATATTCGACTTTCTTGGTAGCCGTGTCGCACTCATCACATCAGGCGAATATTATCCTGCTGGTAGCCATAATTTCACTTTTTTAGCTCGTAATATCAAATCCGGTGTATATTATGTCGTGATGTCGTCTTCAACAGAACGCATAACACGCCCACTGTTACTAATTAAATAACCTTATCCCCCCGCACGCAAATGCGGGGGTAACTTTATCGAACTCAAAAAAGAAAATGAAGAAATAAAAAAAAATTATCAAAAAATAAGGAGATAAAAAAATGAAACAATCAATTATATTTTGTGCGATAATAATTGCCGCAATGCTTGTTGCATGCAAAGATAATACTACCAAAGTAGATAATAATGTACTGCACTCCAACATGTCTTACATTCCCTTGCAAGTAGGCAACGAGTGGTTGTACAAACGTATCTTTTTATCAGACACCACCATAGTGTTCTCTAAAATTATTGATTCAATAAATATTAACAATAAAATTTATTTTATCATAGTACATAGTAATCCTGATTTATTCCATCCATATATTGGCAGGGATTCAACTGTGTTTTTGAGAACATCCGACGGAATAACCTACTATCAATATTTTGAAGGGGAAGAACACATATACCGTATATTTAAAGATACCACGGTAACAGAAAATAAATTGACAGGTCAAATGGTAATGTATCGTGGTGCCCATAATAGGACGCACCCCTTAATAGGCAATGTACAATTCTTTTATGTTGAGGTAGGGGGTGGCAGCGAGCCGGATTTATATACTTATGCAAAGGGTTTGGGATTAATAAATTTCGCTTGGTTCAAAGGTTACTGTGAGCTTGTATCTGCAAAAGTAAATGACAAAATATATGAGTGAGGTAATCATGAAAACATGTTTGATGTTGTTTTTCATTTTGTTAAACTTTCATGTCGCATTCTCACAAGATATACTAAGATGTGGAACTATAACCCCTGATACAATTCCTGATATTAATCTTTATAAATATCAAAATGAGAAATTACTTCGTTCTCAAGCAGTTTGTATTCCTGTAGTTGTTCATGTTGTTTATCATCTTAGTAATCAAAATATAAGCGATTCACAAATATTATCTCAAATTAATGTTTTAAATGAAGATTTTCGTAGAATGCCTAATACCCCGGGTTTTAATAACAATTTAATAGGTTCTGATACAAGATATGAGTTTAGATTATCTGACAGAGATCCAAACGGCAGTTCAACTATTGGCATAACAAGGCATTATTCCGTTAAAACAGAATTTGATAACAGGAGTGAAAGTGACAAACAAGTACTGCGCAACTTTGCTTATTGGGATCCATCAAAATATTTAAACATTTGGGTAGTACCAGTACCTACCTCTGGCGGTAATCCGGTTTTAGGATATGTGACGAAATTCCCTTGGGAATCAGGAGCAACAGATGGGATTGTAGTAGGTCATAATTATTTTGGCGACAACGTTGGTACAGCCGTTATGAGTCCTTATAGTTTTGGGCGAACAACTACTCATGAAGCTGGACATTATCTTGGGTTGTTACATACCTTTCAAGGTGGATGCTTAAATTCAAATTGCTCAAACCAAGGCGATCATGTATGCGACACTCCTCCGGTAGCGCAACCAAATTATAGTTGTATTATCATCAATTCTTGCCATACAGATCAACCAGATTTGAATGATATGATTGAGAATTATATGGATTATACCAATGATGCATGTATGAATATCTTCACAGTCGGACAAACTAACCGTATGGATTATTACTTTGATACTTACAGGCCCAGTATTGTAAATTCAAACGGTCTTAGTAATAATGATTTTGTAATATTTGGCAATCATGTTGGTAATTATGAGTACAATGTTACAACAAGGATAATAACAAATCCAGATGTGCTACATGATGAATTATCAATAACTACAGGCAGTAGTGTTACCATGAGAGCAAAGAATGAAATAATAATCAAAAGTGGTTTTACTGCTCATTCTGGTTCAAATTTCCATGCATTCATTGATGACACTGGACTACCACCCTTTCCAAAAATTAATCAAATTATAGATAATTCTGAAATTACACGCAAAAATATAATTAATATTCACCCTAACCCCTATACAGATAACGTACGTATATCAATTACATTGAGTAATTCAGAAATTATTACACTTAGTGTTTATGATGTGTTGGGTAACCGCATTACCTCACTTGCAGATATGTCAGAGCTATCAGTTGGTAGCCATGATTTCACTTTTTTAGCTCGTAATATCAAATCCGGTGTATATTATGTCGTGATGTCGTCTTCAACAGAACGCATAACACGCCCACTTTTACTTATTAAATAACCTTATCCCCCCGCATGCAAATGCGGGGGTAACATTATCGAACTCAAAAAAGAAAATGAAGAAATTAAAAAATTATCAATAAATAAGGAGATATAAAAAATGAAACAATCAATTATATTTTGTGCGGTAATGATAGCCGCAATCATGTTCTCTTGCAAGCAGGAACACGCAACGCAATTCAGTTCGTATGACAAATACACAATCGCAAACGACACAAACTGGGTAGAGGTAACCGATATTGATACCCTAAAACTTTGCTTTGGACCAGATTATTTGAAACATGAATATAATATTATAATAAGGAAAGAGGTTGAGTATAAAGAATTATTTGAAGATGCAGTCCGTAAAACCGGACAGTATTTTTATGTAACGAAATGCGATACTGTTTATAAACCAACAGATATTGACTTTGAGAAAAGATTTTTGATTCTATATGCTATAACTGGCGGTGACTACGGTTATTCAAGAAAAATATATTTAAATAAAAAAAGCGGTGAATATCTACATTTAATCAAAGTCGAATTTCGCTCACTTCGCAAACTTCTTAGTAGTTATCGTGATCACATTACTTTACCATTAGTTAACGGAGTTGCAAATATAAAGTTCGACACAGTTCAAATAAATTTCCCGAATTATTTATTACAATAGGTGTATAATGAGAAAACTAATTATCAGCGTAATTACTCTTGTAATTATATTTATCGGTAATATCATAACATCTATGTGTCAGATAATCGATAAACCACGCAGTTTACTGGTTGAAAATTTGTCACAAGTTAATCAAACAGAAAATATTCCCATTCATGAAACACCAATTCCAAATGTTGATTCGTTAATACTTTTTGAAAAGAATTTAAATTCAGATGGTAAGCCAAGACCAGAACTATATGGTTTAGCTTATGATGTTAACATCAACACAAAAAATTATGGCATTTGGGATACACTTTCTAATGGAGATAGAATCTGGCGTTTAAGGATAAAATGTCCGGGAGCTTATACAATCAATTTTTTGCTTGATAACTTAGAATTATGTCAATTTTCAGATATTTATTTTTATAGCACAGATGCAGATTTTATTGTTGGACCTTTTAGTAGTTATTATAATAAGCCCAGCAAAAAATTAGCAACAAATTTATTAAAAGGTGAGGACGTAATAATTGAGTTCTTCGTACCTAATAATGGTTGTGTTAAAAATAATTTTAATATCACGAAGATTGTTTATGGCTACAAGAATACACTATCCGATATCGAAGCATATACAAAGGAACTATACAGACAAAGATTGCTTCAATCGGGGTCATGCAATCGTGATGTCAATTGTCCCGAAGGAGATGATTGGTGCAGGGAAAAGTTTTCTGTTGCAATAATTTCAGTTCCTATGTATTCAAATAACTACGGTTGGTGTACTGGTTCTTTATTAAATAACACGCGAAATGACTATAATCCATATTTCTTGACGGCTTTTCATTGTTTAGATAATGATTATCCTTTTCCTCAAAATGGAATTTTAAGCCAATCAGAAATTGATAATGTTGCTGAATGGTCATTCCGTTTCAGTTACATGAGGGGTGATTGTAACTGGGGTGAAATGAACACTTATGAATTTTCAGGTGCAGATTTTATATCCGCATATGTAGTAACTGATTTTGCATTACTGAAACTTCAGGACCAGCCAATTAGTGGTCAAACAATCGGTACACAAGATGTCTATTTTAGTGGATGGGATAGAACCGGAAATACACCTACAAATGTGACTGCATTACATCATCCCCGTGGTGATTATATGAAGATTTCAGTAGATTATAATGCACCAGTTATCACAGGTTTACCATTGAATTCATTTTGTAGCCA
>CAZWXI010000119.1:0-7272 GCA_964637845.1 uncultured Hyphomicrobiales bacterium | reverse complement strand
TATTTACACGGAACAGAATTGCGGCACAAAATAAATCAATAACTTTTACAGCAAGCCTGCAGCACGACCTTCCTGATTGCTTCTTAGACCCTAATAAAATAGATGAAGTCGTCGAAAATTTAGTTTCAAATGCAATAAAATTTACTCAGAACGGCGGAAACATAAAAATTAAAACTTATCTTGACAATGATAGCGTAGTATGCGAAGTCAGCGATAATGGGCTTGGACTATCGCAAGATGACCTGAAACATACATTTGAAAGAGGCTCAAGATTAAGTGCCAAGCCAACCGGCGGGGAAAATTCCACGGGACTTGGTTTATGGATTGTGAAAAAACTAATCGACGCTCATCATGGTCGTGTATGGGTAAAAAGTGCTTTGGGTAAAGGCTCGACTTTCGCCTTTTCGATTCCTTTAACCCAATCTAATGATTAATATATTATTTTTGTTCTAAATGTGATTACATTTCTTATGAAATGTCTATGATTAGTGAATAGATTCATATGCCGAGAACAAAAAAAAATATAGAATCTTCCGAAAAGGAGTTAGCGATTAATCAAACTGTTAATGCCCCCAGTACCAAAAAGCATGATAAAACCCCGGAGACAAGTACAAAACCTAAAAAAGTTGATACTTCAAAAACTCCAATAGATATCGCTAAAGTAACGGCATCTAAAAAAAATGATGTTCATAAAAGCCAAATCTCAACTAAACCAAAAAGCAGAAATAATCCGAAAGGCAAGTCGAGTAATGCCGGAGCAATTCCAATGCAAATCGAAACTGATGTAGAAACCCAAGTTGTACACACCACAATTGAGAAAACACAACCTACGCAGAAAAAACATAGGAGAAGCTCATCAAAGAAAGAGCAAACCACTAAAAATCTGCTTACAGAATCAATTGCTGAAACTATTTATGTGTCTCAAGACGATATTGTAGCAATTGAATCTCTTATCGAAACAAAGAAATTAAGTCGCAGTCAAGTAAGAAGAAAAAAGAAAGCTGAAAAGAAAAAAGGACTACTTAAGGCTCAAATTTTAGAAAAAATAGAAGTATCAGGTCCCCAAAATAGCGTCGAAACCGGAGCCAATTTAAATGATAAAAAGGTGGAAACATCCCAAAAAGTAGTGTTGGAAGTAATTCTACCTTACATAGTCCCTCAACAGAAGGAACTGACGCCAAAGCATAAGAAAAATTCATTAATATCAAAGTTTCTTGATACAGTTGAATCATTTCTCAAGAACAGAATTTTTGTAGAAAAGGATTACAGAATTGTATTAGCTGTAAGCGGTGGTGTAGATTCGGTAGTCATGATGGATTGCATGGCACATTTATCGGAAAAAATCGGATTCAGGATTTACGTCGCTCACTTTAATCATACTCTAAGGGGCAAAGAATCCGATTTGGATGTTGATTTTGTAAAGAATTTATCCAAACAATACAATTTGCAGTTTATTACAAGTTCGGGGAATGTCAAATCATATTCGCAAAAGAACAATTTAAGTATTGAAAATGCCGCGAGAATCTTGCGATACAATTTTTTCGAGAGGACATCACGAAATTTAGAAGCAGACTTGCTTGCCACGGCACATACGTCAGACGATTCAGTTGAGACATTTTTTATCAATTTGCTACGTGGTAGCGGTCTAACGGGTTTGAGCGGAATCCCCGAAACAAGAAAATTTGTTAAAAACGTACAAATAATAAGACCACTATTGAACTTTAGTAAAAATGAAATTAAAAAATATGCTGAATTTCGAAAATTAGAATGGCGGGAAGACGAAACAAATATATTACTCAATTACACTCGCAACAAAGTCAGACTTGAATTGATACCAAAGCTCAAAGAAGAGTTTAATCCGTCAATTGAAGAAGCTATTTTGCGCACAGCTAAACTGATTTACGGTGCGGATTCAGTCATTCACGGGCTTGTAAAAAAGTACATGACTCCCGTAATTTCAGATGTCACAACAGATAAAATCAGCATAAAAATCCCGATTTTACAGACTCACAGCGAGTTTATGCAAGGTGAAATCATACAAAGTTTATGGATGAAATATTTTAGATTACAGCCCCTTTCGTTAAATGCAGTTGACCGAATATTGAGTTTATGCGAAAAGCAGACAGGTACTCAAATAGAGATTGGTGCCGGCTTTATAGCTTTAAGAGACCGAAATCTTATAATCATTACACGTAATTCAGTATTCAAGCAGGTGAAATTGTTCGGGACTATTCCTTCTGAATTTAGAATTAACGGATATAAAATTTCATTTGTTAAAGTTGACAAGAAATTTGTTAAAATAACAGAAAATCCTGATGTGGAATATTTTGACTTTGACAAGTTGGGGACTTATGTTGAAATTCGAAATTGGGAGCAAGGAGACTTATTCCATCCCTTAGGTGCTCCCGGAGAGATGAAAGTAAGTGATTTTTTAACGAATGAGAAAATATCTATGCTTGACAAGCCGAACGTCATTATAGTTCGAAATGCTTTCGATACAGTCTGGGTGATTGGTAAGAGGATAAGTGAAAAATTCAAAATTGACGGCAATACTCGCTCAATAATTAAAGCAGAAATAATTACATTAAAGTGATCCAGCGATGGAGTATATTATATTAAACAACAAGAAATTCAGAAAATTTTTACTTTATTCGCAAATCGAAGAAGCTGTCAAATGTATAGCACGAAAAATCGAATTTGATTACCGTGAAGCAGAGCCGCTATTTTTAGTGGTTATGAAAGGAGCGATGTTTTTTGCCGCCGATTTAATAAGAGAAGTGAGACTGGATTCCAAAATTGAATTCATCAGTGCAAAAAGTTATGGAGCAAAGATGGAAACATCGGGAGACGTGAAGTTGAAATCTATAGAGGATAACTTCGAAGGAAGTGATTTAATCATCGTTGAGGATATTGTTGATTCGGGATTTACGTTGAAAGCATTGATGCAATATGTTGAAAAATTTCATCCAAAAAGTATCCACGCCGCCGCAATCTTATCAAAACCTACAGCAAGGAAAGCCGAAGTCAATGTAACGTATATCGGAATCGAAATACCCGAAAATTTTGTTGTGGGTTACGGTTTGGATTATGCAGAACTGGGACGAAACTTGAAAGATATTTATATTTTGAGCGAAGATTAAGGTCTCAATTTTTCAAATTGTCTTTGTAAATCGTATAGGACAAAACCGTATGTTGGTTTTAATTTCAGAGCTTCCTGCATGTATTTTGCGGCTTCCTCTCGGTTATTTTCCAGAATTGCCAATTGAGCCAAATAGGCGTATGTTTCAGCTTCATCAGCCCAATTTACGGATAACTCATTGGTTTTGGGGAAATGTTCCATTTTGAAAATGTCATTCAACAATCGTCGGGCTTTGGGTTTATCTCCACCGTAAAAAGATGGTAAGTGCATAAGATGAGTAGCCGCCACGAGATTGATTTTGGGGTTGCATTTGTCAAGCTCAGCGGCATCATAAATCCAATTTTTTGCTTTGATGCCTAAGAATATTGCATTGAACCCCGCTAAGGAAGAACGTTTACCATAGCCAGCAGAAAGCAAAGCGGCTATTTCAGCGGTCCGGTTTGTCTTTTCGGCGGAATGAAAATGCTCGACGGATTTTGAAAATAGTTCATAAGCATATTTGGAATTGATATTGTAGTAAATCTTGCCGAGAATCATTTTCAAAAGACCTGCGTAATAATTGAGATAATAACTCTGCGGATAGCTTATCAAATCAGTTTCGACACTTTTCAAAATACTTGTAAAGGCGATGGTGTCGAAGGTGTGATAATATAAGTCTATACTTTCCTTGTATGCTTTCAGTTTATTGCTACCAGGTTCAACATTATTGGTAATTGAACAAACAGAATTGAGCATAAGAAATAAGAAAACGGTAAAACTGCATTTATGAAAAAACATTCTAAACTTTATACAATTAAAAAACTCAAATTTAGACGATGTTAATTTATGAAAAAAACAATTTTTCTTGTTAATTTGCAAAGTATTTTTTTTCAGTTGAAATAAAACATTTCGGAGAATGACTTGTGAGGTTGACATTTAGAAACAAGTTGACATTGCTGACATTATTAGCATCTTTGCTTCCAGTAGTACTAATCTTTATCTTTACAGCAAGATTGCAGTTGAAAATCACTGAAAGAACCAAAACAGAACTGGATTCGATGTCAATTGCAAACATTAGCCAAATTTCAAGAGATGCCTACGGAATAGTCGAAACAGCCGATGAACTTTTCAGGCAGAAAAACAGAATCGCTTTAAATGTTCTCCGTCAAAAAGTCCAAAGCGAGAACGGATTTAAGTTCACTGATAAACTTGTAAGTTGGAATGCCATAAATCAATTCACAGGCGAAATAACTGAGTTCCAAATGCCCGAAGTAACAATAGGAAATAAATGGTTAGGTCAAATTTACGACTTTGAAGAAGATGTGCATGTAGTTGATGAAGTAACGAGCCAAGTTTATGGTACTGTAACATTATTCCAGAGAATTAACGAGCAGGGCGATATGCTAAGAGTTGCTACATCGGTTAGGGACAATGATAACAAAAGAGCTATAAGTACTTTTATACCCGCGATAAATCCCGACGGGCAGCGTAATCCCGTGATTGATGCCATTATGAAGGGAGAGACATATAATGGTGTAGCATTTGTTGTTACTGATTGGTATGTAACATCTTACGAGCCATATTACATTGACGGAAGAATCGAAGGCATGATATATGTAGGTGAAAAGATTACATCAATTGAATCCATAAGAAAATCGCTCACCCAAATAAAAGTCGGTAAAACCGGCTACGTATTCGTTCTTGGTGCTGTAAATCCCCATTACGGCAAGTATATAATATCGAGAAACGGAGAGCGAGACGGTGAAAGCGTGATAGATATAACCGATGAAAAAGGAAATCCTTTTATTAAAAAAATGCTTGATGATGCTACAAAACTGAACACAGGCGAATTATTCATAACACATTACAATTGGAAAGACACTGGTGATGAGTCTCCTCGAAAAAAAATTGCTGCGATATCATATTTTAAACCGTGGGGATGGGTAATTGGAGCCGGAGCATTCGAAGATGACTATTTAGACTCAAGAATTCGTATAGAACAAACCATTTCAGAATTAAGGCAAATATATATCATACTTATTGGAGTGTTGATAGTTTTGATACTCGTTTTATCAACCGTATTCACCAAACAGATGACAAAGCCGCTCGGATATCTCACAAATCTCGCTTCAAAAATAGCATCGGGTGATTTATTCTCAGCCAAGAATGAGTTAGATAAACTGAAAGTGAAAGTTAATTTAACGACAAACAATAGTAAAAATATAAAGGACGAAATACTATTACTATATAAATCATTTGAATCAATGCTTGATAATTTGGATTCACTTATCGGTCAAGTGCAACGTTCGGGTATTCAGGTAACAACATCGGCGACTCAGATAGCGGCATCAGCAAGGGAACTGGAAGCAACAGTTGCCGAGCAAGCGGCATCAACAAAAGAAGTATCGGCAACAAGCCAAGAAATAACTCAAATTTCTATAGGACTCGCGAATAAAATTATCAAAGTAAGCACGAATGCCAACGTAACAGTTGAATTGGCTGAACACGGAAAAGGCAGCTTGGCTACAATGGTACAAGCCATGCGTGACCTGACAAACGCCACCAACTCAATCACGTCAAAGCTGTCAATAATAAATGATAAAGCGAATAGAATTTCGACGGTAGTAACTACAATAAATAAAATTTCCGAGCAAACTAATCTTTTGTCATTGAACGCATCAATCGAAGCCGAGAAAGCAGGCGAATACGGGAAAGGATTTTCAGTAGTAGCTCGCGAAATAAGTCGGCTTGCTGACCAAGCCTCAGTTGCAACCAAAGACATAGAATTTATGGTAAATGAAATGCAAAGCTCTGTTTCATCAGGGGTAATGGAGATGGATAAATTTGGTCAGGAGGTCAAGCGTGGCACAAGCCAAATTGGAGATATCGGCTCGCAAATGAATGTAATAATTCAAAAAGTCAAGGAATTAATGCCCGAATTCGAGAGCGTCAGCATTGGCACACAAAACCAATCGAAAAGTGCCGAACAAATCAGCGGCGCTATGTCTCAATTGAGTTTGACTGCTACACAAACTAAGGAGGCTCTCGCCGAATTCAAAAAAGTAACTGAAAATTTGAATGATGCTGTCAAAGGACTGCAGAGCGAAGTATCAAAATTTAAAATAAGTTGATGAGGGAATATGTTTAAAAATCTAAAAATATGGCTCAAATTACTTATAATTACTTTAGTTTTTATTTTGCCAATATCATCGCTTATGTTTTTTGTATTTTCCGTTTACAATGACAGCATTCAAAGAACTGAAGAACAAATCGCAGGTAATCGAATATTAGAACCTATTGTAGAACTTGTCTATCAATTGGCGGAACATAAAGTTACGAATATGGCATCATTTGATGAAGCATATTTTGAAATTACTAAAGATTTGCGTAAGCGTAGCGACTCACTAAGCAAAGAGATTGACAAGAACCTTGACAGGTTGATGCTTTTAGTATTAAATCATTCCTCAACTCTCAAAAATGTTACAAGCAAACTTGACGACAATTCAGATGATACCATATCGCCCAAACAAATCAATTCAAAATGGAAAAATCTTCTCGATCAGCTTAGAAATTCAGGTGGTGATGCACTATCATCAGAATATGATAACTTATTTAATATGTTGAATAACCTAATCCGTTTCATACGCGATGAATCAGGACTGATTTTAGACCCAGACTTAGATACTTATTACATGATTGATATTACATTATTGTCATTGCCAAAATTCAAGATGGAACTATCAGATTATGTAAATTTTGTATCAGCATATATCTCCGACCCCAATGCGGAAATCACCGGATATTTGAAATATACAAGAAATTCGCTACAAAGTGAAATTGATAATATTTATTCGTCATTAAATACTGCTATTCTGGAAGATGAGCAATTTTACGGAACTAATCCGAATCTGATGAATATAGTGCGCCCATCATATTTTGATTTCAAGTCGAGTTTTGATAAATTAATTAAACTTACGGCATCTTTAGAGGAAAATTCAGTCAGTTATGTTAGTAAAACTGAACTATTGAATAATGCTATACCCGTTATAGAGAACAGTTTGAAATTTTGGACCTTTTCAAATATAGAGTTGAATAATTTGCTTGACAAACGAATTAGTTATTTTGAGCAAAGGCGCTTATTCGCTTTTACAATC
>CAZWXI010000118.1:0-7283 GCA_964637845.1 uncultured Hyphomicrobiales bacterium | reverse complement strand
AACTGTATGATACAACGGGGAATCTCTTGTGGCACTATGTTCCCGACTGGAAATTAATTGATACTTTTTTGGCTGTAATCACAGACTCTAATGACTTAGTTAAAAAGGGTTACGACATTTTAAACAGCGGAAGATTGATTGAAAGACAAATTGAATTACACGGAGAAATTAATGAAGATGTATGGTCAAGATTTTTAAGGGCTTATAAGCACAGTGTAGAGGGAATTCATTATAATAAATTGAAGAATAATTATTTTGTAATAATAAAAATTCAAATTGATGGTAAAGAGTTAGTAAATAATAATGTCATTTATTTTCAAGCGTATCAGCCATTAATTGTTCAATTAGACGAAAATCTGAATGTATTAGATTATATTCCAATAATTAATTATTATATTGATTCTTTTAAATATACAAAAATGACATCAGAAATTTTATCATTAACTGATGAATTAAATAATTTATTGATATATATGCATGTTTTTCCCAGTTTTCATCCAATATATAGCAAAGAAGACCCTAAAACCATTAAATTCTACACTATTGCGGAAATTGACAAAAGCAGCAATGAAAAATCTTACGGTGCATTATTACCAGATAAAAATATTGATTACAAGGTATTCCAAAATTTTTCTTATCCCTTGATGACAATTGACAATAATAAAGAACTGTGGTATGTATTTCCAATAAATGATACCTTGTATAACTATCATACAAATAAGAGATTTCCATTACAATTTGAAGTAAATAACGATGAATTTTATCAAAAATTCTCTGATGGGAGCGACTTTTTAACCAAAGCTCAACGACTTAACTTCATGGTAGAAAAAATCAGCATCACAGAAGATAATCATATTCTCGTTTATGCGCGATTTCCGAGACGTGATGGCAATAAACATAGCGCCACGAGCCTGATACAAGTTTACGACAGAGACGGGGATTTGAAAAAGCACTTCAGGTATGAATCCGATTATTTTCAAAAACATCAAGTTCACGGAATATCGGCTAACCCATTTAAAGAAGACGAACTTATCGTAATTACAGGCGACGAAGAAAATTATTATATAAATTATTACAAATGGCAAGAAGCAAAATGAGATTAGCAACGATTTATGCGAAGCTGCATTTCTGACTCTTGTGAAGTGAGAATGTTTGGATTATAATAGTCAATATTTAGTTTTTCATTATGACCTCATTCAAATAACTCAAATATAATTCTTGATAAAATTGAGCTACTCACACTTTACCTCATATCTTTAAGTACGATTTCAATTTCGTGTGCAATTTTTTGGTTGACTTCTTCAAATGTGCCTCTGCCATCAATTTTGATACCGTTATGCAGCTTCATGTATTTTGCTATTACGGGGACGGTTTGAGTTTCATGCTCTTGAAGTCGTTGGATGATTTTAGCATAATCAGTATCGTAAGGACGGCTCCCATCTGTTTTACCACGTGAATCTAATCTGCGAATGAGTTCCAGCGTTGGGACTTCGATTTCGATAACTTTCGTGATGGATGATGTGTACTTTTTGAGCAACCCATCGAGGATATACGACTGAACTAATGTCCTCGGGAAACCCTTGAAAATGTATCCCTTGACGTCTTGGGCGTTGGCAATTTTCTTTTCAATTAATTGAACGACGATTTCATCGGGTACAAGTTGGCCTACTTGGTCGGGGTCGAGAATTCCTTCTTCGTAAAGTTTGCGGATTTGTTTGCCGTATTTAGTGTCGTTTTTAACTTCATGGTCGAGCATATCTCCCGTCGAGACATACTCGAGCCCGAATTGTTCTGCTAATGCACGCCCCTGAGCACTGCGTCCCGAGCCCGGATAACCGAAAAGCACTATGTTGAGCAAGCTCTTGCTGAGTTCAGTTTTGACAATGGCTGTAATTTCATCACGGACACCTTCGACGCTCAACATACCATTAACTTCGTGGTAAATCCCGCGACTCTTGAAGAATTTCAGCACGGGTATTGTTTTATTGTTATACTCTTGCAATCTATTACGGATAACTGTTTCGTTATCATCGGAACGACTGGAAGATTTGGCCCTTCCGAGCAGCCTTTTCACTGATTCTTCTTCCGGAACATTAATGCTGATAAGGCAGTTCAACGAAGTATTGAGCTTAAGCATCAACCCTTCCAGAATATATGCTTGGACGTAGGTTCGCGGGAAGCCGTCGAATAAAAATCCGTTGAAGCTTGTATTATCAGTTATGGTTTTTTCGATAATCTGCACAATTATCTCATCGGATACCAAGCCACCTTTAGCTACGACGTCTTTTACTTCCCGTCCGATTTTAGTGTCGAGTTCGATTTCTTTGCGGAGTAAATCGCCGGTTGAGATATAGAACAGGTTGTATTTTTTTATCAGGTACTCTGATTGAGTGCCTTTTCCTGCACCGGGAGGTCCGAATAATGCTATATTCAACATGTTTATTTTACCATTTTTATCAAAATCAAAAATGTAAATCTAATCAATATTGTCGGATAAAAAAAATTGAAAGTTTATACTTAGCGATAGCTTGTTGGCAATTCCAATAATAATCCTCATAATATATTGTTTATTATTGAACTATTAACTGATAATTAACAATGAAAATTTAATTTTGCTCCTTGAATGTCGTACATTTTGAGATTTTATGAAAATCAGACTATTTACGAAAATGATATTCCTGACCGGGAGTATGTTCGTACTTATGACAATTGTTGTTGGATTTTCGTGGTATTCTTTTTACTTGAACAATAAGAAAGAAAACTATGCCAAACTTGAGGTAATGATACTTGAAAGCAGCCAACTCCGCCTCGAGATGTTGGTGCGGAGAGATTCAGCGTTCACAGAGCTATATGCAAGCAATTACGAAAAGATTAAGTCAAATTTCTTAATCATAGATTCATTGATATCAATATTGCAAAAAGATGAACGAATTCAGGATTTATCTCTAATTAAGCAAACTTATGCGAATTTGATTCGGGATTACATCGAATTAATTGCTGAAATGGGTTTAAATGAAGATGACGGAGTTGAGGGCAAACTACGTAGAGCTGCTCATGCAATTGAGAGGCAACTTGAAGAAACCAAACTTGACCGGGCACAAGTTTATCTGCTCCAAGTAAGGCGGCGGGAGAAGGACTACATTATGAGGCATAGATTTGAATATGTCCAAAAAGTAACGGAAGAAATGAGTAAGGTAGTTAATGCTGTAAATAAGTCAAGAATAAGCGATGACACAAAAATTGAAATTGAGCATTTAGCCGATAATTATCTCAAAAGTTTTTCGAATTATGTGAATATAAACACTGGCTTGAATGCTCTTGAGCAAGAAATGAATAGCATAGAAATTCAGTTCAAAAAGCTAATAAGAGCAATTGTAACGGAAGAAACTGTAAAAATTGAAAGCCTACAATCAGTATTGATATATTTATTCGGTCTTGCCTTGATTTCTTCTATATTTTTGGCATTTATTGTTTCCCGCAGTTTAGCAAATCCCGTAGCTCACCTCCGGCAATCTGTCGTGAAAGTATCTGAAGGAGACTTGTCCACACGTGCCTCTATTGAATCAAGTGATGAAATTGGTGAACTTGCGAAATTTTTTAACGAAATGGTGAAAAAGTTAAACGAAGCCAATGAAACCGTTCTCGAGCAACAGAAAAAACTTAACAAGCAATATGATGAATTAAGGCAGATGAATGTTACCAAAGATAAGTTCTTTTCTATAATTGCGCATGATTTAAAAAATCCCATCAGTTCATTTTTGAGTGTGTCGGACTTTTTGGTAGGAAAATTCAATGAGTTGAGCAAGGAAGAGATTAAGGAATTTTTAGATGAAGTTCATATTTCAGCAAAAAATGTTTATGAATTACTTGAAAATCTTCTTCTATGGTCGCGCTCACAACGTGGGTTATTACAGTTTAACCCCATGGTGCTGGATTTAAAGACACTGATTGTTAATAATATAGATTTGCTTAGGATAAATGCAGAATCAAAAGATATAAGTCTTTCGTACCACATTGCTCAACATTATAAAGTTTATGCTGACCCGAACATGCTAAATACTATTTTTAGGAATCTTATCACTAATGCCACGAAGTTCACTCCCGAAGGTGGTAACATAACCGTATCTGCCGGCGATTACGATGAAAATCTCGAATTTTGTTGTATTAATGTGCTTGATACAGGTATTGGTATATCTAATGATAATCAAGCGAAATTATTTACCCTCGAAAGCAGTTTCTCGACCAATGGGACGAGAGATGAAAAAGGCACCGGGTTAGGACTTATTTTATGCAAAGAATTTGTTGCTTTTCATCAAGGGAAAATCTGGGTCGATAGCGAGTTAGGAAAGGGAAGTTCGTTCAACTTTACGATACCGTTGGCAAAAAATATTGAGGATTAGCATGAATTTTAAAGGAAAGCAAATCAAACACGACGAATTAAACCCGCAAATTCTCGGCACAGAATACTTTGAGTTTTTGATTGAACATTCATCGGATGCTATTTGGGTTTTAGATCAAGACTTAAGAACACTAAGGTACAGCAAGACATTGCCCAATATTACAGGGTACTCATATTTTGAATTTAGCGATAAAAGCATAAAAGATATTGTTGACGATAAGTCGATTAATGAAATTATAAGCATTGTCTATGACCACAATTTTTTCAATTATAAAGATTATAAAGTCCCGAGATTCAGATTAACGACTTCTAACGGCGATTATGTACATACAGATGCTATTGTCAAAGTTTTACCGATTTCACCGTCCTCTTTTCACTTGCTTATATTGTTAGATGCCTCAAAAATTCTCTTCCATGGGAAAGATGTGTTAATTAAAGAATTAAACAGGAATCACGAAGCAAATAGATTCAAAACTATAATGCTCAGTTTGATTAGTCATGAATTCAGAACACCTTTAACAAGCATCATAGGCTTTACTGATATACTTATGAAAAGCTGTGAAAATCAAGATGAATCAGATATGTTATCTTATATAAAAGAGTCTTCGCGAAGACTCAATGCGACTCTAACTTCAATCTCCACACTTGCGGCGATAGAATCAGAGCAACTAATGGTCAAGAAAGAGTTGATTGACTTGAGTGATTTAATGGTAAATCTCAGACTTAACTTTGAATCTGTCGCTCACAATAAAGGACTTTCATTGCATTTCGATTATGAGCAAAGTCTGAAACCAGTATATTCCGATGAAGAGTTTATTCGCCAAATCCTCTATCACTTGATTGATAACGCTATAAAGTTTACATTTGCCGGTGCGATAAAAGTAGAAGCTAAAACTATATCCAATAAATATGATGATATTCTTGAACTCAAAATTTCCGATACGGGTATAGGTATCAACAAGGAAAAACTCGTTATTATATTCGAACCGTTCAGACAAGGAAGTGAGGGAATAAATCGAAATTATGACGGTTTAGGTATAGGGCTGACAATCACGGAAAAATTAGTCAAAAAACTCGGAGGTATAATAACAGTTGACAGTAAATTCGGAAAGGGTTCTGTTTTTACAATACAAATTCCAAGTAAAACAGTTTAGCTTGAGATTGCCCCATTAATGTGGGCACAAATATAAGAGATTAGCGGACTCACCATTTCACAAACTTTTCGACTCTATTCCCAACCCACATAAAACACATCCGGTGGCAAGTGAGGCACATCAATTCTTCCGCCCTCTCCTTTGGAGAGGCTTGGGGTGAGGTGACTTACGCATTGACCGAATGTGTTGTAAATCCGAACACTCCCTGACCCGCTATTATATGAGGGGGGACTGTCACGCTCTAAGTCATTATTGTCTCACCACTTCACAAACTTCTCCACCCGACTGCCAACCCGCACTAAATACACACCCACAGGCAACTGCGACACATCAATTCTTCCACCCTCTCCTTTGGAGAGGGTCGGGGTGAGGTGACTTACGCATTGCCCGAGCGTGTTGAATATTTTAACACCCCCTAACCCCCTCTTATTAGAGGGGGGATCGTCTCCCTCTAAGTCGTTGAAATTGATGTAGATGTAATCTGTGGCGGGATTGGGGTGGATGAAGGGGATATAATATGCCTCAGCTACGCTTGCAAAGCCCGACTAAATCCGACTTTGCTCTTCGAGCTATAAGCGACGCTTTTTATGTACTTATGGCTGAATGATGTGTCTTGTTCAGCGAACATCATTTCGAGCAGTGCCCAGAAAGAACCATAGCCCATGATACCGTAGTCAGCCAGTAGGCATAGGATTTTTTCATCATTTCGTGCATTGAGTCGTGCGAAAAATAATATACTTCTTTCATAAACGTATGATAATATTACAAGTTAATAAAGCCAAAATTAAGCATTATGGACGAAACGTGCAAGGAAAGTAATTTTAAAAGGTTTTGAAAATGTGTGAGCTTGTCCGAAGCATGGCTGGTCAAGCTGGGGAATTGATTACCGTGCTTCCTGTGGGACTCGAACCCACGACCTACTGATTAAGAGTCAGTTGCTCTAACCTGCTGAGCTAAGGAAGCACGCAAAAATAAGTATATTTTCTTAAAAACGAAAATTTAATTTTGCTCGATTAGTGAGCCAGACAAGTGGAGTATCGAAGTCTCGCTTAATTTTAACAAATACAGTGTTTCGGTAAGTCGCGTGCGAGCTTGATTGAGCTTATTCTGAACTTCTCTGAATTCTAGGGGGGTAATTACTCCAAGAGAAAGTCTTTCGGTAGCTAACTGCATATTTTCTTCAGAAACCGAAATGTTTTCCAAATCAAATTTCAGCCTGTTGTTAAGCAATTTGGTCGTGTTGTACTCCTTCTTAAGCTGAGAGGCTATGGTTTCTGCGAGTAAATTATACTCTATCTCGCTCATTTCAATTCTGATTGAAGCATTTTCAATATTTCTGCGGCGATTAAAACCTTCAAATATGCCGTACGAAAGCGTTATTCCGTAATTACCGCCTGTTGTAGAGTTCTCTATTAGGAAGCCTGACTGAGATTTTGCTCGCGACATACTGTAGTTACTGTAAAAGTTTAGTTGTGGTAATAGAGTAGAGTTGGCTATTCCGAGTTCGATTTCTGCAATTTTCTTATTTTGGTGAGCAAGTTTGAGCTTTGTATTATTCTTCTCGAGTGTAAATCTATCTGGCAAAGTTAAATTATCGCTGAGTTTGATTTCAATCTCAACATCGAAGTCATCGAATTTACTTAAACCTATGATTTTAGTTAATTCAATTTTTGAATTCAACAATTCGATTGCTATGCTGATGGAATCTGCAATATCGGTATTTAAATCTG
>CAZWXI010000117.1:0-7358 GCA_964637845.1 uncultured Hyphomicrobiales bacterium | reverse complement strand
TTTATGTGTGTATGTTTAGCTTCGCAAAATCTTTTCCATCTTTTTGCCTTTGGCTAATTCGTCTACCATCTTGTCCAAATATCTGATCTGGCGGGTTAAAGGATTTTCGATTTCTTCTACACGGTAGCCACAAATTACACCTGTAATCAGATGAGCATTCGGGTTCAAAGTTGCATCACGGAAGAATGTCTCAAACGTAACTTTCTTGTCAATCAACTCTTGGAGTGTCTTCTCATCAAAACCGGTCAGCCACTTGATTACTTGGTGCAATTCGTTTTTCGTTCTTCCTTTGCTTTCTACTTTAGTTACATAATGCGGATATACAGATGCGAAAGTCATTTTTGCCATTCGCTCATCATGCTCGGGTGTTGTCTTCATAGCTGTTTCAACCTCACTAATTGTCCTTTGCGCTTTACAATGTTTTTATAATCCCATTGGATTTCGCTTGATTTTTTGAGCCAAAGTTTTAATTCATCAATGTTAATTTCAGTTGAGTTATTATAAAATATCGAAGCATCTTTGAATTTATCGCCTTTAACATTTAGCTTTTCTTCATCAAAATCTGCTCCACTCCAAAACATCAGTCTAATTCCTTTTTTCTGTTTACTGTAACCAACAATCGGGTTGCCTTGCAAAAACCAAACAGGATGTAAATGCCAAATTTTTGATTCTGCTCCGATTAACTCGCTGTCAATCGTTGTGGCAAGCAGGTCGCAGATATCCTTATCAGTGGTTGTCTGTTGTTCGTTATAACTTATAATATCAGCATTCATAAATTCCGAAGTATTATTTTTGTAACGGTAACGAATTCTGGAAGATTTTATGATAAGAAGAAATTGGGATTTAAAGTACAATTGTTAGCTTGACTTTGTTCCAGTGCTTGCGGAAAGTGCTGTTGGCAGTGTTTCATGAAAGGTCGTTTAATAGATACACTTTCTTTCTTTTTCAGGTTGTAATTTACTTTGCTATTGGAGGCTTAACTCTCTTTCCCGTCCTATCAATATAGAACCAACTGTCACTCAACCAAGTTGAATGCTCTCCATCATACTGTGTTCTACAGTTTGTTGAAACCTCAGCTATGCCGTTTTCAAAGGGCCGAGCACAGTCGAACTGAGGTCTAATAATAATTTTGCCGGTTGCAGAATCAGCGTAGCCGATTTTTCCTTCAATAACTATGCGGAAAAGCCCTTCGGAAACATAATCCGGTCCATTATCAAAAGCAAAAACATGATATATGACATTTTCTTGCCGGTCAATAGCTACAAATCCTTTGTATGGTACAGCAACAATAGCATAAGTCTTAAAGGTATCGGTATAGCAAATGGTGTATTTACCTAAGGGAATAATTGTGTCACCATTTAAATTTTTGTAGCCATACTCGCCTGCTGTTGTGTCCACAAATAAAATCAAAGGGTTCTTTTCCACTGTTGCTTGTCCTAAAACAATGCTGATAGAAATAAATCCTATTAAAAATATCATGTACGATGTTCGTATTGTCATATAATGTGCTCAATGTCTTGGCAAGCATATCATCTTCTTCAATTTCTGTAATGTCTGTCTTGGTACCATTTCGTTCGTATAGCTTTCTTTCCCGGCTACTAGTTATTTTCTTGAAAAGAGTTTCACGCCAAGAGTTACTTGAATCAGTGAGTTCTTAATATCGTAGTCACCGCGATAAATACTGCTCATTCCTAATTCATATCTTACATCGAGTGTAAAAATCAGAAAATCTAAACCTGCACCGAATTGGAGTGCCCACATTAGGTCTTTAACTTCGCTTTTTTCGAGGACATCCGGTATTTCGAACACGCCTTTGTCCGTAAATATCGAAGCAACCGGACCCGCTTGTAAGCTGATATTGGTAGTTCCGCCATCGAAAACGTAAAGTCCACCGATTAAGGCGAGATCAATTGTATTAAGTGTCCGTTGGTAGCTTTTGCCTTCGTGACTGAGGAAACCTCCCTTACGTGTCAGCATGAACTCGGGCTGGAGGAAGAGATTATCGCCTATGCGTGCGAAGGCTCCGTATTGGAATGAGCTTCTGAATGAGCCGGAAATATCGGCTGCATCTACCGAAAGGCGGGTGGCTGTATAGCCGATTTTTGGTCCTATGCTGAGTTCGGCCGATAAGTGATTACTTGCCAACAGGAATGCGAATAAAATCATTCCAAAGTACTTCATGAGCATCTCCGAATAGTTAAACTTAAACAATCTGACGAATAATAATCCTAATGATTACAAAACAAAAGGAGCTACCCAAACGGATAGCTCACTAAAAATTTTCAGATTCTTTTATCCGCGAGTGTTGCCGGTACCGCCATCGGTACTGCGTCCACCGCCGGTATTTTTGCCGTCATCATTTTTGCGGTCGTCTTTTTTGCGACCATCAAGATTGCTACCACCGTTAGCGATGCGTTCGAGCCATTGTTCGAACTTTGCAAGTTGCTCATCGGTAAGAACACTCTTAATGTTACTTAAGAAAACATTCCAGCAATCTTGCAGACCTTTGCGAACAATTTCATTAACGGGGTTATTTTGCAGGGCTTCGCGGATTCTGTTGTTTAACTGATGGATAGCGCGTGCGGCTTCTTCACGAGTCATTTCACCATTTTTGTAACTCTTTATGATTTCCTGACGGGCTTCGTTGCCTTTGGCAATGATTTCACGACGTGATTTTTCCAGCATCTTGAGCCATTCCCATTCGCAAAGTCTATGGGCAATCATATATTCTTTGACAAGCTCGATTTGTTCTTCGCTTAAATTAAGCTGGCGTAAAATCATGCCGATAGCCATCATTTTGTTGACGTGGCTCGGTTTTTTGTTCGGTGGTTCCAAGCGTTGTGTATTGCCGTAGTCGTCGGTAACAATCGGAGTAATTGTCATACCAGTTTCAAACGTTGCGTCTTGAAGCTCGAAGCCTGTGGTGTTGTATTCAGCAACTACAAAGGATTGTATATCGCTGTACTTGTCTGTGCTTGCGGAATTCGGTGATTCACTGCAAGAACTGATGATGAGTGCCGATGAAATAATGGCGGCTAAAACAAAATTCTTAATCATTTTAAAATCTCCTGAAATTATTAAAAGTTCTCGTTATTTAGATTCCTGATTTTTGCAAAAGGTTTAAATCATTTTTTTCAAAAAACAAATCTGACTGAATTACACGCTATGAAAAAAATGGTTGCAATTTAATTTTTAATTTTCTTCAAAAATGCGTTTTACATCAGTCACACCTTTTACGGTAAGTAATCGAATCATGATTCTGTTGAGTTCTTCGATGTTTTCGACCATAACTGTGAGGGCTCCTTCAAATTGTGAATCTGCGGTATCGAGATTGATGCGTTTGATATTTGATTTGCCGATTGCTTCGGTAATGTCGAGTAGCATCAGTTCGCGGTCTTCTCCTTTGATTAGGAGTTTTGTATCGTAATTTCCGTTCAGTTTTTTCCTTACGGTTGATTTGGGTGGATTGAGCTTGAAGTATTTGTACAATTTTGAAACAGCGCGATGCGATACGACACTTTTTTGCCATTCATACTTCGGAAGTGCGTTATCGGATTTTATTATTTCAACTTGGTCGCCCGATTGGAGCTTATAATTTAAATCGTTGAATGAGCTGTTGACTTTGCCCGTGACGCAGTGCAAGCCGTATTCATCGGACAGTGCAAAAGCGTAATCTACCAAAGTAGAACCCTGAGGTAATTGAATGGGTGTACCCTCTTTTGAATAGACGGTCAGTTCTGAGTCGAATAAATTTACTTTTAATGAGTCCCAAATGATTTGCGAGGCGTTCTCGCCGAATTCTTCAATCATGCCTTGCATCCATTCGCCCCATTCGTCAATTTCGGCATCTGTGAATTTTAGCGCTCTTACTCGACCGATTTTCAAAGAGAATTTTGATGCGAAGCCCTCTTCGGCGATTTTGTCCATTTCTCGAGTTCGGATAAGGATTTCGATGTGTTTACCGTCGGGTCCAATCAATTCCGTATTGAGCGATTTGTACCAGTCGAGCTTGGGTTTGGCAATGTAATCCACAAAACTTATCGTGTTGAATGCGTTTGTGAGTACTCCGAGAGCGCGATAACATTCGTGAACATCGTCGGTATTCAATATGATTACCATTGAATAGAAGTTATCTATGTCGCCGATGGACTTGCCGTCTTGGGTCATTTTGTGGATTTCGTATTCATGCTTGTGAACTACTGACAGGATATGCTTCAGATGTTGAGCATCGAGCGAATTTTGGATTAAATCCGAAAAAACGCGTATATAGTCGATAAATTCGCGACGTTTTGCATTCAGTGCGGTGCGGATTGCTTCATAATTCCGGCGATTGGAGTAGTAAAAAGAGCGATTTTCTAATTCCATTTTTACTCGTAATAATCCGAGACGATGTGCTATGGGTATGTAAAAATTTAATGTTTCCTGGGCTATTTCGGTCTGTTTCTTGGGTTTCAAATAGTGCAATGTACGCATGTTATGCAGTCTGTCGGCTAATTTTATCATTATTACTCGGGCGTCGCGCACAAGAGCCATAAAGAGCTTGCGGTATGTTTCAGCTTTGGTGGCTTTGGATTTTGTTTGGGTGGTATCATCTTCGCTTTCATTTGTGTCTCTGTCGGATTTAATAATCTCCGAATGAGAAATCTTCGTTACGCCGTCAACCATCTCGGCTACATCTTCGTTGAATAGCTCTATGAGGTCTTCTTTTTTCACATCCTCGGAGTCTTCGAGCAAATCGTGCAGTAGGCAAGCGATTATCGAATTTGTGTCGTGGAGTTGCATTTCGTTGAGTAAAATCAGGGTAGTATTCAGTGGATGAGTGTAATAAGGATAACCGGATTTTCTATGATGATATTGGTGTTTCTCAACGCAATAATAAAATGCTTTGCTGATTAATTTCTTATCCGGTTCAGCACCGGATTTGTCAATTTCTTGCATCAAAAAATCGTGGTCGCTTTCGATATTCTTACCGAAAGGTTTATCTTCATCGTATTCGAGTTCACATTCTAAGAGAAGTTCCATCTTTTACAAAATTTGCACAATAATAAAATGCAATATAATGACGAATTAACGAGAAAATCACTATTTTTATGTATTAATGATAAAAGTAACAAATTTGGTTCGGTAATGAATAGAAATGAATTTTTGAAGGTGCTGGGGGCGGGTTCCTTGTCGCTTTTGGCATCAGGCGATAAATTGTTTGCGGAAACTTCGCATGGCGATAAAATCAAGCCCGACAAATTAAACGAAGGCGATACGGTCGGTGTAATCGCTCCCGGTACGGCAGTAAGTTCACCAGATGATATTTTGCGTGCGGAAGAAATCTTGAATTACTTTAATTTAAATTTTAAATTTGCTCGAAACGTAATAACGGGTTCGGGATACAAAACTAGAACGGTCAACCAGCGATTGGACGATTTGCACGAGATGTTTGCCGACAGAGGCGTAAAAGCCGTGTTCTGTCTGCGGGGTGGTTATGGTTCGGGGAGATTACTCGATAAAATTGATTACAATTTAATTAAGAATAATCCCAAAATGTTCGTCGGATATAGTGATATAAGTGCCATACATCTTGCTATCGGCAAATTAGCGGGGCTTGTAAGCTTTCATGCACCCGTTTTGCTTTCGCCTTTCAATATATTTACGAGCAGTAATTTCCGTAATCTTGTATTCGGAAGTGCCGAGTATCCACTGATATTGCGTAATCCACAGTCCGGAGCAAGCCCGCGTAATCCGTTCAGGACGAGAGTCATTGTGAGTGGAGAAGCGGAAGGCGAAATACTTTGTTCGAATTTATCGCTTCTTGTTTCATTGCTAGGCACGGAATATTTGCCGGATTTTTCCGGTAAACTGCTTTTGCTCGAAGATGTCGCTGAACCCCCTTATCGTATAGATCGTATGCTCAATCAATTAAGGCTTGCGGGCATTTTCGGTAAAGTTAAGGGAATAATTTTCGGCAGATGCGATGATTGTGTAGCGGGAACTTCGCAAGCTACTTGGGATTTTACTTTAGGTGAAGTGCTGGACAGCTATTTTGCCGAATTAAAAATTCCCGTATTTTACGGGCTATTATTCGGGCATACCGAAAATCAACTAACAATACCAATGAGCTGCTTGGCACGAATGAATGCCGATGAGGGTAGCTTAACTTTGCTCGAATCGCCGTTCAGGTAATACGTTGGAGCGGGAAGTGCATTTTTCGGAGCCAGTTCTTCACTTGAATAACCGAGCGTGTGTTTCGCGGAGAAAGCCGGATGTATTCTTGAAAATCGAGAGCGGCTTTTTCGTTTTTGCCGTCCATTTTGAAAGCCATGCCCCTATTCAGGTAGCAAGCGGGATTTTCGGGGTTTAGTTCAATTGCGAGCGTGAAATCTTCTAGGGCCTTCTTGAATAGTTTCAATTTCATGTATGCATTACCGCGTCCTACATAAGCTTGAAAAAACTTGGGATTGAGTGTAATGGCTCGACTGAAATCTTTCATTGCGTCGCGGAATTTGTTCAGATGCATTGATGAATTTGCACGACCGAAATAAGCCGAAGTAAGCCCGGGTTGAAGTTCTATGGCTTTATCGAAGTCAACGACGGCTTCGATGAATTTTTTCATGTAATAGAGTGCGTTGCCACGATTGAAGTACAGATGCGATGATTCCGGCATAAGTACGAGCGATTTAGTGTAGTCCCTCACGGCTTTTTCGTATTCCTTGAGCCAAAAGTAAGCTATACCGCGGTTGTTGTAAGCATCGGCATTGTTGGGTTCGAGTTCAATCACTTTGTTGAATTCTTCGATGGCGACATTGAAGTATTTTATTTTGTTGTAAATCAATCCTCGGTAGTTATAAGCGAGTGGTGAATCGGGATTAATTGATGTAGCGGCGGAAAAGTCATCGAGTGCGGCTTTGTAACGTTCGATGTGCGAATATGCCAATCCTCTTGCAATGTGGACTTTAGCTTGTCCCGGCTCGATTGTAAGTGCCGAAGTATAATTTTTTGCGGCGTTTTCGTAGTCCCTCATGTCGAAATAGAGGTTGCCACGGTTAAGGTAAGCGGGCATATATCCTGGGTTGAGTTCGAGGCATTGATTGAAGTCACTGAGTGCTTCATCGAGTTCTTTTAATTTTAGTCGGCACATCCCGCGTTTGAAATATGCGAAGGAAAAATCGGGATTAAGCTCGATAGCTGTCGAAAAATCTTCAATTGCGGGATTGTAATGGCTAAGATTGTACTTTGCCGAGCCGCGTTTGAAGTATGCGAAGGAAAAATCGGGGTTTAGCATAATGGCATTGTTGAAGTCGTTGAGTGCGTCGCGGTACATTTCTATTTGCATCAGTACCGAACCGCGTTTGAAATAGGCAAATGAT
>CAZWXI010000116.1:0-7652 GCA_964637845.1 uncultured Hyphomicrobiales bacterium | reverse complement strand
AACTAACCCCGTCTATTGCTATCGAACCGTGTGTAACAATATATTTATGGTATTGTCTCGGATAGTCGAACCATATGAGTGTTCCAGTTGTCTCTTTTTCAATGGATTTGACATATGCGACACAATCAACGTGCCCCTGCACAATATGCCCGCCCAATCTGTCACCTATGGAAGCAGCTCTTTCCAAATTGATGTAATCTCCGCTCCTCATCGTGCCGAGTGTTGTCTTGCGTAAAGTTTCTTCGACCGCTGTTACGCTGAATGTTTTATCGGTTCTTGCCACAACTGTTTGGCATACTCCGTTGAGTGATACCGAATCGTCAATTTTCAGGTCATCCATGATTTTTTCTGCATAAACGACGATGTCTCGTCCGCCGCCGATATTTCTGATTGATGCTATTTTTCCGATTTCTTCTATTAATCCTGTAAACATTGCTTTATTCTAAAGATTTAACATATGCAAGGTCAATATTCCGCTTATTTACGTTGACTTTCATTATTTTTACTCGAATTCTCATGCCAAGCCCGAAAGTTCCTTTTTTGCGCTTGCCTACAAGCATGTATTTTGCTTCTTCGAAGACGTAGTAATCATCGTCAATGTCTTTAATGTGTAAAAGTCCTTCGGCATATATATTATCCATTTGGACAAATAGGCCGAATCCGGTCACCCCCGTTATTGTACCGTCGAATTCATCTCCGACATATTTTTGCGACATTACCGCATGAGCGAGTTTTATTGATGCTCTTTCGGCTTCCATGGCGATACGTTCGGTATTCGAGGTATGATAGGCACAATCTTTGATGAATATTTTCAGGTAGCTGAGTCTATCAGGTGAGGGTTTCTCCTTAATGTATTCTTTCAGTAATCTATGTACGATTAAATCGGGATAGCGGCGTATCGGTGAGGTGAAATGAGTGTAGTCGAAAAAACCAAGCCCGTAATGGCCAATGTTTTTCTGTGCATAAACAGCTTTAGCCATTGAGCGTATAAGAACTTGATTTACGACAGTTTGCCGGGGGTCGTTTTGGAAATGTTTCAGGATTTTGTTAATATCTGTAGAGGTAATTTTTTTCTTTTTTACATTATGCCCCAGTGAGGAAATAAATTCCATTACTTCGGCAATTCTTTTCGGGTCGGGAGCTTCATGAATTCTATATATAAAAGGTAGCTCGATTTTATATAATTTGCTTAAAGCGTTTATATGTCTTGCTATGGTTTGATTTGCAACAAGCATACATTCTTCTACGAGCGAGGTGGATTTTGTCGTTTTTTTGAGCATAACTTCTATGGGTTGTTTGAGTTCATCAAGTAAAAACTTATACTCAGTAGTATCGAAATCAATTCCGCCTTTTTGGAAACGGTGATTTCTCATAATTTGGGACAATTTATGAAGCTCGAGTATAAAGTCGGCATTATCGCCCTTGCCTGTTTCAATAATTTCAAGCACTTCATCGTAGTTATATCTGCGTTTGCTTTTGATTATAGATTCGGCAATTTCGTAGTTCTCTACTTGTCCTTTGGGGTTAATTTCCATAAATACTGAAAAAGTCTGTCGAGGAAGCCCCGGCTTAAGCGAGCAAATTTCGTTGGATAACAGTTCGGGCAGCATTGGCACTACTCTGTCAACGAGATAGACGCTATTGCCTCGGAACCTTGCCTCGATATCTGTCTCGCTGTTTTCAGGGACATAATGGCTGACATCGGCAATGTGGACTCCCAATTTATAATTGCCATTTGATAGTAAATCAAGCGATAGAGCGTCGTCATAATCCTTAGCATCGTAAGGGTCAATCGTAACGACTAAGTTTTTCCGTAAGTCCACTCTGCCCGATGGTTTGCGTTTTATTGTGGTTTCTACTGCTCTGAGTTCATCTATTACACCGTTTGGAAATTCAACGGGGAGGTCAAATTCTCGCACGATAGAATCAAATTCTACGACGGGTACTCCCGATTTTCCGATTATTTCTTGTACTTCGGCTGTGGGAGAAAGCTGGGGGTCGTCCCAATGTAACAGTCGCGTTCGGACTTTATCACCGGGTTTTGCACCTTTCAATTTTGTCTCAGGTATCAAAAAATCGACGTAGTAGTGAGCTTCGTCAGGTATCAAGAAATAATAATATCCGTTGAAATCTATTGTGCCGACTATAGCGGATTTGCTTCTCTCGATAATTTTGATTACTTCGCCGCGTGGTTTTTTGTCTTTTCTCTGTGCATGAAGTTGGATTACGACTTTATCGCCGTCAAGTGCTGTATTTAAGTTTTTCTGGAGTACAACAATTTTTGGTGCGTGCTTGAGGTTTGTTTCTACGATACCTTTGTCATTTTCGATTCTTAGAGTACAGGTAATTGTTGATTCGGATTGACTTTGTTTCAATTGGTAACGTCTTTTTGGAGTTTTCTCGACGACATCGTTTTGGAGAAGCCTGTTTAAAGCATCTTGTAATAATTCGTAATCAGTGGAATCAGACCTGATGCCGAGTGATTTGGAAATATCCAATAATCTGAGAGGAGTTGCAGAATTAATAAGCAAATCAAGCAACTTATTTGTGATTTTTTCGAGTTTCATTTATTGCAAGGTTTTAGTAGAATAAATGCACCTTATTTGTCTGTTCGAGAGCTTTATTAAGTGCTGAGGCGGCATTGTTAATGAGTGAATCCGTATCGTGGTCAGATAGTGTCATTCCAGCAATTCCAATGCTTAGTGTTACGCTGAATTTACTGCCATCAATGTTTAGTACAGTATTGGCGACTTCGGAGCGGATTCTTTCGGCGACTAGCTTAGTTTGGCTTGATTCTTTAGCAATGAAAAGTATTCCGAAGGTATCATCGTTGATTATGCCGAATTTGTCATAGCTTTTCAAATATTTTTTGATTTTTTCGATAACTGTTATGCGTGCAAATTCATATCTGTCGCTATGCTCGACGGGGTCAAGGGCGGCATATTTATCGATTCTGAATATACACAAAGTGAGGTATTGATTGGCATCAGAGCATCTGTCAATTTCTTCGCTTATCCGTGCATAAAAAGCTGCGGGGTTCAGCAAACCTGTTTCTTGGTCAAGTAATTGTGAGCGGTGTAAATTTTCCAATAAATGCATTCTTTCAATAGCATTGCCAGCATGAATGCCGATTATTTCAAGTACGGTTTGGTCATAATCAGACAATAAGTTGCTCGAGATATTTTCGATAAATAATGCTCCATATACTCCCGTTGCAGACCTCAACGGGATGCTGATGAATTCTCCAGATTCTAACTTCGGTTCGTATTTCGTATGGCGAATTTTTGAAATATCTTTTGCAAAGAATTTTTTGCTTTTGCAAGTATTTATTGTGTTGCCAACTATTGAGCCGTCGTAAGTAATTTCCTGCCCCGGGGTATAATTGAATGATGATTTTACTGCCTTCAATTCCCAAATTTGTTTTTCGGAATTATATCCAACGACCCCGACTGTACTGACGTCAAACAGTCTTGCAATTGAATTGACTATCGTATCGGCTAAATTTTCGGTACCGTATTTGCTGTTTGTAGCTATATAATTGAAAAGGTTTACTGCTTCAAGCGTTTTCGAATCTTGGAGCAAATCGTATTTTTGTGTGTAGCTTTTGACTAAGGCGGAAATGAGTTTCGTAAAATGACCTAAAAATGCTACTGTTGCCGAGCTATAAGCATCATTTGTTGTTGAATCGGCACACACGACTCCTATTGGATTTTCGCCCCAAAAGACGGGTACTCCGACGAATGAACTCGCCCCGGAGTACTCCGAATAATATGGTATCAGGTCTAGTTCGGCAGAGGGGTTGATGTCGGTCAAAATTTCGGGTTTTGCGTTGTTGAATATTTGCGAAGGTATATCATTTGCGACGGGGATTCTTTTCTTTTTTATTATCAGTTCTGGTTTGACCGTTACGAATGATTCGACGATGAATTCATTTCTTTCAAAATCGGCTAATAAAAACAGGGCTGTGCGAGAGTCGGTGATTGAGCGGATGATAATCAGAATTCTTGATAAAAAGTATTCAAACTCTTTGCGAGGTTCTTCGCCCAAGAGTTGGTCAGTTTCTGTGAATATCGAAAGTGGTAAATTGACTTCTTTTTCTCTGAAGGCTTGCTTGGGTGATGGTTCAGTAGTTAGTTTTGTTTCAAAATTAATGTGCAGAGCTTCTTCTATTGATTGCTGAGGGGTTTCATAGGGGGGGATGGATGTTTCATCGGGTGATTTGGCAACACCGATACCCTCCGATTGTTTGCTTACGTCTTCGGAAATATTACCTATAACGCCTTCGTCGGAGCTTGTGCTTTCGGTGATCAGAATTTTTTCGATATTATTTTCAGTGGTTCGATACGAAGCGTTTGTTTCATCAGTTTCTATGGTTTTTGATGTGTGGTTTTTCTTTGTTTTACCTACTATTCTCATCCCCGAGAAGCTATCATTGAAGGCCGCGGGCGGTGTTTTTGTTGTAACATGTCTATCGCCTTCTACTTTTGCGTCGTTACGAAAAGTTCCTATTGTTCGGATATCTTCTTCGTTGTTGTTGAATTGACTTTTGCTTGTCTCCGAAATTGGGAACTCATCGTCTTCGCCAAAAGAATCTCCAAAATTTTCTACTGTTTGACGGGTACCTGCATGGTCTTTGGTTGTAGTCACTTCCAATCCGTGATTTGCAGAGCTTTTGGGAAAATGGGGTTTTACGGTATCTGAAATGCGTTGAGATATCAGCATAAAAAGTGCAACTGCGCCAAGCACCGATACGCTAACTCCGATTAGCCGTATCGCAATCTCTTGAAAAAATATGGCTATCAACAGTCCTATTGCAATTACAAATACTGGAATAATATCGATAGGTGTGATAATTTCCTTCAAATCAATCTTTTTTTTGCTCATTTTCAACTTCTCTTCAAAATATATTTGGTACTCCCAATACAAAAATATGATATGATTAATTAAATCATATCATATTTTCTAAGATACGCAAATTTTATTTAATATTAAAATTTAATCGCTTTCGAATTTGATTACCACATAAACATATTAACTAATTCCCAATGTCGTGTTGTTTCGACTTTTTGTGTGAACGAATCTGATAATAACGGATAAGTAAACTCGACAAGGTATTCGGCTTTCAGTTCATTAACGGTGCCGCGCGGGTGCATCATCATTGTATATTTGCTTGTCCCTTTGGCTTCTTGTAATTGCAATAGGCGTTGAATGTTGAACATTCGAGCCATTGATGGTATTGCTTTAATATTTTGAGAGACACCTTCAATTACATAATTTCTTGGTGTTATTTGTTTAAGGGAGAACTTGGCTGAATCTAAAAATCTTGAACCTTCGAGTGCTACCGGTATTGCACGTATCCATGAAGTATCCCGCGATGCTTTGAATTCGGGCGGAATTCTTTTGATTACATCGAAATAATTATTCAGCATAAATTCCGAAAGCCCGATGAGCCATGTATTTTTAACCAATGAGTCGCTCGGACCGGTCGCCGGATTTAATAGATATTCTCTTTGCTCTTCCAGTCGTTTGCCCTCCATTTTGACTATGTCATGATACGAAGAATAAGTCACATAATAACTCATTCCAAGCGGAACAACTTGTATTCTGTAGTCATCGGTGCCGGGTATGCGTATGTCGTCGGCTTGCGAATTAAAAAATACAGTGTTCTGCCCGTCATCAAATTTGTATTCAAGCGAATCCACAGATACATCTATCAGGGTGAAGCCGTCTTGCGATCTCTCGTTCGGGGCTCTCAAAGAAAAATAGTACTTTAGCTCACGATTGAAAACGCTTGATGTGCCGTCGCTGAATTCACGTGTTATTTTGGATTTTTCCGTAAATATATATTTGTGCGAGACATTTACCGGAAAATTGGCTTTTATGGTGTAAGTAAGAGCTTCGCTCTCCGGCGATGCCTTTTGTTGAGCATCCGAATAACTCAGGGTCAAAATCAAAAGCAAAGTCGTTAAAAGCATGCTAAATTTCATAAATCAATCTCCTTTGACATACAACTTATATAAATTCCAGGCGGCAATGGTCATTCCGTCCCATATTTCACCGCTTTTTATGAACGAATCAATTTGGCTTTTGTTTAATTTTATAACTGAAAATTCCTCGCCCACATCAGGATTGCTCGTAGTACTCGATAATTCTTCAGCGAGGTAAACATGGCAAATTTCTGCTGTAACACCATTGTATGGATTAAATTCGCCTATTTTTGTTAACTTTGATGCGTGGACACCGGCTTCTTCGTTTAATTCTTTCTGGGCATTAGCCATATTGCTTAATTCAGGTTTGATGCCTCCACCGGGGAATTCGAGGCTAAAGCGGGAATTCAGGTAGCGAAATTGCTTGACCAATATGAAATCACTGTTTTCAGTCTCCGGAACAATAAATACCGAGCCGGATGATTCTACAAAGTAGTATTTGCCTATATTCCCGTCTGGCATCTCATATTCGTCCATTTTATAAACCCAATAGGGGTTTGTATGAATTATTGTACTGTTTATTGTTTCAAATTTCGCCATTAGACCATCAACCATTTATCAAGTCAATTTCGCTTTCAGAGAAAAAGAAGCTTATTTCGCGAATTGCATTTTCATCGGAATCGCTTCCATGAATCGCATTGGCTTCGATGCCTGTACCGAATCTTGCTCTGATAGTGCCGGACTCGGCTTGTTTGGGGTCTGTTGCTCCGATTAAATTTCTGAACTCTTCGACGGCATTTTCTTTTTCTAATGCTAATGGTACAATTGGTCCGCTTGTCATATAAGCTATTAATTCACCGTAAAATGGACGTTCTCTGTGTACGGCATAAAATTCACCCGCTGCTTCGGGGTTGAGTCTTGTTAATTTCATCCCGAGAACTTTGAACCCGGCATTTTGAATCGACGCTATTATTTCTCCCGTATAGTTCTTGCCTGTTGCATCAGGTTTGATAATTGCCAATGTTTTGTTTGACATTCTTACTCTCCTTTTTTGTATAAACACACAACTTGTTAAATTATCTCATTGTCATGTAAATTTTTTAAAAAATTAAAAGCGATGTTTGTGACATCGCTTTTATATATGACGTTTCAAATCACTTTATATTCATTAAGAATTGTTATCATCATTAGTATCGAATACGATAACATTTTTCGGATTTTGCGATAATTCCTTGCTCGGTTTTGTTTCGGGTACGCTTTCGATGGGCGGTTTAGCTGTACTTACCGTAAATCCTCTCGGTAATCTTCCTTTGCGTCTGAAAATTGCTCTTTCGAGTGGTGATAAACTTGATAAGTCTATTATTCTCTTGGGCTTTGGTTTAGTTGTATATGTCGGTTTTTTCGTTGCTTCGGGTTGTTTGGGCTCAACAACTTTGGCTTCTGGTTTAGCTTTTTCCTGTGTTTTGGTCTCAGCAACTTTGGCTTCTGGCTTAGCTTTTTCCTGTGGCTTGGGCTCAACAACTTTGGCTTCTGGCTTAGCTTTTTCCTGTGTTTTGGTCTCAGCAACTTTGGCTTCTGGTTTAGCTTTTTCCTGTGTTTTGGTCTCAGCAACTTTGGCTTCTGGCTTAGCTTTTTCCTGTGGCTTGGGCTCAACAACTTTGGCTTCTGGCTTAGCTTTTTCCTGTGTTTTGGTCTCAGCAACTTTGGCTTCTGGTTTAGCTTTTT
>CAZWXI010000115.1:0-7673 GCA_964637845.1 uncultured Hyphomicrobiales bacterium | reverse complement strand
TTGCAATTCTTGGCGCCACGGCACCCCATGGCAGGCTGGTCAGCCATTGGTGTATCGTCAATATGGTCGTTTGGTAATTTGCACCCACCTTCGAATGTGTGAATCAAATTCAGCCAATGTCCGAATTCATGAGTCAGAACTGATGCAAATTCTTTGTCCGTGTTACCATAGAGGTATCTACCGTTATATACAACTCGTGCTATCCCCAAATCGGACATCCATTTATTCGGGTACCAAGCAAAGCCTGAATTGTTTTCTTGTCCATTGCCAATCAAGTCGAGACATATATAAACATTCATGTATTTGTAATTGTTCCATGCTATTTTAGAAATTTTGGCGTGTGTTGCCGAGTCAGTGCGAGCAAGTCCCTTTTCTTCGGGATAATATAAAACACCGCTTGTAGGATTGCCATTCGGGTCAATTGTAGCTAATCTGAACTCAATATCCAAAGTTCCTCTTCTCTCAACAAAAATAGGGTCAACGTCATGGAAATCATCGTTCAACCCCTGGAAGTCCTCATTTGTCTTCATAAGAGCCGTTCTGATTATCTCATCATCAACTGTTTTACCTGCGAAATCAGTCCCGAAAACATGGAATACCACAGGTATGATATATTTGCGGACATTCAGCAATTGATGATTTTTTCTGATGAAATCACGTGTGAATTCCTCCAATTTGATACCGTATAATCGGGCTTCTTCCGACATTTCGAATACTGATTCCATGTCAACACAATTATAGTCGGGATTAAGGGGATTAGCAACAATTATTTGAGAAGTACAGAACAGTAATGAGAAAATGACAATAGCATTAAATTTGATTTTCATTGTAACACCAATTATTTACATATAAACATCTTATCACTTAGCAAAACACAGAAAAAATTGTTTTGTTGCACTGGTCGAAAAAAAAACTCCTTAACGAAAGTCAAGGAGTATAAAAATAAGGAGAAAACAAATTATTAATCTTCGGGATAGAGAATAAATTCTTTCCAATCATCCATGTTCAAATATTTTTTAGCCGCTTCTGTAACGCCTGCAAGTGTGATACTGTTGACATATTTGTCAAAGTTGATTACGTAATCGAAATCTTCTTTGTTGTAAGTGTAGTTATAAAGAACGTTCATCCACCAGCTGTTTTCCTTCAAATTGATTTCGTGCTCACGTTTCATGATTTCCTTAGCATTTTCGATGTATGAAGTGTCCAATTGACCGGATTTCATTTCATCAACGACGCGTTTGATTTCGGTAATCAGTTCCTCGGTTCTCTCTACGGAGGTGCCAAACATTATGTTTATGTTGTAATTAGGTTTCGGATATTGGTTGATTTGCGGGAAAGCACCAATACCGTAAACACCGCCTAAATCTTCGCGTATTACTTCGCGTAATCTAACACTGAATATTTCCATCATTGAGCGAAGTGCATGGATATTTTGGCGATTATAATCGAAATCGCCGTTTACGATAATCCTGACAGAGGTTTTCGGTTCTATCCCTTTGAAAACGTCTTTGCGGAAACTGCCTTTGGGGGCTTTGATGCCGTGGTCTTTAAAATAGTCTGTTTTGCCTTTTGCCGGCAAACTCGCCAAGTAAGTTTTCAAAAGACTTTCCAATTCGGCTTCATCGTAATTGCCGACTATGAAGAATTTGAAATCTGTGGCATCTGCGAAACGTTGTCTATAAAAGTTGTAAGATTCTTCAGGGTTTACTTTTTCGATTTTTTCGGGAGTTGCAGGCATGGCTCGCATATGATAATTACCCATTACGGCGGTAATGGTATCGTTGAACACACTATTTGGATTTGCCCCCAGGTTCCTCAAATATTCCGCCATCCTCTTGATATAAGCTTTGCTTGCGTTTTCATCTTTTCGTGGTTGTGTGAAGTACAAATGGATAAGCTGGAACATTGTCTCTATATCTCTTGGAACACATCCGCCATTTACACCTTCGACTAAATCGTTCAACATCGGGCTTATGCTGACTTGTTTGCCCGACAACATTTTTTCGAGAGTTGATTTGTCAAATTCGGCTACGCCTGATTCATCAATTATACTACTTGCATATGCCGCTGAGTAGTATTCAGCGTCCGAAGCAAGAGATATACCGCCATAGCTGAATGCTCTCATCATCACTTGGTCGTTTTTAAAATCGGTTTTCTTAGCCAAAACCGTAACGCCATTCGACAGCTTGTATTCTTTTACTACAAGTTCTTTAATGTCTTTGGTTGTTTTGATAGTTCCGGGTTTGGGCAATTTCGCCATTAAAGGTTTATCGGTATCAACGTCTTCGCGAGCAGCGATTTCCATGTTTTTAACTTTGTTATATACAGCAAGTATTTCTTGCTCGGTTGGAATTTTTGAGTCTTTATCTGACAGAGAAGCTAATATTACTAAGCCGTCATCTTTGATATAGGTTTTGTAATATTTATTGAGTTCCTCGATAGTGAAAGAATTTAGAAAATCTTTTGACATTTTGTAATCTTCTTCAATTCCCGCAAAACTTTCGCTTTCGTAAAAATGACTGAAAAGTTCAGTCGCTAGTGTCGCTGATTCGGTTTTGTCTTTTTCATTGTAAGCGGATTCCAACGCAGTCAGCATTTGAGCTTTCGCTCTTTCAAATTCTGGCTTCGTAATCCCGTGACGAATTGTTCTAAAAACTTCAATCAGTAGTTCCTCAAACCCCTCGAGTAATGTCTCCTTTTTGGGTACAGAGATTATCATTGTTGCATCAATTCCACCTAAGGGGAATTTTGAATGGCTTGCCATGCCAAATAGAAATTTTGATTCGGGGTTTCGTGAAAATTCTTGGGTTCTCTCTGTAAAGACATTGTTAAATAAGCCATCCATCAAGGTTTTTTTGGCACCACCATATGTTAAATTATTTCTTTGCGGAAACTTGTAAATCATTTGAATTGACGAAAATTGTGTTTCGGGGTCGGTAGCGATACTGACTTTTGTGTCTTTGTGAATTGGGAATATATTATCTTCTCGCTTTCTTGGATTTGCGGGATTTTTAACATCGCTGAAATTTTTGATGATTTTCTGTTCCATCATGTCAACATCGAAATCACCGACGGCAATAAGTGCGGCAAGATTAGGGCGATACCAATCTTCGTAATACCTTACGAATACTTCTCTCTGGGCATTTCTTAGTATAGTTGTATCTCCGATGACATCGCGTTCAGGGTATTTACTTCCATAAGCTAAATAAGGCATATGCTTACGTAAAGTGCGTTGGTTTGCATTATTGCGGACGCGATATTCTTCGATTACTACGCCACGTTCTTTGTCAATTTCTTCGGGGTCGAAAGTTACATTGGAGAGCCAATCTTCAAGTACTAGTAATCCCTTATCGAGCAATCCTTCTTTATCCAAAGGGATGGTAAGCATATAGTAAGTACGATCATAGCCGGTACTAGCATTAATATCTGCGCCAAATCTTACACCTGTGGACTCAAGAAATTTGATTAGATCATTTTTGGGGAAATTTTTCGTTCCATTGAAACACATATGCTCAACAAAATGAGCCAATCCGTTTTGGTCATCATCTTCTTGGAGTGAACCTGCAAGTATAACAAGTTGTAACTCAGCACGATTTTCTGGCTTTTTGTTGTTCATAATGAAATATGTTAGTCCATTTGACAAGACGCCTTTTTTAACTTGCTGATTGAGAGGTATCTGGCTTTGTAAATTGTAGCCTGCAACTGTTTGTGAATTGAGCGTTATCAATATGCTGAAGAAAGCAATGATAACTGCGAAAAAAAACTTGGATTTTATCATTGTAAACACCAATTAATTTATTAAAAACAAATTATTATACGAAATCTTCCATAATATGTTACGCAAACATAATAAAATAATTGAACAAATAACGGCATATAATCAAAATAGACATCTATTAACAGCGTCGTACAAAAATTAATTCTTTCGTGAGAGAGAGTTGTTTTTATTTTTTTATAAAATGGAAATTGCTATGTACAAGGCGTTACCCGATAGATTCACATATTCACAGATTGAGCACGATATCTTACAATATTGGAGCGAAAACAAAATCTTCGACAAAACGTTGGAATGGCGAGAAAATAATCCATACTACAGTTTTTACGAAGGACCGCCTACGGTCAACGGTAAACCCGGAGTACATCATTTAATTGCTCGCGCTATCAAAGATACAGTTTGCCGCTATAAAACTATGCAAGGTTTCTATGTTCGCAGACAAGCCGGATGGGATACACACGGATTGCCTGTCGAAATAGCAGTGGAAAAAGAGCTTGGGCTAAAAGACAAAGCGGATATTGAAGCTTACGGGATAGGTAAATTCAACAAAGAGTGCAAAGACTTTGTATATAAAAATATTGAAATGGACCAGGGATGGGGATATTTGACCAAACGCATGGGATATTGGGTTGACCTCGAACAAGCATATATTACTTGTACAAATGAATATATTGAATCAGTTTGGTGGGCTTTAAAGACTTATTTCGACAAGGATTTGATTTACAGGGGGTTTAAAGTAGTTCCTCAATCGCCTACTATAGAAACTCCGCTAAGTTCGCATGAGCTTTCACTAGGCTATAAGGACGTCAAAGACCCGAATTGTTATCTGAAGTTGAAAATCAACTCTTCACCTAAGAAAAGTCTGGAGAATGCTTTTATATTAGTATGGACGACTACTCCATGGACACTTCTTGCTAACGTTGCTCTATCCGTCGGTTTGGAAATTGACTATGTTCACATTCGTAATACCCGCAAACAGAAAGATGAAACACTTGTCGATGAGCTTGTGCTCGCAAAATCACGGCTTTCAGCCCTCGACGGTGATGTCGAAATAATCGAGGAATTTAAAGGGAAGGATATTATCGGCACGAGCTACGAGCAGATATTTCCGTACGTAAAAATTGATAAAAACGAATATCCTAATGCTCTGACTGTGTTACCGGGCGACTTTGTCTCGACCGAAGACGGTTCGGGGGTGGTTCATTTGGCGCCAGCTTTTGGTGAAGATGACTACCAAATGTCGAAAATTCATCATTTGCCATTTGCGCAGCCGGTAACTCCTAATGGACATTTTACGGAAGATATGGGGCAATTCGCAGGTAGAGCAATAAAAACATTTGTATATAAAGACCACACCGAAGAGGGTTCTGATAAGGATATCATAATAGCTCTTAAATATGCCGATAAAATTTATCGTACAACGAACGATTACGTGCATAGTTATCCGCATTGCTGGCGTACGGGTAACCCCATAATGTATTATGCGCGTGAGTCATGGTTTATCAAATCGCCCGAGTATAAACAAGAAATGGTAGAACGTAATGCCGAAATTAATTGGCAACCTCCAGAAATCGGTAGCGGCAGATTTGGAAATTGGCTCGAAGAAGTCAAAGATTGGTCGCTTTCACGTGACAGATATTGGGGAACTCCGCTTCCAATTTGGGTTAATGCTCACAATAAAGACGATTATTTCGCTATCGGCTCGATTGAAGAGTTGAAGCAAGGATTATATGAATTCGAGGACGGACGAAGAGTCCCCGTAGCAGAGTCCGGACAAGAAATTGATTTGCACCGTCCTTTTGTTGATAATGTTATTTTTGAAAAAAACGGCACTATTTATCGTCGTGTACATGAAGTAATTGACGTGTGGTTTGATTCGGGTGCGATGCCTTTTGCTCAAATACACTATCCGTTCGAAAACAAAGAATTGTTCGAAAAAATATTCCCAGGAGATTTCATTGCTGAAGGTATTGACCAAACAAGAGGATGGTTCTATACTTTGCATAATATCGCCGTTGCTTTATTCAATAAACCCGCTTTCAAAAATATTGTAGTTAATGAACTGATACTGGACAAAAATGGTGTCAAAATGTCCAAACGTCTTGGCAATACGATTGACCCATTCGAACTTATGGAGAAATTCGGTGCTGATGCCGTAAGATGGTATTTATTTACCAATAATCCGCCATGGAAGACAACCAAGTTCAATGAAGATGACATCGCAAAGACGGTTATTTCCGATTTCCTTCGCTCATTGACAAATACGTATGCTTTTTTTGCTCTATATGCGAATATAGACGGTTTCGATGGCGCTGAGGAGCAAATACCCGTTGAGCAACGACCCGAAATTGACCGCTGGATAATATCAAGATTGAATACGTTGATAGTCGAATACTCAGAACTGATGGATAATTACGAGCTTACAAAAGCTCCGCGAGCATTGCAATCATTTGTTATAGATGAACTTTCAAATTGGTACATTCGCCGCAACAGACGCCGATTTTGGAAAGGGGAAAAAGATGCCGACAAAATCTCCGCATATCAGACTTTGAAAGAAGTTATATTGATTATTGCAAAATTAATGTCGCCGATAGCACCTTTCATCAGCGAAGATTTGTATTTGAGGCTGCGTTTACCTTCTGAGCCGTTATCTGTGCATCTGAATGATTTTCCCGCCGGCGACAGTTCAAAAATTGATGCGGGACTTGAATCAAAGATGAAGAAGGCTCAAATTATTACTTCACTTGCGAGATTTTTGCGTGAAAAGGCGAATATCAGAGTACGACAACCATTGAGAAGAATACTTGTTCCCGTTAATTCGCCTCAACAACGTCGTGACCTACAATCAGTCGAAAATATTATTTTGGAGGAAATCAATATTAAAACGATTGAATATGTTTCCGACGATGAGACCAATATAGTCAAAAAATCTGCCAAACCAAATTTCAAAATTATTGGCAAAAAGTTCGGTAAACAGGTTCAGCAAGTTGCCGATCGCATTAAAGAATTAACAGACCCCGAAATAAAGGAACTTGAAATAAATTCAAAATTGACTATTAATACAGAAGCAGGAGAATTTGAAATTGTTCCGGAAGACCTTGAAATAGTAAATCAAGACATTGAAGGATGGCTTGTTGCTTCGGAGGGTAATTTAACTGTTGCATTAGATACTACATTAGACGAGGAGCTAATGTTCGAAGGGCTATCAAGGGAATTTGTCAGCAGAATTCAAAAAATGCGTAAGGAAAGCGGATTAGAAGTAACCGATAGGATTGTGATAAAATACTTTTCGGGGAATGAAATTCGCAAAGCAATTACCATAAGGCAAGAATACGTAAAAACTGAAACATTAGCCGGTGAAATTTCTTTCGAAGATATTGCCGAAGAATTTGAGGAAGTTGAAATTCTAGATGAAATAATCAAAATAAGCATAAAAAGATACTAAATTTTAAAATTTTCTTGTTTTTTAAATTAGTATATATTAATATTGCCAAATTACTTTATACAATAACAAAATAAAAATACAAAAGATTTTTAAACATAGTCGGAGAGATAACAATGGTAAAGAAAACTAAAAAGATTGAAGAAGTTGCATCCGAAAGAGTTGTAACTAGCGGGAAAAGTACAAAAAAAGTAAAAACGGATGCGCAACCTAAGGTGACGGAAGTGCCTAAAGGTAAGACTGTAACACCCGCCTCCGACAAAAGCGAACAAGCCACGGCTCAGGCAGAACCAGAGACAAAAGTATCCGCAAAGAAAGCCACGGCTCAGGCAGAACCAGAGACAAAAATGCCTACTAAGAAAGCCACTGCTAAGACAGAACCAGAAGCAAAAGTATCCGCAAAGAAAGCCACTGCTAAGACAGAACCAGAAGCAAAAGTATCCGCAAAGAAAGCCA